>NZ_ALNS01000008.1:0-117923 GCF_000286655.1 Enterobacter sp. SST3 | reverse complement strand
CAGCGCCACCCGGCATTTTCGAAAGGACTTAAATCTCGACCTGCGTACCCAGCTCTATCACGCGGTTAGGCGGGATCTCAAACTGGTCAGGCGCACGCAGGGCGTTACGTTGCAGGATGAGATACAGCTTACCGCGCAGGCGCAGGTACCACGGGCGCTTGCCGATGATCAGCGACTCGTGGGACATAAAGAACGACGTCTCCATCATGCGGCAGCTTAAGCCTTCCAGACCGCAGCGGTGGAACACCTCTTCCACGTTCGGCGTTTCACGCCAGCCGTAGCTTGCCACCACGCGCCAGAAGGTCGGGGAGAGCTGCTCAATCTGCACGCGGCGTACGTTGTGAACATATGGCGCATCTTCGGTACGCAGCGTCAGCAGGATCACGCGCTCGTGCAGCACTTTGTTGTGCTTGAGGTTATGCATCAGCGCAAACGGGATCACGTTCAGGGCACGAGACATGTACACCGCGGTGCCGGGCACGCGGACCGGCGGGGATTTCTCCAGCGAAGCGATCATCGCCTCCAGAGAATTCCCGTGCTCATGCATACGGCGCAGCAGGCGGAAGCGCTCGCTTTTCCAGGTGGTCATGACGATGAACATCACCAGCCCCAGCGTCAGCGGCAGCCAGCCGCCGGAGACAATCTTGTCGAGGTTCGCAGAGAACAGCGGCACGTCAATACACAGGAAGCCCACCAGAATCATCGCCACGAGGAATTTATTCCAGTGCCAGTTACGGTACGCCACCGTGGTGGAGAGAAGCGATGTCAGCACCATGGTGCCGGTTACCGCAATACCGTACGCCGCCGCCAGGTTGCTGGAGTGCTCGAAGCTGACAATCACAATCACAACAGCGAAGTAGAGCAGCCAGTTAACGAACGGGATGTAGATCTGGCCCGACTCCATCTCTGAGGTATGAATGATGCGCATCGGTGAGAGATACCCCAGACGCACGGCCTGGCGCGTCAGAGAAAACACGCCGGAAATCACCGCCTGAGAGGCAATGACGGTCGCCAGCGTCGCCAGAATCAGCATCGGCACCAGCGCCCAGTCAGGCGCCAGCAGGAAGAACGGGTTCTTGATCGCCTCCGGGTTTTTGAGCAACAGCGCGCCTTGGCCGAAGTAGTTCAACACCAGCGACGGCAGTACCACAATAAACCAGGCCACGCGGATAGGCAGTTTCCCGAAGTGCCCCATGTCTGCATACAGCGCTTCCACACCGGTGATGGAGAGCACGACCGCCCCCAGCGCCACGAAGGAAACTACTTTGTATTCGAGGAAGAAATGCACGGCCCAGTATGGGTTCAGCGCATGCAGCACTTCCGGGTTCGCGATAATGCTGCGTAAACCGAGCGCCGCCAGGATCAGGAACCAGGCCAGCATAATCGGCGCAAACAGTTTTCCCACCAGCCCGGTACCGTGCTTCTGGATCACAAACAGCAGCGTCAACACGATTATCGCCAGCGGGACCACCCACGTATCAAGCTGTGGCGCGATGATCTCCAGCCCCTCTATCGCCGAGAGGACCGAAATCGCGGGCGTGATAACCACCTCTCCATAGAAGAAGCTGCCGCCAATCAGGCCGATAATCACCAGCACGGAGGTCATTCTGGCGGAGGTGTTGCGCCCTGCAAGGGACATCAGGGTCAGGATACCGCCTTCGCCCGCGTTATCAGCGCGCATAACGAAGGAGAGATACTTAACGGAAACGACCAGAATCAGCAGCCAGAAGATGAGGGACAGGAAGCCAAACACGGCATCGCGCTCAACACCAAAGCCAAACTGGCCGGACAAACATTCACGAAGCGTATAAAGCGGGCTGGTGCCGATATCACCGTAGACAACCCCGATCGCCGCAAGCGTAATTGCGGGTAATGATTGCTTATTATCAGTGCTCATAGACTAGTCTTTTCGTTTAAATAACAAATGTGTTCCTGGTCCCTTGGCCCACAAAAAGCGCACAGTATGCACGATTCATTGCAAAATCGTACCCCTAAATGCAACCGCATTAATGTAGCGCAAAGAAAATTGCGCCGCACTTCAGCCTATTACCAGCCCTGACTGAAACGTCTATACTCGCTTCAATTGGCCGCCACGACGGCGAAAGGATGCAAAACTATTATGGCTCACTCACATTTATTAGCAGAAAGAATTTCCCGCCTCAGCAGCGCGCTGGAGAAAGGCCTTTTCGAGCGTAGCCACGCCATTCGCCTCTGTTTACTGGCAGCATTGAGCGGTGAAAGCGTGTTTCTGCTTGGGCCGCCGGGCATCGCCAAAAGCCTGATTGCCCGCAGGCTTAAGTTTGCTTTTAAGAACGCCCGCGCGTTTGAATACCTGATGACCCGCTTTTCCACCCCGGAAGAGGTGTTTGGCCCCCTTTCCATTCAGGCGCTGAAAGATGAAGGACGCTACGAGCGCCTGACGACGGGGTATCTGCCTGAGGCAGAAATTGTCTTCCTTGATGAGATCTGGAAAGCCGGCCCGGCCATTCTGAACACCCTGCTCACGGCGATAAACGAACGTCGGTTCCGCAACGGCGCCAGTGAAGAGAAAATCCCGATGCGCCTGCTGGTGGCCGCCTCAAACGAACTGCCTGAAGCCGACAGCAGCCTGGAAGCGCTGTATGACCGTATGCTGATCCGCCTGTGGCTGGACAAAGTGCAGGATAAGTCCAATTTCCGTTCCATGCTGGTCAGCCAGCAGGATGAGAACGAGAATCCGGTAGCAGCGTCATTGCAGGTATCAGACGAGGAGTATTACCAGTGGCAGGAAGAGATCGGTAAAATTAAGCTGCCTGATTCCGTCTTCGAGCTGATCTTCATGCTGCGCCAGCAGCTTGATTTACTGCCCTCTGCCCCCTATGTCTCCGATCGCCGCTGGAAAAAAGCGATCCGCCTGCTGCAGGCCAGCGCCCTGTTCAGCGGTCGCGATGCCGTTGCGCCCATCGATCTGATCCTGCTGAAAGACTGCCTCTGGCACGACGCGGAAGGCATGAATCTGATGCAGCAGCAGCTCGACGTTTTGATGACCGGACACGCCTGGGGACAGCAGGCGATGCTCAACCAACTGGGGGCGATTGCCCAGCGGCGCATCCAGCTTCAGCAGCAGCAAAGTGATAAAACCGCGCTGAAAGTGAATCGCTTGGGGGGGATGTTCGCCCGCAAACCGCACTATGAATTACCCTCTGAACTCACCAGCACGACGCTGACCCTGCTGCTTCAGCAGCCGCTCAAGCTGCATGACATGCAGGTGGTGCACGTGACGATTGAGCGCGAGACGCTGGCGCAGTGGCTGGATAAGGGTGGAGAGATCCGTGGAAAGCTCAACGGCATCGGTTTCGCGCAGCCGCTGACCATGGAAGTGGACAGCAGCCAGCACCTGGTGATCCGCGACGTCAGCCTGCAGGGCTCGCGTCTTGCGCTTCCGGGAACCGCCTCTGAGAGCGTCCCCGAAGAGATTAAGCAGCAGCTGGACGCGCTGGACACCGAATGGCACCAGCAGCACACCCGCTTTAGCGAGCAGCAAAAATGCCTCTTTATCCATAGCGACTGGTTAGGCCGCATCGAAGCCAGCCTGCAGGACGTCAGCGCGCAGATCAAACAGGCGCGTCAATGCTAACCCTGGATACGCTTAACGTCATGCTGGCCGTCAGCGAGGAAGGGTTGATCGAAGAAGTGGTGATCACCCTTCTGGCTTCACCGCAGCTGGCGGCCTTCTTTGAAAAATTTCCGAAGCTCAAAAAGGCGATGACCGACGATCTTCCGCGCTGGCGGGATAACCTGCGTCAACGGTTTAAAGAGACCGAAGTCCCCCCTGAGTTAACGGAAGAAGTGGCCTGCTATCAGCAGTGCCAGCGACTTTCCACGTCGCAGTTTATCGTCCAGCTTCCGCAAACCCTGACGTTGCTCGACAAGGTCCACTCCCCGTTTGCCAGCCAGGCCCGGGGGCTGGTCACGGACAACGCCACGTTCACTCCCGCACTGCACACCCTCTTTTTACAGCGCTGGCGTCTCAGCCTGGTGGTGCAGGCCACGACGCTAAACCAGCAGCTGCTGGATGAAGAGCGCGAGCAGCTGCTCAGTGAAGTTCAGGAACGCATGACCTTAAGCGGCCAGCTTGAGCAAGTGCTGGTGGAAAATGAGAACGCGGCAGGGCGTCTCTGGGATATGAGCGCCGGCCAGCTCCGGCGCGGGGACTATCAGCTGATCGTCAAGTACGGCGATTTTCTGGCGCAGCAGCCCGAGCTGATGAAGCTTGCAGAACAGCTGGGACGTTCAAGGGAGGCAAAGTCGGTTCCAAAGAAAGACGCCCCGATGGAAACCTTCCGCACCCTGGTGCGTGAGCCGGCCACCGTTCCAGAGCAGGTCGACGGGCTCCAGCAGAGCGATGATATTCTGCGCCTGCTGCCCACGGAGCTGAGCACGCTCGGGATGACCGAGCTGGAGTACGAGTTTTACCGTCGGCTGGTGGAAAAACAGCTCCTCACCTACCGGCTGCACGGTGAAGCCTGGCGCGAGAAAGTCAGCCAGCGGCCGGTCATTCATCAGGATTTTGACGAGCAGCCGCGCGGGCCATTTATTGTCTGCGTGGATACGTCCGGCTCCATGGGCGGGTTTAACGAGCAGTGTGCAAAGGCGTTCTGTCTGGCGCTGATGCGCGTGGCGCTCGCCGATCGCCGTCGCTGCTTCATTATGCTGTTCTCCAGCGAAGTCGTGGGCTATGAGCTGACGAACCAGCAGGGGATCGAGCAGGCAATCCGCTTCCTGAGCCAGCGCTTTCGCGGCGGAACCGATCTGGCCAGCTGTTTTCGCAGCATCGTAGAGCGGATGCAGGGCGGCGACTGGTATGACGCTGACGCGGTAGTGATATCCGACTTTATTGCCCAGCGGCTGCCGGATGACGTGGTTAATAAAGTGAAGGAATTACAGCGTGTGCATCAGCACCGTTTTCATGCGGTGGCGATGTCCGCCCATGGAAAACCCGGCATCATGCGCATCTTCGATCATATCTGGCGCTTTGATACCGGGTTGCGTAGCCGCCTGCTCAGACGCTGGCAGCGTTAATTACAGAAGAGAACCGACGCTTTCACGCACCTGCTGCGGCCAGACGCCACACTGCACCTGACCAATATGGGGCAGCTGAAGCAGCAGCATGGTCAGACGGGACTGGCCGATACCGCCGCCAATCGTCTGCGGCATTTCCCCACGCAGCAGCGCCTGGTGCCACTCCAGTTTGAGACGATCTTCATCTCCAGTCACCGCCAGCTGGCGCTTCAGCGCCTCAGCATCAACGCGGATCCCCATAGAAGAAAGCTCGAATGCGTCTTCCAGCACCGGGTTCCAGACAAGAATATCGCCGTTCAGACCGGCAAATTCCCCCTCACCGGTGGTGCTCCAGTCATCATAATCCGGCGCACGAACGTCGTGGCGTTTGCCATCAGACAGCTTGCCGCCGATCCCAATCAGGAACACCGCCCCGAGCTCTCTGGCGATCGCCCGCTCGCGGCCTTTGGCATCCAGATCCGGGAAACGGGTCAGCAATTCCTGGCTGTGTACAAAGTGGATCGTTTCCGGCAGGAACGGTGCCAGACCAAACGCTTTGCTTACGGCCGCTTCGGTCGCTTTGATCCCGGCGTAGATCGCCTCAACGGTAGACTTCAGCGTGCCAACGTGGCGCTCACCATCGCCCATCACGCGCTCCCAGTCCCACTGGTCAACGTAAACGGAATGAATGGGAGACAGGCGGTCTTCATCGGGGCGAAGGGCTTTCATGTGCGTGTAGAGCCCTTCGCCCGCGCTGAAGTCATGTTGTCCCAGGGTCTGACGCTTCCACTTCGCCAGTGAATGAACCACTTCGAACTGGGCGTCTGGCAGCGTTTTCACTTTTACCTGTACCGCTTTTTCGCATCCAGAGAGGTTATCCTGCGTTCCGTCACCCACGCGGCTGAGGATCGGTGCCTGGACTTCAATCAGCCCAAGCTTCTCTTCCAGCTGGCGGGAAAAATGGGATTTTACGAAACTGATCTGGCGTTGTTTTGCGATGTAAGCGGTTTTCATTATTTATACTCCTGCGTCCTGTTGATATTGATTAAGCAATAGAAATGGCACCTTATTCAATAACCCATCAACAAAAAGCCGCCTTCACTTTTGATTCGATAAAATAAGGCGCTAGAATAGAGTGATTCATTAATCTTTATAAGAAAAAGCTATGGAAAATTATCAGATCGACAATCTCGACCGCGGCATTCTGGAGGCGTTAATGGCCAATGCCCGTACCGCCTACGCCGAACTGGCGAAGCAGTTTGGCGTCAGCCCGGGAACCATTCACGTTCGCGTAGAGAAGATGAAGCAGGCGGGGATCATTACCGGCGCGCGCATTGACGTCAGCCCGAAGCAGCTGGGTTACGACGTCTGCTGCTTCATCGGCATCATTCTTAAAAGCGCCAAAGACTACCCTTCCGCCCTGGCGAAACTGAACGCGCTGGATGAAGTCACCGAGGCGTACTACACCACCGGGCACTACAGCATCTTTATTAAGGTCATGTGCCGATCCATCGACGCCCTCCAGCAGGTACTTATCAACAAGATCCAAACAATCGATGAAATTCAGTCCACCGAGACACTGATCTCCCTGCAAAACCCGATCATGCGTACCATCCGCCCGTGATCGGGCAAATCCATTCCCACATTTTCCACAGGTAGATCCCAGCTCGTTCACAGCGTACAATGGCCGTCTCTTTATCTGAGCGAGCGATCAATGGCGGACATCACCCTTATCAGCGGCAGTACCCTTGGCGGTGCGGAATACGTAGCGGAACATCTGGCTGAAAAGCTGGAAGAGGCGGGCTTTTCTACGGAAACCCTGCACGGCCCGTTGCTGGAAGATCTCCCGACTGACGGGGTCTGGCTGCTGATCACCTCCACGCACGGCGCGGGCGATCTGCCGGATAACCTGCAACCTTTATATGACGAACTGCTGGAACAGCAGCCCGACCTGTCAAACGTCCGTTTTGGCGCAGTGGGGATCGGCAGTCGTGAATATGACACCTTTTGCGGGGCAATAGAGAAAGTCGAAGCCGCTGTGACCTCCTGCGGAGCAAAACAGCTGGGCGAAACGCTCAAGATCAACATCCTCGATCATGACATTCCGGAGGATCCAGCCGAGATCTGGCTCGCGGAATGGAAAAATTTACTCAAAAACGATTAAAGATCGCGCGAACAGATGTGGATAACTCTGGTTAAAAGCTCGTATTAACCCGTAGTTATCCAAAGAACAACCGTAGCGCAGTTTTTAGCCTGTGTATAAAGTCGCGATCTGATCCCAGCTTATACGGTCCAGGATCACCGATCATTCACAGCAAACGATCCTTTCTAACTGCATGATCTTCTTTATGAGATCGGACTTATCCACACGGGTTCGCGATCCTAATAAGAGATCACAATAGAACAGATCTCTAAATAAAAAGATCTTCTTTTTAATAGCCCAGGATCCCAATGCTTTCTCGAAAGACTAAAGTTGAGTAGAATCCACGGCCCGGGCTTCAATCCATTTTCTTACCGCTTTACGCGAGGCAGACCACCATGTTTTATCAGGATCCTTTTGACGTCATCATCATTGGCGGGGGTCACGCAGGCACTGAGGCCGCAATGGCCGCAGCGCGAATGGGTCAGCAGACCCTGCTTTTGACACACAATATCGACACGCTGGGACAAATGTCCTGTAATCCGGCGATTGGCGGCATTGGGAAAGGACACCTGGTAAAAGAAGTGGATGCACTTGGCGGCCTGATGGCGAAGGCGATCGATCACGCAGGCATTCAGTTTAGGATACTAAACGCCAGTAAAGGCCCCGCTGTGCGTGCGACCCGTGCTCAGGCAGACCGCGTACTTTATCGCCAGGCGGTACGTACCGCGCTGGAGAATCAGCCGAACCTGATGATCTTCCAGCAGGCGGTTGAAGATCTTATCGTTGAGAACGATCGCGTCGTGGGCGCCGTGACCCAAATGGGCCTCAAATTCCGCGCCAAAGCCGTGGTGTTGACCGTGGGTACCTTCCTTGACGGTAAAATTCATATTGGTCTGGATAACTACAGCGGCGGCCGTGCTGGCGATCCGCCGTCTATCCCATTGTCTCGCCGTCTGCGCGAGCTGCCGCTGCGCGTCAGCCGCCTGAAAACCGGCACGCCGCCGCGTATTGATGCGCGCACCATTGATTTCAGCGTGCTGGCGCAACAGCACGGTGATAACCCAATGCCGGTCTTCTCGTTTATGGGCAATGCGGCACAGCATCCGCAGCAGGTGCCGTGCTACATCACGCACACCAACGAGAAAACCCATGACGTGATCCGCAATAACCTCGATCGCAGCCCGATGTACGCCGGCGTGATCGAAGGGATCGGTCCACGCTACTGCCCCTCGATCGAAGACAAAGTGATGCGCTTTGCCGATCGCAACCAGCACCAGATCTTCCTGGAGCCGGAAGGGTTGACCTCAAACGAAATTTACCCGAACGGCATCTCCACCAGCCTGCCGTTCGACGTACAGATGCAAATTGTTCGCTCAATGCAGGGTATGGAGAACGCAAAAATCGTTCGCCCTGGCTACGCTATTGAGTACGATTTCTTCGATCCGCGTGACCTGAAGCCGACCCTGGAGAGCAAATTCATCCACGGTCTGTTCTTCGCGGGTCAGATTAACGGCACCACCGGCTACGAAGAAGCGGCTGCACAGGGCCTGCTTGCCGGTCTGAACGCCGCGCGCTTCTCTGCTGAGAAAGAGGGCTGGGCTCCGGCGCGTTCTCAAGCTTATCTGGGCGTGCTGGTTGACGATCTCTGCACGCTGGGTACCAAAGAACCGTACCGTATGTTTACCTCTCGCGCGGAATATCGCCTGATGCTGCGTGAAGATAACGCCGACCTGCGTCTGACCGAAATGGGCCGCGAGCTGGGTCTGGTCGATGACGAGCGCTGGGCGCGCTTCAACGAGAAGCTGGAGCGCATTGAGCAGGAACGTCAGCGTCTGAAAACCACATGGGTGAATCCGCAGGCGGAAACCGCTGCTGAAGTGAACGCTCACTTAACCGCGCCGCTGTCGCGCGAAGCCAGCGGTGAAGATCTGCTGCGCCGTCCAGAAGTCACCTACGAGAACCTGGTCAAACTGACCGCGTTCGCGCCGGGTCTGGAAGACGCTGAAGCGGCAGAGCAGGTCGAGATCCAGGTGAAGTACGAAGGTTACATCGCCCGTCAGCAGGATGAGATCGAAAAACAGCAGCGTAACGAAAACACGCTGCTGCCGGAAATGCTGGACTACCGCCAGGTGACGGGCCTTTCCAACGAAGTGATCGCCAAGCTGAACGATCACAAACCGGTGTCGATCGGTCAGGCATCCCGCATCTCGGGCGTTACCCCGGCGGCGATTTCGATCCTGCTGGTGTGGCTGAAAAAGCAGGGCATGTTGCGCCGTAGCGCGTAATTGACATTGCTTTTGGCGGGTGGTGCTTCGCTGACCCGCCCTACTTATTCGTAGGCCCGGTAAGCGGCAGCGCCACCGGGCAAAAAAACTCTCAACAGGTATTCACTGTGCTCAACAAACTCTCTCGTCTGCTGGATCAGGCAGGTATTTCGCTCACCGATCACCAGAAAAATCAGCTGGTGGCCTATGTCGATATGCTGAACAAATGGAACAAAGCGTACAACCTGACGTCTGTTCGCGACCCCAACGAGATGCTCGTTCGCCACATTCTCGACAGCATCGTGGTTGCTCCCTGGCTGAAAGGTGAACGCTTTATCGACGTGGGGACGGGCCCTGGTCTGCCGGGTATTCCGCTGTCGATTGTTCGCCCTGAGAGCCATTTCACGCTGCTGGATAGTCTTGGCAAACGCGTGCGCTTTTTACGCCAGGTACAGCATGAGCTGAAGCTTGAAAACATCACGCCCGTGCAGAGCAGGGTAGAGGAGTTCCCGGCAGAGCCGCCGTTTGACGGGGTTATCAGCCGCGCATTTGCGTCGCTCAACGATATGGTGAGCTGGTGCAAGCACTTACCTGCGGAGAATGGCCGCTTTTATGCACTGAAAGGGCAGTTGCCAGGCGATGAGATTGAACAGCTTCCGGACGGTTTTGCTGTCGAGTCTATTGAGAAATTACAGATTCCTCAGCTCGAAGGCGAACGTCACCTGGTGATAATTAAGCCAAACAATTTTTAAAAAGTTAATAAAAAATGTGGAATTCGTGCTGTTCTTATCATGTTAAAAAACAGCACAACTACCGGGGATTTACCGAGGAGCTTTTAACCTCTGCTTCACTAAGGTTTTTCTTCCGGTTAACGAAGCAATCGTTATTCACCGAGAAGATAGTCATCCTTGAAAATATAAGTCTGCTAAAAGTGGAAGGCAGTAACCAGAACGCAATGTTAATTATTTATTAAGAATGTCAATAAAAGGTTTTTATTGTGTACTGGGCTGTTTTGAAAATAGTTGCGACATTTTGCGTTTAATTTCATAAAGATAAATTTCTGCGATTTGCGCCTTTGATAAATACAACCTTATCGCAAATGTGTGTTTTGTGATCTCGTGCACGCTTTATCGACAACGTTTTCGCGCTGTTTGCAGTTTTGGTCGAAGGTTGACGCTTTCAGCGAAAGTTAAAAAATAGCGGTGGGGAAAAATATTTAAACATTTATTCACCTTTTCGCTACTTAATGTTTGAAATCACGGGTGCGCACCGTATAATTTGACCGCTTTTTGATGCTTGACTCTGAGCCTTAAAGGACGTTTTATACGACACGCGGCATACCTCGAAGGGAGCAGGAGTAAAAACGTGATGTCTGTGTCGCTCTTGAGTAGAAACGTTGCTCGTAAGCTTCTGTTCATTCAGTTTCTGGCTGTGATAGCAAGTGGACTGCTGTTTAGCCTCAAAGACCCCTTCTGGGGCATCTCCGCCGTGTGCGGGGGTTTGGCGGTTGTGCTGCCAAACGTGTTGTTTATGATTTTTGCCTGGCGTCATCAGGCGCATACACCTGCCAAAGGCCGCGTGGCCTGGTCCTTCGCCCTCGGCGAAGTGTGTAAGGTGTTGCTGACCTTTGCTCTACTGGTGATGGCGCTGGCGGTTTTGAAAGTGGTCTTCATGCCGCTGATAGCAACGTGGGTTTTGGTGCTGGTGGTACAAGTTCTGGCTCCAGCTGTAATCAATAACAAAGGGTAAAAGGCATCATGGCTTCAGAAAATATGACGCCGCAGGATTACATAGGTCACCATCTGAATAACCTTCAGCTGGACCTGCGTACATTCTCGCTGGTGGATCCACATAACCCCCCGGCCACCTTCTGGACGATCAACATCGACTCCATGTTCTTCTCGGTGGTTTTGGGTCTTCTGTTCCTGGCCATGTTCCGCGGTGTTGCTAAACGAGCGACCAGCGGTGTACCAGGGAAATTCCAGACCTTCATCGAAATGATCATCGGCTTCGTCCATGGTAGCGTCAAAGACATGTACCATGGCAAGAGCAAGCTGATTGCTCCGCTGGCGCTGACCGTGTTCGTTTGGGTCTTCCTGATGAACCTGATGGACCTGCTGCCAATCGATCTGCTGCCGTTTATTGGCGAGCACATCTTCGGCCTGCCTGCACTGCGTGTTGTACCGTCTGCGGACGTGAACATCACCCTGTCGATGGCGCTGGGCGTGTTTATCCTGATTCTTTTCTACAGCATCAAAATGAAAGGCGTAAGCGGCTTTGTGAAAGAGCTTACCTTGCAGCCGTTCAACCACTGGGCGTTTATTCCGGTCAACCTGATCCTGGAAGGCGTTAGCCTGCTGTCCAAACCTGTTTCACTGGGTCTGCGACTGTTCGGCAACATGTATGCGGGTGAGCTGATTTTCATTCTGATCGCGGGTCTTCTGCCGTGGTGGTCACAGTGGGTTCTGAATGTGCCGTGGGCCATTTTCCACATCCTGATCATTACGCTGCAAGCCTTTATCTTCATGGTTCTGACGATCGTCTATCTGTCGATGGCGTCTGAAGAGCACTGATTTTTTACCAACACTACTACGTTTTAATTGAAACAAACTGGAGACTGTCATGGAAAACCTGAATATGGATCTGCTGTACATGGCTGCCGCTGTGATGATGGGTCTGGCGGCTATCGGTGCTGCGATCGGTATCGGCATCCTCGGGGGCAAATTCCTGGAAGGCGCTGCGCGTCAACCTGATCTGATTCCTCTGCTGCGTACTCAGTTCTTTATCGTTATGGGTCTGGTGGATGCTATCCCAATGATCGCTGTAGGTCTGGGTCTGTACGTGATGTTTGCTGTCGCGTAGTAGTAGTTTTAAAACCCTAAGCCACAGATATTAAAGAGGTATTGTGCTGTGAACATGAACGCAACAATCCTCGGCCAGGCCATCGCGTTTATTCTCTTTGTCTGGTTCTGCATGAAGTATGTATGGCCGCCTTTAATGGCAGCCATCGAAAAACGTCAGAAAGAAATTGCTGACGGTCTGGCTTCTGCAGAACGCGCTAAGAAAGATTTGGACCTTGCACAGGCCAACGCGACAGACCAGCTGAAAAAAGCGAAAGCGGAAGCTCAGGTTATCATCGAACAGGCTAACAAACGCCGTTCGCAGATCCTGGACGAAGCGAAAGCTGAAGCAGAACAGGAACGTACTAAGATCGTGACACAGGCTCAGGCTGAAATTGAAGCTGAGCGTAAACGTGCTCGTGAAGAACTGCGTAAGCAGGTTGCGATTCTGGCTGTTGCTGGCGCCGAGAAGATCATCGAACGTTCCGTGGATGAAGCTGCTAACAGCGACATCGTGGACAAACTTGTCGCTGAACTGTAAGGAGGGAGGGGCTGATGTCTGAATTTGTTACGGTAGCTCGCCCCTACGCCAAAGCAGCTTTTGACTTTGCTATCGAACACCAAAATGTCGATCGCTGGCAGAATATGCTGGCGTTTGCCGCTGAGGTGACGAAAAACGAACAAATGGCCGAGTTGCTTTCCGGTGCGTTAGCACCTGAAACCCTCGCCGCGTCGTTTATCGCCGTGTGCGGAGAGCAACTGGATGCCAACGGCCAGAACCTGATTAAGGTGATGGCAGAGAATGGTCGTCTCCGTGTGCTCCCGGATGTTCTCGAGCAGTTTGAGCACTTACGTGCCCTTAGTGAAGCTACCGCTGAAGTCGAAGTGACTTCTGCGACTGAACTGAGTGACGAACAGCTTGCGAAAATCACCGCCGCGATGGAAAAACGTCTGTCACGCAAAGTTAAGCTGAATTGCAAAATCGATAAGTCTGTAATGGCAGGCGTAATCATCCGCTCGGGTGATATGGTCATTGATGGCAGCGTACGCGGCCGTCTTGAGCGCCTTGCAGACGTCTTGCAGTCTTAAGGGGACTGGAGCATGCAACTGAATTCCACCGAAATCAGCGAACTGATCAAGCAGCGCATTGCTCAGTTCAATGTTGTGAGTGAAGCTCACAACGAAGGTACTATTGTTTCTGTAAGTGACGGTGTTATCCGCATCCACGGCCTGGCCGATTGTATGCAGGGTGAGATGATTTCCCTGCCGGGTAACCGTTACGCTATCGCACTGAACCTGGAGCGCGACTCCGTAGGTGCCGTTGTGATGGGTCCATACGCTGACCTCGCCGAAGGCATGAAGGTTAAGTGTACTGGCCGTATTCTGGAAGTGCCGGTTGGCCGTGGCCTGCTGGGTCGCGTTGTTAACACCCTGGGTGCGCCAATCGACGGTAAAGGTCCGGTTGAGCACGATGGCTTCTCCCCAATCGAAGTTATCGCACCGGGCGTTATCGACCGTCAGTCCGTAGATCAGCCTGTTCAGACAGGTTATAAGTCCGTTGATGCCATGATCCCAATCGGTCGTGGTCAGCGTGAACTGATCATCGGTGACCGTCAGACCGGTAAAACCGCGATGGCAATCGACGCCATCATCAACCAGCGTGACTCCGGCATCAAATGTGTGTACGTGGCTATCGGCCAGAAAGCGTCCACCATTTCTAACGTGGTTCGTAAACTGGAAGAGCACGGCGCACTGTCTAACACCATCGTTGTGGTGGCGACCGCGTCTGAATCTGCTGCACTGCAATACCTGGCACCATACGCCGGTTGCGCAATGGGCGAATACTTCCGTGACCGCGGTGAAGATGCGCTGATCGTATACGATGACCTGTCTAAACAGGCTGTTGCTTATCGTCAGGTTTCCCTGCTGCTCCGTCGTCCACCTGGACGTGAAGCGTTCCCTGGCGACGTATTCTACCTCCACTCTCGTCTGCTGGAGCGTGCTTCCCGCGTTAACGCGGAATACGTCGAGAACTTCACCAAAGGTGAAGTGAAGGGTAAAACGGGCTCTCTGACCGCGCTGCCGATCATTGAAACCCAGGCGGGTGACGTTTCTGCGTTCGTTCCGACCAACGTAATCTCCATTACCGATGGTCAGATCTTCCTGGAAACCAACCTGTTTAACTCCGGTATTCGTCCGGCGGTTAACCCGGGTATCTCCGTATCCCGTGTGGGTGGTGCTGCTCAGACCAAGATCATCAAGAAACTGTCCGGTGGTATCCGTACCGCGCTGGCACAGTATCGCGAACTGGCTGCGTTCTCTCAGTTCGCATCCGATCTGGACGAAGCAACCCGTAAACAGCTGAGCCACGGTCAGAAAGTGACCGAGCTGCTGAAGCAGAAACAGTACGCACCAATGTCTGTTGCTCAGCAGGGCCTGGTACTGTTCGCGGCTGAACGCGGTTACCTCGAAGATGTGGAACTGGCGAAAATCGGTAGCTTCGAAGCCGCTCTGCTGGCTTACGTCGACCGTGATCACGCTCCGCTGATGCAAGAGATCAACCAGACCGGTGGCTATAACGACGAAATCGAAGGCAAGCTGAAAGCTATCCTCGATTCCTTCAAAGCAACCCAATCCTGGTAATCGTCCGGCGGCTTGTCTCAGGACAAGCCGCCTGGCATTGAGGAGAAGCTCATGGCCGGCGCAAAAGAGATACGTAGTAAGATCGCAAGCGTCCAGAACACGCAAAAGATCACTAAAGCGATGGAGATGGTCGCCGCTTCCAAAATGCGTAAATCGCAGGATCGCATGGCGGCCAGCCGTCCTTATGCAGAAACCATGCGCAAAGTGATTGGTCACCTTGCAAACGGTAATCTGGAATATAAGCACCCTTACCTGGAAGAACGCGACGTTAAGCGCGTGGGCTACCTGGTGGTGTCGACCGACCGTGGTCTGTGTGGCGGCTTGAACATTAACCTGTTCAAAAAACTGCTGGCGGATATGAAAGCATGGTCTGAAAAAGGCGTTCAGTGCGATATCGCAATGATCGGCTCTAAAGGCGTCTCTTTCTTTAACTCCGTTGGTGGCAACATTGTCGCTCAGGTGACCGGTATGGGTGATAACCCGTCCCTGTCCGAACTGATCGGCCCGGTTAAAGTGATGTTGCAGGCCTATGATGAAGGCCGTCTGGACAGACTGTACGTTGTCAGCAACAAATTCATTAACACCATGTCTCAGGTTCCAACGCTCACTCAGATGCTGCCGTTACCGGCATCAGAAGATGACGAGCTGAAGCAAAAAGCCTGGGATTACCTGTATGAACCCGATCCGAAACCGCTGCTGGATACCCTGCTGCGTCGTTACGTTGAATCTCAGGTTTATCAGGGCGTTGTAGAAAACCTGGCCAGCGAGCAGGCCGCACGAATGGTGGCGATGAAAGCCGCGACCGATAATGGCGGCAGCCTGATTAAAGAGCTGCAGTTGGTTTACAACAAAGCTCGTCAGGCCAGCATTACTCAGGAACTCACCGAGATCGTCTCGGGGGCCGCCGCGGTTTAACCAGGTTTACGAATTACGTAGAGGATTCAAGATGGCTACTGGAAAGATTGTCCAGGTAATCGGCGCCGTGGTGGACGTCGAGTTCCCTCAGGACGCCGTACCACGCGTGTACGACGCGCTTGAGGTACAGAATGGTAACGAGAGCCTGGTGCTGGAAGTTCAGCAGCAGCTCGGCGGCGGTATCGTGCGTACCATCGCGATGGGTTCTTCCGACGGTCTGCGTCGTGGTCTGGAAGTAAAAGACCTTGAGCACCCGATCGAAGTCCCGGTAGGTAAAGCAACACTGGGTCGTATCATGAACGTATTGGGTCAGCCAATCGACATGAAAGGCGACATCGGTGAAGAAGAGCGTTGGGCTATCCACCGCGCGGCACCTTCCTACGAAGAGCTGTCCAGCTCTCAGGAACTGCTGGAAACCGGTATCAAAGTTATCGACCTGATGTGTCCGTTTGCGAAGGGCGGTAAAGTGGGTCTGTTCGGTGGTGCGGGTGTAGGTAAAACCGTAAACATGATGGAGCTGATCCGTAACATCGCGATCGAGCACTCCGGTTACTCTGTGTTTGCGGGCGTAGGTGAACGTACTCGTGAGGGTAACGACTTCTACCACGAAATGACCGACTCCAACGTTCTGGACAAAGTATCCCTGGTTTACGGCCAGATGAACGAGCCACCTGGAAACCGTCTGCGCGTTGCGCTGACCGGCCTGACGATGGCTGAGAAGTTCCGTGACGAAGGCCGTGACGTTCTGCTGTTCGTTGATAACATCTATCGTTACACCCTGGCCGGTACTGAAGTATCTGCACTGCTGGGTCGTATGCCTTCAGCGGTAGGTTATCAGCCAACGCTGGCGGAAGAGATGGGTGTTCTTCAGGAACGTATCACCTCTACCAAAACCGGTTCTATCACCTCCGTTCAGGCGGTATACGTACCTGCGGATGACTTGACTGACCCATCACCAGCCACCACCTTTGCGCACTTAGATGCAACCGTGGTACTGAGCCGTCAGATCGCGTCTCTGGGTATCTACCCAGCCGTTGACCCGCTGGACTCCACCAGCCGTCAGCTGGATCCACTGGTTGTTGGTCAGGAACACTACGACACCGCGCGTGGCGTACAGTCCCTGCTGCAGCGTTACCAGGAACTGAAAGACATCATCGCCATCCTGGGTATGGATGAACTGTCTGAAGAAGACAAACTGGTGGTAGCACGTGCGCGTAAGATCCAGCGCTTCCTGTCCCAGCCGTTCTTCGTTGCGGAAGTATTCACCGGTTCTCCGGGTAAATACGTTTCCCTGAAAGACACCATCCGTGGCTTTAAAGGCATCATGGAAGGCGAATACGATCACCTGCCAGAGCAGGCGTTCTACATGGTTGGTTCCATCGAAGAAGCTGTGGAAAAAGCCAAAAAACTTTAACGCCTTAATCGGAGGGTGATATGGCAATGACTTACCACCTGGACGTCGTCAGCGCAGAGCAACAAATGTTCTCTGGTCTGGTCGAGAAAATCCAGGTAACGGGTAGTGAAGGTGAGCTGGGTATTTTCCCGGGTCACGCACCGCTGCTCACCGCCATTAAGCCTGGTATGATCCGCATCGTTAAACAGTTCGGTCACGAAGAGTTTATCTATCTGTCCGGCGGCATTCTTGAAGTGCAGCCTGGTAGTGTGACCGTTCTGGCCGATACCGCTATTCGTGGCCAGGATCTCGACGAAGCGCGAGCCCTGGAGTCGAAGCGTAAGGCTGAAGAGCACATTAGCAGCTCTCATGGTGACGTGGATTACGCTCAGGCGTCTGCGGAGCTGGCCAAAGCGATCGCGAAACTGCGCGTTATCGAGTTGACCAAAAAAGCGATGTAACACCGGCTTGAAAAGCACAAAAGCCAGTCTGGATACCAGGCTGGCTTTTTTTTTCGGCCTTAATTCATGATGAAAAAGATGTAGAATTTTAAGCATCAAACGTTTTTACTTCTCACTCAAACTACCGTCAGGATGCGTATGTCAAACAGTGCGATGAGCGTGGTGATCCTTGCCGCAGGCAAAGGGACCCGCATGTATTCCGACCTGCCTAAAGTGCTTCACACGCTTGCAGGAAAGCCAATGGTGCAGCACGTCATTGATGCAGCGAATGAATTGGGCGCCAGTCAGGTCCACCTGGTCTACGGCCACGGCGGCGATCTGCTTAAAAAGACGCTGAGCGACGACAAGCTCAACTGGGTGCTTCAGGCTGAACAGTTGGGTACAGGCCATGCCATGCAGCAGGCAGCGCCCTTCTTTGCGGATGACGAAGACATTTTGATGCTCTACGGCGATGTCCCGCTGATCTCCGTTGAAACGCTGACTCGCCTGCGTGAAGCCAAACCGCAGGGCGGCATCGGTTTATTAACCGTCGTGCTGGACGATCCAACCGGTTATGGCCGTATCACCCGTGAAAACGGCAACGTTACGGGTATTGTTGAGCATAAAGATGCCAGCGAGGCGCAGCGTCAGATTCAGGAGATCAACACCGGTATCCTGATTGCCAATGGTGCGGATATGAAGCGCTGGCTGTCGAAGCTCAATAACAATAACGCGCAGGGTGAATACTACATCACAGACATTATTGCGATGGCATACCAGGAAGGGCGCGAGATTGCGGCGGTCCATCCGGCGCGCATCAGCGAAACCGAAGGGGTGAACAACCGCCTTCAACTCTCCCGTCTTGAGCGCGTTTATCAGTCCGAACAGGCCGAGAAACTCCTTCTGGCTGGCGTGATGCTGCGCGATCCGGCGCGTTTCGATCTGCGTGGAACGTTAGCGCACGGGCGCGACGTTGAAATTGATACTAACGTTATCCTCGAAGGTAACGTGACGCTGGGCAACCGCGTCAAAATTGGCGCTGGCTGCGTGATCAAAAACAGCGTCATTGGTGACGACTGTGAAATCAGCCCGTACAGCGTGGTGGAAAATGCCCGTCTGGATGTGGCCTGTACCATCGGCCCGTTTGCGCGTTTGCGCCCGGGCGCTGAGCTGCTGGAAGGCTCACATGTTGGAAACTTCGTTGAGATGAAAAAAGCGCGTCTGGGTAAAGGCTCAAAAGCCGGTCATTTAACCTATCTGGGCGACGCGGAAATTGGTGACAACGTCAACATTGGCGCAGGCACAATCACCTGTAACTATGACGGCGCCAATAAGTTTAAAACCATCATCGGTGATGATGTGTTTGTCGGTTCCGACACCCAGCTGGTGGCGCCTGTTACCGTGGGTAACGGCGTAACGATTGCCGCCGGGACAACCGTTACGCGCGATATCGCCGATAACGAACTGGTATTAAGCCGTGTGCCGCAGGTGCACAAGCAGGGCTGGAAACGTCCTGTGAAGAAGAAGTAACAACAAGGCGGGTGGCGCTACGCTTACCCGCCCTAAGATTGAGTAGGCCTGATAAGGCGTAGCCGTCATCAGGCAAACCCGGGTGAGGAGATAAACATATATCTCCCCCCACAAGCAGTACCCATAAAAATAACCCCACTCTCTACAAGGCTCGGGGCGCCCGGAAAGGGCAAATACAGGTCAGCGACAACGCAGGCATTATGCCTAAATTCGGAATCTAAAATTATGTGTGGAATTGTTGGCGCAGTTGCGCAGCGTGATATTGCTGAAATCCTTCTCGAAGGTTTACGTCGTCTGGAATACCGTGGTTACGACTCTGCCGGTCTGGCTGTTGTCGATGCAGAAGGTCATATGACCCGTTTGCGCCGTCTAGGTAAAGTGCAGATGCTGGCCCAGGCCGCGGAAGAACATCCGCTGCACGGGGGAACCGGTATTGCGCACACCCGCTGGGCGACGCACGGCGAACCGTCTGAAGGCAACGCGCACCCGCATGTGTCTGAACACATCGTGGTCGTGCACAATGGCATTATCGAAAACCACGAACCGCTGCGTGAAGCACTGAAAGCGCGCGGCTACACCTTCGTCTCTGAAACTGACACCGAAGTGATTGCTCACCTGGTGCACTGGGAACTTGAGCAGGGCGGTACGCTGCGTGATGCGGTGCTGCGCGCTATTCCTCAGCTGCGCGGTGCGTACGGTACGGTGATCATGGATTCCCGCGACCCGTCCACGCTTCTGGCCGCGCGTTCCGGTAGCCCGATGGTTATCGGCCTGGGCATGGGTGAAAACTTTATCGCTTCCGATCAGCTGGCACTTCTACCGGTCACCCGTCGCTTTATCTTCCTCGAAGAGGGGGATATCGCCGAAGTGACTCGCCGCAGCGTGACCGTGTTCGATACCAAAGGCGAGCAGGTGAAACGTCAGGAGATCGAATCGAATCTGCAGTACGACGCGGGCGACAAAGGCGCTTACCGTCACTACATGCAGAAAGAGATTTACGAGCAGCCAAACGCCATCAAAAACACCCTGACCGGGCGCATCAGCCATGGTGAAGTGGATCTGAGCGAGCTGGGCGCAAACGCGAACGAACTGCTCAGCAAGGTTGAGCATATTCAGATCGTGGCCTGCGGCACCTCCTACAACTCCGGTATGGTCTCTCGCTACTGGTTTGAATCTCTGGCGGGCGTGCCGTGCGACGTAGAAATTGCGTCTGAGTTCCGCTATCGCAAATCTGCCGTACGTCGTAACAGCCTGATGATCACCCTTTCCCAGTCAGGTGAAACGGCAGATACCCTGGCGGCGCTGCGTCTCTCTAAAGAGCTGGGTTATCTGGGTTCTCTGGCCATCTGTAACGTCCCGGGCTCATCGCTGGTGCGTGAATCCGATCTGGCGCTGATGACCAAAGCGGGTACCGAAATCGGCGTGGCCTCCACCAAGGCGTTTACCACTCAGCTGACGGTTCTGCTGATGCTGGTGGCGAAACTGGCGCGTCTGAAAGGTGAAGATGCCTCTGTTGAGCATGACATCGTTCACGGTCTGCAGGCGCTGCCGAGCCGTATTGAGCAGATGCTGTCTCAGGACAAACGCATTGAAGCTCTGGCGGAAGATTTCTCTGACAAACATCACGCCCTGTTCCTGGGCCGTGGCGATCAGTATCCGATTGCGCTGGAAGGCGCGCTGAAGCTGAAAGAGATCTCTTACATTCACGCTGAAGCCTATGCGGCAGGCGAGCTGAAACACGGTCCGTTGGCGCTGATTGACGCGGATATGCCGGTTATCGTCGTGGCACCGAACAACGAACTGCTGGAAAAACTGAAGTCCAACATCGAAGAAGTCCGCGCCCGTGGCGGCGTGCTGTACGTCTTTGCTGATAAAGATGCCGGTTTCGCCAGCAGCGACAACATGCACATCATCGAGATGCCGCATGTGGAAGAGGTGATTGCGCCGATCTTCTACACCGTTCCGCTGCAGCTGCTGGCCTATCACGTGGCGCTGATCAAAGGCACCGACGTTGACCAGCCGCGTAACCTGGCGAAATCGGTCACTGTAGAATAAACCCTTCAGGCTCCACCTTCGGGTGGAGCTTTTTTATCCTGCCTGGTTTGTTTTTCATCAATCCTTTCTCATTTTTAATAATGACAATTTGTCATCTTCAGCTACTTTTTTCAGTGTCACATAAAGAAAATATTTCTGAAAACAACCTGTCATAAAAGTGGCTAACTCGATGAAAATTAAGCTTTGTTTTGTTTAATTTTAAGTTAAATTTTCATTGTCATAAAACTGTCATAATTCGTACATTTATCTGTCACCTGTTTGTCCTATTTTGCTCATCGTAGCCACTAAACAACGATTTACGAAAATCTTGCAGGAGACATTATGAAAGTTATGCGTACCACTGTCGCAACTGTTGTCGCCGCGACCTTATCTCTGAGCGCGTTCTCTGTATTTGCAGAAGCAAGCCTGACTGGCGCTGGTGCAACCTTCCCTGCGCCGGTGTATGCCAAATGGGCGGATACCTACCAGAAAGAAACCGGTAACAAGGTTAACTATCAGGGTATCGGCTCCTCCGGTGGCGTAAAACAAATTACCGCGAACACGGTTGATTTCGGCGCATCAGATGCTCCGCTGTCTGATGACAAACTGGCTCAGGAAGGCCTGTTCCAGTTCCCTACCGTGATAGGTGGCGTGGTGCTGGCGATCAACCTGCCGGGCGTGAAGTCGGGTGAGTTGGTGCTGGACGGCAAAACCCTGGGTGACATCTACTTGGGCAAAATCAAAAAATGGGATGACGAAGCGATCGCCAAACTCAACCCAGGCCTGAAGCTGCCTTCTCAGAACATCGCCGTGGTTCGCCGCGCGGATGGTTCCGGTACCTCTTTCGTGTTCACCAGCTACCTGGCGAAAGTGAACGAAGAGTGGAAATCTAAAGTCGGCTCCGGCTCTACCGTTAACTGGCCTACCGGTCTGGGCGGTAAAGGTAATGACGGTATCGCCGCGTTCGTACAGCGTCTGCCTGGCTCCATCGGCTACGTAGAGTATGCGTACGCGAAGCAGAACAACCTGTCCTACACCAAACTGGTGTCTGCCGACGGCAAACCGGTTAGCCCGACCGAAGAGAACTTTGCTAACGCCGCCAAAGGCGCTGACTGGAGCAAATCCTTCGCGCAGGATCTGACTAACCAGAAGGGCGAAGGGGCGTGGCCAATCACCTCTACCACCTTCATCCTGGTGCACAAAGAGCAGAAGAAACCTGAACAGGGCGCTGAAGTGCTGAAGTTCTTCGACTGGGCATACAAAAACGGCGGCAAACAGGCTAACGCTCTGGATTACGCCACCCTGCCAGACAACGTGGTTGAGCAGATTCGCGCTGCATGGAAAACCAACGTGAAAGACAGCAGCGGTAAAGCGCTGTACTAACAGGATATATTTAACGAAGATGGCGGGTGGCGCTGCGCTTACCCGCCCTACGGTTTACTCTGTAGGCCCGGTAAGCGTCAGCGCCACCGGGCATATTCGTAAAAACGTCTCAAACAGAAGAGTAATTTATGGCTGCAACCAAGCCTGCATTTAACCCTCCGGGTAAAAAAGGTGACATGATTTTCAGCGCGCTGGTCAAACTGGCTGCGCTGATTGTGCTATTGCTACTGGGCGGCATTATCGTGTCTCTGATTTTCTCCTCCTGGCCGAGCATCCAGAAATTCGGTTTCTCCTTCCTGTGGAGTAAAGAGTGGGATGCGCCGAACGATATCTACGGTGCACTGGTGCCGATTTACGGCACGCTGGTGACCTCGTTCATCGCCCTGCTGATTGCGGTTCCGGTAAGTTTCGGTATCGCCCTGTTCCTGACGGAGCTCGCGCCGGGCTGGCTGCGTCGCCCATTGGGTATCGCCATCGAACTGCTGGCGGCCATCCCAAGTATCGTCTACGGCATGTGGGGTCTGTTTATCTTTGCGCCGCTGTTTGCCACGTACTTCCAGGAACCGGTGGGTAACGTCCTCTCTGCCATTCCGTTTGTGGGGGCCCTGTTCTCTGGCCCGGCTTTTGGTATCGGCATTCTGGCGGCGGGTGTGATCCTCGCCATCATGATTATTCCGTACATTGCGGCGGTCATGCGCGATGTCTTCGAACAAACGCCGGTGATGATGAAAGAGTCGGCCTACGGCATCGGCTGCACCACCTGGGAAGTGATCTGGCGCATTGTTCTTCCGTTCACCAAAAATGGGGTGATCGGGGGCGTGATGCTGGGCCTGGGTCGTGCACTGGGTGAAACCATGGCGGTCACCTTCATCATCGGTAACACCTATCAGCTCGACAGCGCGTCGCTTTATATGCCGGGTAACAGTATTACCTCTGCACTGGCAAACGAATTTGCGGAAGCGGAATCCGGCCTGCACGTTGCGGCGCTGATGGAGCTGGGTCTGATTCTGTTCGTTATTACCTTCATTGTTCTGGCGATTTCCAAGCTGATGATTATGCGTCTCGCTAAAAATGAGGGAGCACGCTAATGGCCACTCTCGAAATGCAAGCTACTGCTGAACTGGCGGAATCCCGCCGCAAAATGCAGGCCAGACGCCGCATGAAAAACCGCATTGCCCTGACGCTCTCTATGGCGACGATGGCATTCGGTCTGTTCTGGCTTGTCTGGATCCTCTTCTCAACGGTCGTTCGCGGGATTGACGGAATGTCACTCTCGCTGTTCACCGAAATGACGCCGCCGCCGAACACGGCGGGTGGTGGCCTGGCGAATGCCCTGGCGGGCAGCGGATTGCTGATCCTCTGGGCCACGGTCTTCGGCACGCCGCTGGGCATCATGGCGGGCATCTACCTGGCAGAATACGGTCGTAAATCCTTGCTGGCGGAAGTGATTCGTTTCATTAACGACATTTTGCTGTCAGCCCCGTCTATCGTCGTGGGTCTGTTCGTTTACACCGTCGTGGTGGCGCAGATGGAACACTTCTCCGGCTGGGCGGGTGTGATTGCGCTGGCGCTGCTGCAGGTGCCGATTGTGATTCGAACCACCGAGAACATGCTAAAACTGGTGCCGGACAGCCTGCGTGAAGCGGCTTACGCGCTGGGTACGCCAAAATGGAAGATGATCTCTGCGATTACGCTGAAGGCGTCGGTCTCCGGGATCATGACCGGTATCCTGCTGGCGGTGGCGCGTATTGCGGGTGAAACGGCGCCGCTGCTGTTTACGTCCCTCTCCAACCAGTTCTGGAGCACGGACATGATGCAGCCGATCGCCAACCTGCCGGTGACGATCTTTAAATTTGCGATGAGCCCCTTCGCGGAATGGCAGCAGCTGGCCTGGGCCGGGGTGCTGATCATTACCCTTTGCGTACTGTTGCTGAACATTCTGGCGCGCGTCATTTTCGCGAAGAAGAAACACGGTTAATTTTTTACGGCGCGGCAGCTCGCGGCGCCGAATGAGGAAATGAGTCAATGAGTATGGTTGATACTGCCCCGGGTAAGATTCAGGTTCGTGATTTGAACTTCTACTACGGCAAATTCCATGCCCTGAAGAACATCAACCTGGATATCGCGAAGAACCAGGTCACGGCATTTATCGGTCCGTCCGGCTGTGGGAAATCCACGCTGCTGCGTACCTTTAACAAAATGTATTCGCTCTATCCGGAGCAGCGCGCTGAAGGGGAAATCATCCTCGACGGCGAAAACATTCTGACCCAGGCTCAGGATATCGCCCTGCTGCGCGCGAAAGTGGGGATGGTGTTCCAGAAACCCACGCCGTTCCCGATGTCCATTTATGACAACATCGCCTTTGGCGTTCGCCTGTTTGAAAAGCTCTCCCGTGCCGATATGGATGAGCGCGTGCAGTGGGCTTTGACCAAGGCCGCATTATGGAACGAAACCAAAGATAAGTTGCACCAGAGCGGGTACTCTCTCTCCGGTGGTCAGCAGCAGCGTCTGTGCATTGCGCGCGGTATTGCGATCCGCCCGGAAGTGTTGCTGCTGGATGAGCCGTGTTCAGCGCTGGACCCGATTTCAACCGGTCGTATTGAAGAACTGATCACCGAGCTGAAGCAGGATTACACCGTGGTTATCGTGACCCACAACATGCAGCAGGCTGCGCGTTGCTCCGATCACACGGCGTTTATGTACCTGGGTGAATTGATTGAGTTCAGTAACACGGACGATCTGTTCACTAAGCCCGCGAAGAAACAAACCGAAGATTATATTACTGGCCGCTACGGTTGATTTGCCTTAGTGCATGTGGAGAAACCATGGACAACCTCAATCTTAATAAACACATTTCCGGCCAGTTCAACGCAGAGCTGGAAAGCATTCGCACCCAGGTGATGACCATGGGCGGCATGGTCGAGCAGCAGCTTTCTGATGCGATTACGGCGATGCACAACCAGGACAGCGAGCTGGCGAAGCGCGTCATTGAAGGCGATAAAAACGTCAACATGATGGAAGTGGCTATCGACGAAGCCTGCGTGCGCATTATCGCGAAACGTCAGCCGACGGCGAGCGACCTGCGTCTGGTGATGGCGATCATCAAAACCATCGCCGAGCTGGAACGTATTGGTGACGTTGCGGATAAAATCTGCCGCACCGCGCTGGAGAAGTTCTCACAGCAGCACCAGCCGCTGCTGGTCAGCCTGGAGTCACTGGGCCGCCACACCGTGCAGATGCTGCACGACGTGCTGGATGCCTTTGCGCGGATGGATCTGGACGAAGCGGTGCGTATCTACCGTGAAGACAAGAAGGTCGATCAGGAGTATGAAGGCATCGTGCGCCAGCTGATGACCTACATGATGGAAGATTCCCGCACGATCCCGAGCGTGCTGACGGCCCTGTTCTGCGCGCGTTCTATCGAGCGTATCGGTGACCGCTGCCAGAATATTTGCGAATACATTTTCTACTTCGTGAAGGGTCAGGACTTCCGTCACGTGGGCGGCGACGAGCTGGACAAGCTGCTGGCGGGTAAAGATCCGAAAGAGTAATCCTGTCATCTGATAACAACGCCGGTACTCACCGGCGTTGTTATTTCTAGTGTAATCACAATTTTCCCCTTCATCCGTTGCCTGACGTTCGAAACGCGCTAACGTGAGACGAAAAAACAGCAAAGGATGGGATATGAAAAATTCATTAGCGTGCCTGGCGATGGCCATCAGCATCGGGATCGGTACTGGAGCAGACGTGATTGCCGCACCGTTGCCGGTCACACCTGACCAGACTACCCCGGTCAGCCGCTATGTGACCCAGGTTAATGCGGATAAAAGCATTACGTTTCGCCTGTTTGCACCCGGCGCAACGCGAGTCTCCGTGGTGACGGGGTCAATGCCTGAAAGCCAGGTTTCCCATGATATGACGAAAGAGAAAAATGGCGTCTGGTCATGGAAAAGCGAGCCGATGGCACCGAATCTGTACGAATATTATTTCGACATCGATGGTTTCCGTTCAGTTGACACGGGAAGCCGCTATCAAAAACCCCAGCGGCAGGTGAACACCAGCCTGATTCTGGTTCCGGGCAGTATTCTCGACGATCGTCCTGTACCGCATGGCGATCTGACGACCTTGACCTGGCACTCGCCGTCGCTCAAGTCAGAGCGCCGCGTCTATGTATGGACTCCCCCTGGCTACAACGGCACAGGGGAACCCTTACCGGTGCTCTACTTCTACCATGGTTTTGGGGATACCGGGCTCTCTGCCATCGACCAGGGCCGTCTGCCGCAAATCATGGATAACCTGATGGCCGAAGGGAAAATCAAACCGATGCTGGTGGTGGTACCCGACACCGAGACGGAGAGCACTGAGGCCATCCCCGAGAACTTCCCACCGGCAGAACGACGGAAGTCTTTCTATCCGCTCAATGCGAAAGCCGCAGACCGTGAACTGATGAGCGAGATTATTCCGCTGGTGGATACACGCTTCAACGTGCGTAAAGATGCGGCAGGCCGGGCACTGGCGGGACTGTCACAGGGCGGTTATCAGGCGCTGGTCTCCGGTATGAACCATCTGGACAAATTCGGCTGGCTGGGAACGTTCAGCGGCGTTACCACAACAACCGTACCTGACGAAGGCGTGGCCGCACGCTTTAAGCAGCCGGAGGCCATTAACCGGCAGCTGCATAATTTCACCGTCGTCGTGGGAGAGCGCGATTCGGTGACCGGCAAAGATATCGCCGGCCTGAAGGCGGAGCTGGAAAAGCAGGGCATCAAATTCGACTATAAAATGTACCCCGGTCTGAATCACGAAATGGACGTCTGGCGTCCGGCCTATGCTGAGTTTGTTCAAAAGCTCTTCAGATAAACCTGTCGCCCTCCCTGCCGGGAGGGTCTGCTTAACGCGTAATATTCCACCCGCGCGCCTTCCACAGCGCGGGTAGCTGCGCCAGATCGGTGAAGGTCGTGACTTTTGGATGAACGATCGGCTTGTTGTGCGGGTCGGCGCAGAAGTAAAACACCTCCATTCCCGCATCAATCCCCGACTGCGCGCCCGCAGACGAGTCATCCACCAGAATGCAGTGCTCTACGTTAACGTTCATCGCCTTTGCCGCATGGAACATCAGTGCCGGGTCCGGCTTCCAGCGCTGGATATCGTAGCCGCTGAACAGTTTTTCCGGGAAGTGGTGCAGCATCTCAAGCTTGCCGAGCGAGTGCTGCATTTTGCTGACCGGCCCGTTGGAGACCACGCAGATCGGCACCGTCATGGCATCCAGCAGCGCGTTTGCGCCCGGAATCACCTCCAGCTCCGAATCGAACAGGCGCGCAACCTCGGCGCGATACACCGGTTCCAGAGCCGCTTTATCCAGAACGACGCCGTGTTCTTCGTTAATGATGTCGATGATCTCGTAGAGCTTCACGCCCTTAAAGCGCTTAAACACCTCGTCGAGTTCCAGCGTAATGCCAAATTCCTGGAACATGGCCACATACGCACGGGAACAAATGACCTCACTGTCGACCAGCGTACCGTCGCAGTCGAAAAATACCGCTTCAATTCCGGACATGCCTTTCCCTTTTAACCAGTTTAACGTTTACGTACGGCAGTTCACCGGAACGCAATCGTTGCCGTATAAGCAAATTCAATGAAAAAAGTATCACGTAACCGCCACTATTGTCGCATTTTGGTATAGGATAGCGACGAATTTTCCCTCCTTGTTCGGAAATTGATGATGAGTCAACAACACACTACCCAGACATCTGGTCAGGGTCTGCTTGAGCGCGTGTTTAAACTGCGCGAGCACGGCACGACGGCACGCACCGAAGTGATCGCCGGTTTCACCACCTTCCTGACGATGGTCTATATCGTTTTTGTTAACCCTCAAATTCTGGGCGTTGCTGGCATGGATACCAGCGCCGTCTTCGTGACTACCTGTCTGATCGCGGCCCTCGGCAGCATTCTGATGGGTGTGTTCGCTAACCTGCCGGTCGCGCTGGCCCCGGCGATGGGTCTGAATGCGTTCTTTGCCTTCGTGGTGGTTCAGGCGATGGGGCTGCCGTGGCAGGTGGGTATGGGCGCCATCTTCTGGGGTGCGATTGGCCTGCTGCTGCTGACCATTTTCCGCGTGCGTTACTGGATGATTGCGAACATTCCCGTGAGCCTGCGCGTGGGCATCACCAGCGGTATCGGTCTGTTTATCGGGATGATGGGGCTGAAAAACGCCGGCGTGATCGTGGCGAACCCGGATACGCTGGTGAGCATCGGTCACCTGACCTCGCATAACGTGCTGCTGGGCGTGCTGGGCTTCTTTATCATCGCCATCCTGGCTTCCCGCAATATTCATGCGGCGGTGCTGGTCTCCATCGTGGTGACCACGCTGCTGGGCTGGATGCTGGGCGACGTTCACTATAACGGCATCGTTTCCGCGCCACCGAGCGTCTCTACCGTTGTTGGTCATGTTGATCTGGCGGGTTCCCTGAACCTGGGCCTGGCGGGCGTGATTTTCTCCTTCATGCTGGTGAACCTGTTCGACTCCTCCGGTACGCTGATCGGCGTGACTGACAAAGCGGGTCTGGCAGATGAGAAAGGCAAATTCCCGCGCATGAAGCAGGCGCTGTTTGTGGACAGTATCTCCTCTGTGACCGGTTCATTTATCGGGACCTCGTCTGTGACCGCTTACATTGAATCCTCTTCCGGCGTCTCCGTGGGCGGCCGTACCGGCCTGACGGCGGTGGTCGTGGGTATTCTGTTCCTGCTGGTGATCTTCCTCTCGCCGCTGGCGGGCATGGTGCCTCCGTACGCTGCAGCGGGTGCGCTGATCTACGTGGGTGTGCTGATGACCTCCAGCCTGTCGCGCGTGAAGTGGGATGATTTAACCGAAGCGGTGCCGGCGTTTATTACCGCCGTGATGATGCCGTTCAGCTTCTCGATTACCGAAGGTATCGCGCTGGGCTTTATCTCTTACTGCGTAATGAAGATCGGTACCGGCCGCTTCCGCGACCTCAGCCCGTGCGTCATCGTTGTGGCGCTGCTGTTTGTACTGAAGATTGTGTTTATTGACGCGCACTAAGGTGCGGTTTGTGGTGTCAGGTGGCGCTTCGCTTACCTGACCTACTGACGAGTGTAGGCCCGGTAAGCGCTAGCGCCACCGGGCTTTTTTATCAGGCTTTAACCCGCTTAATGTAATCCCCGAACTCCGTCAGCTGGCCAGACAGATGATCGCGCGTGCTCAGATCCACCACCTCACCCGTTTGCGGGTCGACCTTGTTCTGTATCACTCCGCCCATAAATTCCGGCTTGTTCATCACCATCGCATCGAGGAAGACCAGGATCTGACGCAGGTGATACTGGCAGCGCGCGCCGCCAATCGCGCCCATGGAACTGGTCTGGATCAGCACCGGTTTGCCTGACAGCGGCTGCTCAGGTAAACGGGACAGCCAGTCGATGGCATTCTTCAGACCACCGGGTACAGAGTAGTTGTACTCTGGCGTGACGATGACCACGCCGTCAGCCTGGCGGATCTGTTCGGCCAGCGCCTCAACGCTCTGCGGGAACCCTTCTTCCTGTTGTACGTCAGCATCATAAAGCGGAATATCGCCAATAGACGGCAGGGCGCTAATTTCCATACCTGCAGGTGCCAGCTGTGGCAGCGTGCGGGCTACCATCCCGTTAAATGAACCTTTGCGCAGGCTTCCCAGTAACGTAACAACTTTCAACGTATCAGACATGATTACTCCTGTTTCATCATGATGACCCTGATTGGATCAGCTAAGGGTGAATGCTTTTTCTGCCGGTAAACTGGTTAATCGCATCAGACGTGCAGCGGGCTCGTTGGCGCGCTCGGGCACATCAGGAAGGCTACGCCATCCCTGTTGACTGTCAAATTCCCAGATTTTCATGCGTTCGATGGCGGGGGTCACCGCGATGGACCAGATGAGCACATCCTCCGCGTCGCAGAGCGCTTCTACCAGCGTGGCCTGGGTGGCGCGCAGACGTCCGGAGCCAGGCAACAGTTGCAGCAGGCTGGCGTCGTCTGAGGCGCATCCGCAGAGCTTGCGAATGCTCTGGCGCAGGGTAATGAGCTGGGCTCTGGCTTCAATAGGATCGTTCTGGTTGCGTACCCACAGCTTCTCATTGCTGGAGAGCGGATAGTCTTCATGCGCGTTACCACCGTGGAAGCTGCGCGTCGCGCGCTGTAGCTCCATATCGAGGCCACAGTCCCCTTCGGTGGTCAGCGCGACACCAATGATATTGCCCGTGTAGGCAATGGAAAAACGAGGGAGATCCGGGTCCGCAAAGACCGGGCGGCCTTCTGGCTGGGTAATGATGTCCGGCAGCTCGCTGGTGCCGTACAGCATAAACATCAGTTCCGCGAGAAGCGCTCGGGACGCTAAAAACCGCGACCTGCGATGCTCCGGAAGTGTGAGTGCTTCACGGTGACAGGCTGAAGAAATTCTTGCCGATACGAGACGTCCTTCTGTAAGTATCCCTCTTGCAAAGTGCGTAGCCATTTTTCGCTCCTTGATAATGGTCGTAATCGGTTAAACGGTTACATGATTATCGCTTAACTTGCCTCCTGTTTTAATCAGTAAATGGAAGTAAGAGAAGCCTTAGGACCGAACTTTACATTTTCTTAGGCAAAAATTGGATCGCTCGCACCGTACAGCGCCTTGATGGTCTCCCGCAGCCAGAGAATTTTGGGGTTATGGCTGTTCCGTTTATGCCAGATCAGCGTGAAGGGCACGGTCAATTTATCCGCCTGCTCCTCATCAATGGGGATCGGAAGGGCGATCAGCTTACGCTGGTGGAGTTCATTGTAGTGGTGACAGTAGTGCGGGGCGGTGGCGATATAGTGATGGCCGGGCTGCGCCGCCATAAACATCGCCTGTTCGAAGCCCGGCAGGCTCATGGCGATAGTGCGATCGCGTCCCATCTCCTTTAACACCTCATCAAGCGCCCAGGTATCGCTGCGTTCCCAGAAGATGCTGATGTGGGGATAGCGCAGGAAGGTCTCCAGATTCCATTCTTGCTGAAGCGCCGGATGATCCTCGCGCAGATAGACGCAGGGGCGGTCGCTGAACAGGATTTCGTAGTCGATAAACCACGGCATCAGCTTAAGCAGCTCGCGGGATCGCGGATGCGTTTCACGCCCGGTGAAGCCCAAATCCACCTCGCCACGCGTAATCGCGTCCAGCGAGTCGTAATCCCACTGGCGCATTTTCACCGTCGCCTGCGGATAGCGCTGGTTCACCTGCTCCAGCAGGGTATTGAAGCGGATCAGCATCAGCGGCGTTTCCGCGGCCAGCACGAACGTCAGCCCGCCCGGAGAATCATGATGGAATTTATCGAGGATCTGGTTGCCGATTTGCATCCAGTCAGCCAGATCCTGCTCCAGGCTCACCGTCAGCGGCGTCGGCAGCAGCCCTAGCGGCGTTTTGACAAACAGCGGGTCGTCAAACCAGTCACGCAGCTTGGCCAGTGATTTACTCACCGCCGACGGCGTCACGTTCATCCGCTTCGCCGCTTTGGTAACGCTGCGCTCCTGCAGCAAAAGCTGCAGGCACAGCAACAGGTTAAGATCGAGACTGCTGATGGGCTTCTTCATAGTGCGCCGCGGGCTGGATGACCATAAGTAAGGTAATGCAGACTATGCTACAGCCAATCAGAACCCCGATCAGCATATTCAGCGCGTTAAGCCCGATGACTGCCGCCAGCCAAATCCACAGCGACGAGCCGCAGACCTGCGCGATCCCCAGCACCGAACTCGCCACGCCTGCCCGCAGCGAGAAGGGACCAAGCGCCTGGCTCATCGCCACGCCAAAGCCAACCGAGAACCCGGCGCAAATGAGCGTAATGCCCACCAGCATCACCGCATGTGAGCTGGTGGTCGCCAGGATCGCGCCTGCGGCCATGAATAAAACCTGTGAGGTCAGCATCAGCGTGCGCTGGCGAAAGATATTCAGCGCAAACGGGGTAGAGAACGAAACGGCCATACTGACCATCGCGGTTAAAGCCATCACCGTTGAATACTCACCGCGATCGAAGCCCATGGTCTCCATCAGCAACACCGGGGAAACGTTTACATAGGTCAGGATCACCGCCACGCTTAACGTGGTCACGGTCAGACGGCTGAGGAAAAAGCGGTTGAGAAGCTTCTCTGCCGGGTGAATGGTCGCGGTATGGCCGGTATTCTGCGAGCCCGGGTGGGTCTCTTTCAGCACGGCAATCGACAGGACAAACACCAGCGCGCCCATCGCCGCCATGGTCCAGAACAGGCTCTGCCACGGGAATTTCAGCATGATCAGATAGCCCACGACCGGGGCCAGCACCGGGATGATGCAGGTAATGCCGTTCAGCATCGACAGCACTTTGGCGCGACGCTGGGCGCTTAAGGTGTCGCGCAAAATGGCAAACGCCACCACGTAGCAACCGCCCGCACCGATGCCCTGGATAAAGCGCCCGGTCAGGAACACGGTGCTGTTTTGCGCCTGTGAGCAGAGAAGGGATGCCAGGGCAAAAACGATGGCACCGGCGATTGCGACAGGCTGACGGCCTGCTTTATCCGCAATCTTCCCGGCAAAGACCATCGACGATGCCATCCCCGCGAGGTAGGCCGAAAACGCAATATGCAGCTGCGCTTCGCTGGCGCCCAGATCGCGGGCGATATGCGGTAATCCCACCAGATACATATCAATACCGGACGGATAAAGCAGAACTAATGCGAAACTACAAAACAGAAAACGCGCCATAAACCCCCCATAGATGCAGGCATGCAGGATAGGGGGGGAAAAGGGATTAGGCGAGTTGCCATTTGGACAATGGTGATTTCCCAGGAGGAAATCACCATGGATTAGCGGGAATTACTTGCCAATGCAGAAGCTCGAGAAGATCCGTCCCAGCAGATCGTCCGACGTAAACTCCCCGGTGATCTCGCTCAGATTCTGCTGCGCCAGACGCAGCTCTTCCGCCAGCAGTTCACCTGCCCATGCGCCAATCAGCTGCGCTTTGCCCTGGTCAAGATGGCGTGCCGCCTCTTCCAGCGCCTGCAGGTGACGGCGACGCGCCAGGAAGCCGCCTTCCATGCTGGTATCAAAGCCCATGCTCTGCTTGAGATGGTTACGCAGGTCGTCCACGCCTTCACCGGTCCGCGCCGACAGGCGAATCAGTGAGTGACCATTCACATCGCTGATACCGAGCGTTTCGCCGGTCACGTCCGCTTTGTTACGCACCACGGTGATCGGCAGTTTGGCCGGCAGACGGGCAATAAAGTCCGGCCAGATCTCTGCCGGGTCAACGGCGTCGGTCGTGGTGCCGTCCACCATAAACAGCACGCGGTCGGCCTGCTCGATCTCCTGCCAGGCGCGTTCGATACCGATGCGCTCAACCTCGTCGCTGGCATCGCGCAGACCGGCGGTATCGATGATGTGCAGCGGCATGCCGTCGATGTGGATGTGCTCGCGCAGCACGTCGCGAGTGGTGCCGGCAATATCGGTTACGATCGCCGCTTCACGGCCCGCCAGGGCGTTCAGCAGGCTCGATTTCCCGGCGTTCGGGCGTCCGGCAATCACCACCTTCATCCCTTCACGCAGCAGGCTGCCCTGGCGCGCTTCTGCACGTACGGCGTCGAGATCGGCCATAACCTGGTTGAGCTGGGCTTCGATTTTGCCGTCAGAGAGGAAGTCGATCTCCTCGTCCGGGAAGTCGATAGCCGCTTCCACGTAGATCCTAAGGTGAGTAAGTGCTTCCACAAGGTGATTCACACGCGCGGAGAATGCGCCCTGCAGCGAGTTCAGAGCAGAGCGGGCCGCCTGTTCAGAACTGGCGTCGATCAGGTCAGCAATGGCCTCAGCCTGCGCCAGGTCGAGCTTGTCGTTGAGGAAGGCACGCTCGGAGAACTCGCCCGGCTTGGCAATGCGCAGGCCCGACAGGGTCAGGATACGTTTTAACAGCAGGTCGAGGATAACCGGGCCGCCGTGGCCCTGAAGCTCCAGCACGTCTTCACCGGTAAAGGAGTTCGGGCCGGGGAACCACAGCGCAATGCCCTGGTCCAGCGGCGTGCCGTCGGTATCTTTAAACGGCAGGTAATCAGCGTAGCGCGGCTTTGGCAGCTTACCCAGCACCGCTTCGGCCACCTCGCGCGCCTTCAGGCCGGAGATGCGCAGAATGCCTACACCACCGCGTCCCGGTGGGGTTGCCTGGGCGACGATAGTGTCGTTATGGCTCATGGTTGCTCTCGTTCAATACAAATAAAAAAGGCGGTCAATCGACCGCCCTTATTTTAGCGTTAACTTATCGGATCAGGACTTTTTCTTTTCGCGGCTATGCAGGCCACGTTTTTCCAGACCACGGTAAATCAGCTGCTGCTGGATGATGGTCACCAGGTTGCTGACGATATAGTACAGCACCAGACCTGACGGGAACCACAGGAAGAACACGGTGAAGATGACCGGCATAAAGGTCATGATCTTCTGCTGCATCGGGTCGGTCACGGTGGTCGGCGACATCTTCTGGATGAAGAACATCGTCACGCCCATCAGGATCGGCAGGATGTAGTACGGGTCCTGTGCGGACAGGTCATGGATCCAGAGTGCGAACGGCGCGTGGCGCAGCTCAACGGAACCCATCAGCATGTAGTACAGCGCAAGGAAGATTGGCATCTGAATCAGCAGCGGGAAGCAACCACCCAGTGGGTTCACTTTCTCTGCTTTATACAGGGCCATCATTTCCTGGCTCTGACGCTGTTTGTCATCGCCCAGACGCTCACGCATTGCCTGAATCTTCGGCTGCAGCATGCGCATCTTCGCCATGGAGGTGTACTGCGCTTTAGTCAGCGGGTACATGATGCCACGAACGATGAAGGTGATAACGATGATGGAGAAGCCCCAGTTACCCAGGAAGCTGTGGATGAACTTCAGCAGCTTAAACAGCGGCTGAGAGATGAACCACAACCAACCGTAATCCACGGTCAGATCCAGGTGCGGCGCAACAGCGGCCATTTTGTCCTGAATTTCCGGGCCAACCCACAGGGTGCTGGCCAGCTTACCGGTTTGACCCGGCTGTACCAGAACCGGCTGAGATTTGTAGCCGATGGCTGCAAGGCCGTTACCCAGGTTCGCGGTATAGAAGTTGTTGGTACCGTCGTTATTTGGCACCCACGCCGTCGCGAAATACTGCTGCAGCATCGCCACCCAACCGCCTTTAGCGCTGACGTTCAGGTTTTCGTTATCGGCAATGGTGTCGAATTTGTATTTCTCGTACTTCGCGTCAGGCGTGGAGTACGCCGCGCCACGGAAGGTGTGCAGCGCAAAGTTGCTGCTTCCGGTGTCACGGTGAGACGGCAGATTGATGGACTGCTTCAGCTGGCCAAAGGTCGACAGCTCCAGCGGTTTCGCGCTGGCGTTCTGTACGCTGTAGCCCACGTTCACCGCATACTCACCGCGCTTCAGGGTGAAGGTTTTGGTGAAGGTGTTGCCTGCGGCGTCGGTATAGGTCATCGGGATAACGAGTTCGTTCTGGCCATCAGCCAGCACAAAGGTGTCGTTCTCGACGTTATACAGTGGACGCGCACCGTTAGCCGGGTTATCCGGGCCATCACGACCGGTCAGGCCGCTCTGCGCCTGGTAGATAAACTCAGGCGTGGTTTCCAGTAACTGGAACGGTTCGTTAGACTTCAGCTCTTTCGGGTAGGTCAACAGCAGCGCCTGCTCAACATCACCACCACGGGTGTTGATTGTCAGCTCAAGCACATCGGTCTTAACCGTAATCTGTTTCCCCTGGCCACTGGCCGGTACGCCCTGGTCGGCGGCGCTACCCGCTGCGGTGGTCGTAGTCTGCGTGGTCTGCTGCTGGGGTTGAGGATTTTTATCCTGCTCCCATGCTTGCCAGATCATGAAAGACACGAACAACAAAGCGATGATAAGAAGATTGCGTTGCGAATCCATCGTTAGTGTTCTCTGGTATCAAAGGGTCCTGGGGGGACGGGGTCGTCTCCACCGGGGTGTAAAGGGTGGCATTTTAATACGCGTTTCACCGTCAACCAACTGCCTTTTATCACTCCAAACCTGCGCAATGCCTCAATTCCGTAGCTTGAGCATGTTGGTGTGAAACGGCAGTGCGGCCCGAGTAGCGGACTAATCAGGCGTTGATAGACCCGAATGAGGGCTATCAGGACCCGGGAGCCAGGCGACAGTGGCGGCGCCATAATTTTTCCAACGCTTCCGAGAGAGCACGGTTATCGAGGTCGGCAACCCCTTTCTTCGCCACCACCACGAAATCCATTGAAGGCAGTTCGTGCTGACGTAAACGGAAGCTTTCACGCGTCAGACGTTTAATCCGATTGCGTTCATGCGCACGCTTAACATTTTTCTTGGCGACTGTGAGACCGATGCGGGGATGCCCCAGCGAATTTTGGCGGCCGAGGATGGTGATTTGCGGCGTGCCAGCCCGTTGTGGCTGCTGGAAGACGAAAGTGAAATGAGCGGGAGTTAACAAACGTAACTCCCTGGGAAATGCTAGCTTAACCACTCAGGGGTTAGCTTTATTACTTGGAAACGGTCAGACGAGCGCGGCCTTTAGCACGACGACGTGCCAGAACCTGACGACCATTTTTAGTAGCCATACGAGCACGGAAGCCGTGAGAACGGTTGCGCTTCAGTACAGACGGTTGAAAAGTGCGTTTCATGGCGATTTCTACCTAAACTTGAATAAATTCACTGACTTTTGCGTATACCCGAACGAGTTTCGAACGACTAACGCCTCAGCGTGGGTGATTAAAGAGGCCGGATTGTAATAATTGTACACTCCGGAGTCAATTCTCTTTCCTTATTTCCCGCGTATTTCCGCACGTTTTCGCGTGGAAAATGAGCAACGGACGACGCAGGAAGATGAGCATCACGCGCCGGGTCGAGGATTATACGGGCTCACCGATAAAGCGCAAGGATCGTCCCGGATCTTCGTTAGATCATTTAAGCAATAAATTGGCTGTGCTCATTAATTTTTCCAATATGCGGGCTAAATCGTGGGGCACTCGCGCCAGGATCGTTTACACTTAACCGGTTTCTGATCTTCCTGTGGATAAATCGGGAAGAATCTGTGAGAAACAGAAGATCTCTGGCTCAGTTTAGGCTATGATCCGCGGTCCCGATCGGGATCCCAGGATCCTGGTCAGGATAAATTGCAGATAGCAATTCGCACGTCCCCCTTTACACAGGGTCATGCCGATGTGCGCCAACAATCATGAATATTCAATAGTTTTCTTTTATTGTTCGAGTGGAGTCCGCCGTGTCACTTTCGCTTTGGCAGCAGTGTCTTGCCCGATTGCAGGATGAGTTACCAGCCACAGAATTCAGTATGTGGATCCGCCCGTTGCAGGCGGAACTGAGCGATAACACGCTGGCTTTGTACGCGCCAAACCGTTTTGTGCTCGATTGGGTAAGGGACAAGTACCTTAATAACATCAATGGACTGCTGAACGATTTCTGCGGGTCTGATGCCCCACAGCTGCGCTTTGAAGTGGGCACAAAGCCGGTCACCCAAACCGTACGTGAAACCGTGAATGTGGCAGCGCCTGCTCAGGCCGCACCCGCGCCGGCTCCTCGCGTCGCTCCTGCTCGTCAGGGTTGGGATAATGTTCCTGCACCGGCTGAGCAAACCTACCGCTCTAACGTAAACGTCAAACACACGTTCGATAACTTCGTTGAAGGTAAGTCGAACCAGCTGGCGCGCGCGGCGGCTCGCCAGGTTGCTGATAACCCCGGTGGGGCCTACAACCCGCTGTTCCTGTATGGCGGCACGGGTCTCGGTAAAACGCACCTGCTGCACGCGGTGGGCAATGGCATTATGGCGCGCAAGCCCAATGCCAAAGTGGTGTATATGCACTCCGAACGCTTCGTTCAGGACATGGTAAAAGCCCTGCAAAACAATGCGATCGAAGAGTTTAAACGCTACTACCGTTCCGTTGACGCGCTGCTGATCGATGACATTCAGTTCTTTGCCAATAAAGAACGATCGCAGGAAGAATTTTTCCACACCTTCAATGCCCTGCTGGAAGGCAATCAGCAGATCATTTTGACCTCGGATCGTTATCCAAAAGAGATCAACGGCGTTGAAGATCGTCTGAAATCCCGCTTCGGCTGGGGCCTGACCGTGGCGATCGAGCCACCGGAGCTGGAAACCCGCGTCGCGATCCTGATGAAGAAAGCCGATGAAAACGACATTCGCCTGCCGGGTGAAGTGGCGTTCTTCATTGCCAAGCGTCTGCGCTCCAACGTGCGTGAGCTCGAAGGGGCACTGAACCGCGTTATCGCCAATGCCAACTTTACCGGTCGTGCGATCACCATCGATTTTGTGCGTGAAGCGCTGCGTGATTTGCTGGCATTGCAGGAAAAACTGGTCACTATCGACAATATTCAAAAGACGGTGGCTGAGTACTACAAGATCAAAGTGGCAGATTTACTGTCTAAACGTCGTTCCCGCTCGGTGGCGCGCCCGCGTCAGATGGCGATGGCGCTGGCAAAGGAGTTAACCAACCACAGTCTGCCGGAAATCGGCGATGCGTTTGGTGGCCGTGACCATACGACCGTGCTGCACGCCTGTCGCAAGATTGAGCAGTTACGCGAAGAAAGCCACGACATAAAAGAAGATTTTTCCAATCTAATCAGAACATTATCATCGTGACGCTATGAAATTTACCGTTGAACGTGAACATTTATTAAAACCGCTGCAACAGGTGAGTGGCCCATTAGGCGGCCGCCCAACGCTGCCTATTCTCGGAAACCTGCTGCTTCAGGTCGCGGACGGTACGCTGTCGCTGACCGGTACAGATCTGGAAATGGAAATGATCGCGCGCGTTACGCTGACGCAGCCGCACGACGCGGGCGCGACCACGGTTCCGGCACGTAAATTCTTTGATATCTGCCGCGGGCTGCCGGAAGGCGCTGAAATCGCCGTGCAGCTGGAAGGCGACCGTATGCTGGTGCGCTCTGGCCGCAGCCGTTTCTCGCTCTCCACGCTGCCTGCAGCGGACTTCCCGAACCTGGACGACTGGCAGAGCGAAGTGGAATTCACCCTGCCGCAGGCGACGATGAAGCGTCTGATTGAAGCCACCCAGTTCTCCATGGCGCATCAGGACGTTCGTTACTACTTAAACGGCATGCTGTTCGAAACCGAAGGTGAAGAGCTGCGTACCGTGGCGACCGACGGCCACCGTCTGGCGGTCTGTTCCATGCCGATTGGCGACTCGCTGCCAAACCATTCGGTGATCGTGCCGCGTAAAGGGGTGATTGAGCTGATGCGTATGCTCGACGGTGGCGACACGCCGCTGCGCGTGCAGATCGGCAGCAATAACATCCGCGCTCACGTGGGCGATTTTGTCTTCACATCGAAGCTGGTTGACGGTCGTTTTCCGGATTATCGCCGCGTATTGCCGAAGAACCCGGACAAAACGCTGGAAGCCGGTTGCGACAGCCTCAAGCAGGCCTTTGCCCGTGCCGCGATCCTCTCCAACGAGAAATTCCGCGGCGTGCGCCTGTACGTGAGTGAAAACCAGATCAAAATCACCGCCAACAACCCGGAGCAGGAAGAGGCAGAAGAGATTCTGGACGTCACCTACGCCGGGGCTGAGATGGAAATCGGCTTCAACGTTAGCTACGTGCTGGATGTGCTGAACGCGCTGAAATGCGAGAACGTGCGCATCCTGCTGACCGACTCCGTTTCGAGCGTACAGATTGAAGATGCCGCATCACAGTCGGCTGCCTATGTTGTCATGCCAATGAGACTGTAATGTCGCTCACCCGTCTGTTGATCCGCGACTTTCGCAACATCGAAAGCGCGGATCTCGCTTTATCCCCTGGCTTTAATTTCCTGGTTGGCGCGAACGGTAGCGGCAAAACCAGCGTGCTGGAAGCCATCTATACGCTCGGCCACGGCCGGGCGTTTCGCAGTTTGCAGATTGGTCGCGTGATTCGCCACGAGCAGGAATCTTTTGTTCTGCACGGGCGTTTGCAGGGCGAGGAGCGGGAAACCGCCATCGGCCTGACCAAAGACAAGCAGGGCGACAGCAAGGTGCGCATCGACGGTACCGACGGCCACAAGGTGGCCGAGCTGGCGCTGCTGATGCCGATGCAGCTGATCACGCCCGAGGGGTTTACTTTACTCAACGGCGGCCCCAAATACAGAAGAGCGTTCCTCGACTGGGGATGCTTTCACAACGAAGCCGGATTCTTTAACGCCTGGAGCAACCTGAAGCGTCTGCTCAAGCAGCGTAACGCCGCGTTGCGCCAGGTGACGCGCTACGCCCAGCTGCGTCCGTGGGACATGGAGTTAATCCCTCTTGCGGAACAAATCAGCAACTGGCGTGCCGAATACAGCGCAGGTATTGCTGAAGACATGGCCGACACCTGCAAACAGTTTTTACCCGAGTTCTCTCTCACCTTCTCCTTCCAGCGCGGCTGGGAGAAAGAGACGGACTATGCCGAGGTGTTAGAGAGAAGCTTCGAGCGCGACCGCATGTTGACCTACACCGCGCACGGCCCGCACAAGGCGGATTTCCGCATTCGTGCCGACGGTGCGCCGGTGGAAGACACGTTGTCGCGCGGGCAGCTCAAGCTCCTGATGTGTGCGTTGCGCCTGGCACAGGGGGAGTTCCTCACCCGCGAAAGCGGACGACGCTGCCTGTACCTGATAGATGATTTTGCCTCGGAACTTGACGACGCGCGGCGCGGGCTGCTTGCCAGCCGCTTAAAAGCCACGCAGTCGCAGGTTTTCGTCAGCGCCATTAGCGCTGAACACGTTATGGACATGTCGGACGAAAATTCGAAGATGTTTACCGTGGAAAAGGGTAAAATAACGGATTAACCCAAGTTGAAATGAGCGAGAAACGTTGATGTCGAATTCTTATGACTCCTCCAGTATCAAAGTCCTGAAAGGGCTGGATGCGGTGCGTAAGCGCCCGGGTATGTATATCGGCGACACGGATGACGGCACCGGTCTGCACCACATGGTATTCGAGGTGGTAGATAACGCTATCGACGAAGCGCTCGCGGGTCACTGTAAAGACATCGTGGTCACCATCCATGCGGATAACTCCGTCTCCGTCACCGATGACGGCCGTGGCATCCCAACCGGTATTCACCCGGAAGAGGGCGTCTCCGCGGCGGAAGTGATCATGACCGTCCTGCACGCAGGCGGTAAGTTCGACGATAACTCCTATAAAGTTTCCGGCGGCCTGCACGGCGTAGGTGTTTCGGTAGTAAACGCCCTGTCGCAGAAGCTGGAGCTGGTTATCCAGCGCGAAGGCAAAATTCACCGTCAGCTTTACACGCACGGCGTGCCGCAGGCACCGCTGGCCGTTACCGGCGAAACCGACAAAACCGGTACCATGGTGCGTTTCTGGCCGAGCCTCGAAACCTTCACCAACGTCACCGAGTTCGAGTACGACATCCTGGCGAAACGCCTGCGTGAACTGTCGTTCCTGAACTCCGGCGTCTCGATTCGCCTGCGCGACAAACGCGACAACAAAGAAGACCACTTCCACTACGAAGGCGGTATCAAGGCGTTCGTTGAGTATCTGAACAAGAACAAAACGCCTATCCACCCGAATATCTTCTACTTCTCCACCGAAAAAGACGGCATCGGCGTGGAAGTGGCGCTGCAGTGGAACGACGGTTTCCAGGAAAACATCTACTGCTTTACCAACAACATTCCACAGCGTGACGGTGGTACCCACCTTGCTGGCTTCCGTGCGGCGATGACCCGTACCCTGAACGCCTACATGGACAAAGAAGGCTACAGCAAGAAAGCGAAAGTCAGCGCCACCGGTGACGATGCCCGTGAAGGCCTGATTGCCGTGGTTTCCGTGAAGGTGCCGGATCCGAAGTTCTCCTCACAGACCAAAGACAAGCTGGTCTCTTCCGAGGTGAAATCGGCGGTTGAGCAGCAGATGAACGAACTGCTGAGCGAATACCTGCTGGAAAACCCGTCCGACGCGAAAATCGTGGTGGGCAAAATTATCGATGCGGCGCGTGCCCGTGAAGCGGCGCGTAAAGCCCGTGAAATGACCCGTCGTAAAGGCGCGCTGGACTTAGCAGGCCTGCCGGGCAAGCTGGCTGACTGCCAGGAACGCGACCCGGCGCTCTCCGAACTGTACCTCGTGGAAGGGGACTCCGCGGGCGGTTCTGCGAAGCAGGGCCGTAACCGCAAGAACCAGGCGATTCTGCCGCTGAAGGGTAAAATCCTCAACGTTGAGAAAGCCCGTTTCGACAAGATGCTCTCTTCTCAGGAAGTGGCGACGCTCATCACCGCGCTGGGCTGCGGCATTGGTCGCGACGAGTACAACCCGGACAAACTGCGCTACCACAGCATCATCATCATGACCGATGCGGACGTCGACGGCTCGCACATTCGTACGCTGCTGTTGACCTTCTTCTATCGTCAGATGCCTGAAATCGTTGAGCGTGGTCACGTCTACATTGCCCAGCCGCCGCTGTACAAAGTGAAGAAAGGCAAGCAGGAACAGTACATCAAAGATGACGAAGCGATGGATCAGTACCAAATCGCGATCGCGCTTGATGGTGCGACCCTGCACGCGAACTCGCACGCCCCTGCACTGGCCGGTGAACCGCTGGAGCGTCTGGTGTCCGAGTTCAACGCCACGCAGAAAATGATTACGCGTATGGAACGTCGTTATCCGAAAACGCTGCTGAAGGAGCTGGTTTATCAGCCAACCCTGACCGAAGCCGATCTGAGCAGCGAGCAGACCGTCACCCGCTGGGTGAACGCCCTGGTGACCGATCTGAACGAGAAAGAGCAGCACGGCAGCCAGTGGAAATGCGATGTTCAGCAGAACGCTGACGGGCAGTTCGAGCCGATCGTTCGCGTGCGTACCCACGGCGTCGACACCGACTACCCGCTGGAGCACGAGTTTGTCACCGGTCCGGAATACCGTCGTATCTGCACGCTCGGCGAGAAGCTGCGCGGCCTGATCGAAGACGATGCGTTCATCGAACGTGGCGAACGTCGTCAGCCGGTAGCCAGCTTCGAGCAGGCGCTGGACTGGCTGGTGAAAGAGTCCCGTCGCGGCCTCGCGATCCAGCGCTATAAAGGTCTGGGCGAAATGAACCCGGAGCAGCTGTGGGAAACCACCATGGATCCGGAAAGCCGTCGCATGCTGCGTGTTACCGTTAAGGACGCGATTGCTGCAGACCAGCTGTTCACCACCCTGATGGGCGATGCGGTTGAACCACGTCGTGCCTTCATCGAAGAGAACGCCCTGAAAGCGGCAAATATCGATATTTAATCGACGTGATACCGCACGATAACTGGCCGCGCGTTTAGCGCGGCTTTTTTATGGGCGCGGGCATATCCTGCGACAGCACTGACGGTAAGCGACTGGCGAGCGTATCGACGGCAATCCTCACTCTCAGCGGCAGGTGCGGCGTCTGCAGCCAGACGGCATGAACGTCAAAATGGACATCGGGCGCCTGTTTCAGGAGCGGGACGAGCTTTCCCTGATGAATTTCTTTAATGGCCATCCAGCAGGGGAGCCAGGCAATCCCGTGTCCGGCCAGCGCCGCGTCGCAGATGGCCTGCAAATCATCCATATTGAGCGATGAACGGGGAGTAAAGGTGTGCGAGGTCCCTTCGTTATCCATCAGTTGCCAGGGTAACACTCTGCCTGCGCGCAGATAGTTAATGACCGTATGATGGGGTAAGTCAGCCACGCTTTGCGGCTGGCCTTTGTTCTGCAGATAATCCGGCGCAGCGCACAGCACCATGCGGTGTTCCCCCAACTTTCTGGCGACCAGCATGCTGCTGTCCTGCAGCGTGCCGTTACGCACCGCCATATCAAACCCTTCCTCCACCAGATCCACCACGCGGTCGCTGAACGACATTTCAAGCTCAAGCCCGGGGTGTTCCTGCGCCAGTTCAATCAACAGCGGCGCGACGCACTGGCGGCCAAACAGTACCGGCATGGCAACGCGCAGGCGGCCGCTGACCTGCTGTTTCCCCGTTTCAAGCAGCGACTCTGCGCCCCGAATTTCCTCCAGCGCACGCAGGCACCGTTCATAAAAAAGGGCGCCGTTATCGGTCAGGCTCTGGCTGCGGGTGGTGCGCTGAAACAGCCGTGCCCCCAGTCGCTCCTCGAGACGAGCGATGCTTTTTCCTACCGCCGAGCGTGACAAATGCAGACGAATGGCGGCCTGAGCGAAACTTCCCGCCTCTACGGCAGCGACAAAAACAGGGATATCCTTCAGCGTGTCGGTCATGAATTGTATCTTTTTTGGCGTCAATATAGAGAAAACTTATCGCCACTGGCGACCATGCGTCAACGGTAGACTGTCAGTACTAAAGCTTACTTGATGGCCGGAGAAAAAAATGACCGAGACAATGCAACGTTGGACGATGAGCGCCCTCGGGCGCGAGAGCCTTACGCTTATTCAGGAGCCCATTCCACAGCCAGGCCCGGGTGAAGTGCGCGTAAGGGTGAATGCCGTTGCGCTCAACTATCGCGACAAAATGGTGATTGAAGGCACGATGCCGATTCCGCTTTCCTTCCCGTTTACCCCGGCGTCTGACATGGCGGGCGTCGTCGACAGCATTGGTGAAGGCGTCACGCGTTTCCAGCCCGGCGCGCGCGTTATCTCAACCTTCTTTCCGGAGTGGATCGACGGTAAGCCGCAGGCGGACGCGCGCAATTTGCCCTATAGAACGTCCGGTGGATACTTCCAGGGAATGCTGGCCGAGTACGTGATTGTGAAGGAAGACGCGCTGGCGGCATCGCCGGAAACCCTGGATGACGCAGAGGCCAGCACCTTACCCTGCGCGGGGCTTACCGCCTGGTTCGCACTGGTGGAACGCGGTCAGCTGCGCGCCGGGCAATCGGTGCTGGTACAGGGAACGGGCGGCGTGGCGATTTTCGCCCTGCAAATCGCAAAAGCGCACGGCGCAGAGGTCATTGTTACGTCCGGGAGCGATGAAAAGCTGGCGCTGGCCAAAAAGCTGGGGGCCAGCCAGGGCATCAACCGCCTGAAAGGCGACTGGGCTGAAGAGGCGCTGGCGCTGACTCAGGATCGCGGCATCGACCATATTATTGAAACCGTGGGGGGCGAGAACCTGAAGCACTCCCTGCGCGCCGTTGCCGTTCATGGACGTATCTCGGTCATTGGCGTGCTGGCCGGGTCTGACATTTCGCTCTCGGCTGGCGAACTGTTGCTGAAATCTCCCGTCATTCAGGGGATCGGCGTGGGGCACCGCCGGGCGCTGGAAGATTTCGTCCGCGCCGTGGATGTCACCGGGTTGAAACCCGTGATTGAGCATCGCTACCGTTTTAACGAGCTTAAACAGGCTCTTGAGCATCTGGATCGCGGTGCGTTTGGTAAAATCGTTCTCACCCGCGAGTAAGTCTTTGTTCCCCGGGATAGGCGTAAAAGGGGGCTTTTGTTGCGCAAGGTAGCTCTATTTTTGTGTGCTTAATCGCGTTAGCATGAGGCAGCACTCATTTATCCCGGGGAACTCATGGCTATCAAACTTATTGCAATCGATATGGACGGCACGCTGTTGCTGCCAGACCACACTATCTCTCCAGCCGTTAAGAACGCGATCGCCGCGGCACGCGCAAAGGGCGTGAATGTGGTCCTCACCACGGGGCGTCCGTATGCGGGCGTGCACAGCTACCTGAAAGAGCTGCACATGAATCAGCCCGGCGACTACTGCATTACCTATAACGGCGCGTTGGTGCAGAAAGCCGCAGATGGCAGTACGGTTGCGCAAACCGCGCTAAGCTACGATGACTACCGGTTCCTGGAAAAACTGTCCCGTGAGGTGGGTTCCCACTTCCACGCTCTCGATCGCAATACGCTTTACACCGCCAACCGTGATATCAGCTACTACACGGTACATGAATCCTACGTGGCGACCATTCCGCTGGTGTTCTGTGAAGCCGAGAAGATGGATCCGGCCACCCAGTTCCTGAAAGTGATGATGATCGACGAGCCGGAGATCCTGGATAAAGCGATTGCGCGCATTCCGGCCGAAGTGAAAGAGAAATACACCGTGCTGAAAAGTGCGCCGTACTTCCTTGAAATCCTCGATAAACGCGTCAATAAAGGCACCGGCGTGAAATCGCTGGCCGACGCGCTGGGCATCAAGCCGGACGAAATCATGGCGCTGGGCGATCAGGAAAACGACATCGCGATGATTGAATTCGCGGGCATGGGCGTGGCGATGGATAACGCTATTCCGTCGGTGAAAGAAGTGGCTAATTTTGTCACCAAATCCAACCTCGAAGACGGCGTGGCTTACGCCATTGAGAAGTTTGTGCTGAACTAAACACCCGCTTGCGATACCCTGATGCGAAAACCGCGCATCAGGGTATCCTCATGAAACAAATCACCTTCGCTTCCCGCAACCACCAGCTTACGAACATCAATACCTGGACGCCGGACAGCCAGTGGCTGGTCTATGACGTGCGCCCGTCAGGTGCATCGTTCACCGGTGAAACCATCGAGCGGGTTAATGTTGTTACGGGCGAAGTCGAGGTGATTTATCGCGCTACTGACGGTGCGCACGTTGGCGTGGTGACCGTTCATTCCGCGCAGGAGAAATACGTCTTTATCCACGGCCCGAAAAACCCGGATGCGGACTGGCACTACGATTTTCATCATCGCCAGGGGGTAATTGCGCATCACGGGCAGGTGAGCAACCTGGACGCAATGGATATCACTTCACCGTTCACCCCGGGCGCGCTGCGCGGCGGCAGCCACGTCCATGTCTTCAGCCCGAACGGCCAGCTTGTCAGCTTTACCTATAACGACCACGTGCTGCACGTGCGCGATGCGAAGCTTGATTTACGCAACGTTGGCGTTGCGGCGCCTTATGGCCCGGTGAATCCGCCGGGAAACCATCCTCGTGAATACCCGGGGACTTACTGGAGCGTATTGGTCAGCCGCACGACACCCAACCCGCAGCCGGGCAGCGACGAGATTAACCGCGCCTACGAAGAGGGCTGGGTGGGCAACGACAGACTGGCGTTTATCGGCGATACCCTGTCTGCAACGGGCGAGAAAGTGCCTGAACTGTTTATTGTTAACCTGCCAGAAGATGAACAGAGCTGGAAAAGGGCGGGCGATGCGCCGCTTCAGGGCACCGCAGAGACCCTGCCAGCCCCGCCTGCTGGGGTGAAGCAGCGTCGTTTGACCTTTACGCATCAAAGGGCCTATCCGGGCCTGGTGAACGTGCCGCGTCACTGGGTTCGCAGCAACCCGGAGGGGACACAGGTCGCGTTTCTGATGCGCGACGATAACGGCATTGTGCAGCTGTGGCTGATCTCACCTGAAGGCGGCGAGCCGCGCCAGCTGACGCGTAACGGGAGCGATATTCAGTCTGCGTTTAACTGGCATCCGGCGGGTGATCGGCTGGGGTTTGTGCACGAAAACCGGATCGCCTGCTGTGACGCGCAGACCGGACAAGTGACGTTTTTGACGTCCGATCACGGCAATCCGCCGTCTGCGGATGCCGTCGTATTTTCCCCGGACGGGCGCTTTATTGCGTGGATGGAAGAGACGGACGGTTTCCGTCAGCTCTGGTTAGCGGAAACCGCGCAGAACTAGCGCGGCGGCATCTCTGCGGGCGGAATGACGGCGTTTGTCGCCAGATTTTCCTGCTCGCTTTTCTCTACCCGTGAGCGCACGGAGTCGTCCTTACGGAATAAATCCCACGGCAGCAGAAGCGTGTCCGCCACAGCCGTAAACGGCATATCCAGGATAACCAGGGATTTGGTGCCCCAGTTTGTATCGTCATCGGAGATCATCGCCGCGCTGGCGCGCGTCCCCGGATATGTTCCTTCTTTACCGCCGGTGTGAGACATCACGCTCGAACACCCGCAAAGTAAAACTACCCCGCTGAACGTCGTCAGCTTTATCAGAACATTTTTCATCATCACTCAGTCATCGTTAATGGCACTGCATAGACCTGCAACTCAGCGTTATAGCGAGCCTTATCCAAAATGGATAGCCCGATAACCCCGCACTGTGGCAGCCATCGCAATTTAACCCTTTGTGCTGTTGTCCCAGTCTATGCGAGATGCAGGAAAGTGCAAAAAAAAGTGCAGTTGTCATGCTTGAAAAGCCCGGTTGCAGACCCATTTTAAGAATACGACCCGATAACGAACTCGCCTGATGGGTGTTCGGGGGGCGTAAAGGCCTGTCCATGGTGGAAGGCTTACTTTTCTCGCTGATTTCAGGAGTTTTATTTATGCGTAACTTCGATCTTTCTCCGCTGTACCGTTCTGCAATTGGTTTTGACCGCCTGTTTAACCATTTAGAAAATAACCAAAGCCAGAGCAACGGCTACCCTCCATACAATGTTGAGCTGGTTGACGAAAACCACTACCGCATCGCCATTGCCGTCGCCGGTTTTGCAGAAAACGAACTGGAGATCACCGCGCAGGACAACCTGCTGGTGGTGAAAGGTTCCCATACGGCCGAGCAGAAAGAACGTACCTACCTTTACCAGGGCATCGCTGAGCGCAACTTTGAACGCAAGTTCCAGTTAGCCGAGAACATTCATGTGAAAGGTGCAAACCTGGTCAACGGCCTGCTGTTTATCGAACTGGAACGTGTGATTCCGGAAGAGAAAAAACCGCGTCGTATCGAAATTAACTAATTATGCGGGTCGCGCGAGCGGCCCACCCAGACCTGCTTGCCGTAACGGGAGCATATGCGAATCCATCAGGATTTGCAGGAACAACTGCGCACAAAATTAAACTGTGCCGAACTCGCTTCTCAGAAGGAGATTTAGTATGCGTAACTACGATTTATCCCCCTTACTTCGTCAGTGGATTGGTTTTGACAAACTGGCTAATGCCCTGCAAAACACCGCTGAGCAACAGACGTTTCCGCCGTACAACATCGAAAAAAGCGACGATAACCACTATCGCATCACCCTGGCGCTGGCCGGCTTCCGTCAGGAGGATCTGGATATTCAGCTCGAAGGCACGCGTCTGACCGTGAAAGGTACGCCGGAGAAACAAGAGACCGAGACCAAATGGCTTCATCAGGGGCTGGTTAATCAGCCGTTTAGCCTGAGCTTTACCCTGGCAGACCATATGGACGTCTCCGGCGCAACGTTTACCAATGGGCTGCTGCATATTGACCTGACCCGTAACGTACCGGAAGCCATCGCGCCGCAGCGTATCGCCATTAGCGACCGGCCGGCGTTGAATAGTTAACAAGCCCGCCGAACCTGTAGGTCGGGTAAGGCGCAGCCGCCACCCGACACTGCTCACAGACCGCACAAGGCCCTGCCCCGGCAGGGCTTTTTTGTGCGCCATCGCCCATACAACCGCCCACGGCTCTGAGAGAATCCTTAGCATAACTAAGGTTATGCCAAGGAAGTGGATCATGAGTGATATCGCGTTAACCGTCAGCGTGTTGGCCCTGGTCGCTGTTGTTGGCCTGTGGATAGGGAATATCAAAATCCGCGGCGTCGGGTTTGGGATAGGCGGGGTGCTGTTTGGCGGCATTTTTGTCGGCCACTTTGCCGACCAGCTCGGGCTGGTGCTGAGCGCCGAAATGCTCCACTTTACCCAGGAGTTCGGCCTGATCCTGTTCGTTTATACCATCGGGATTCAGGTGGGACCGGGTTTTTTCGCCTCTCTTCGTGTCTCCGGATTGCGGCTCAACCTGTTTGCTCTCGGCATTGTGGTGATGGGCGGGCTGGTCACCGCCATTCTGCATAAAATCTTTGCTATCCCGCTGCCCGTGGTGCTGGGCATTTTCTCCGGGGCGGTCACCAACACGCCTGCGCTCGGCGCGGGGCAGCAAATCCTGCGCGATTTGGGCATCGAACCCGGCATCGTCGACCAGATGGGGATGAGCTACGCCATGGCCTATCCGTTTGGTATTTGCGGCATTCTGCTCTCCATGTGGCTGGTCCGCGTCCTGTTTCGCATTAACGTCGATAAAGAGGCGAAGGACCACGAAACCACGCTCACCAACGGCCATATGCCGATCAAAACCATCAACATTCGGGTCGATAACCCCAACCTGAACAATATGGCGATTCAGGACGTGCCGATCCTGAACAGCGCCAATATTATCTGCTCCCGCCTTAAGCGCGACGATATGCTGATGGTGCCTGCCCCCGGCACCATTATTCAGCAAGGCGATCTGCTGCACCTGGTGGGCCAGCCCGGCGATTTGAACAATGCCCGTCTGGTGATTGGTCAGGAAGTGGATACCTCGCTCTCAACGCGCGGCACCGATATGCGCGTTGAACGCGTTGTGGTAACCAACGAGCACGTCCTTGGCAAAAAAATACGCGATCTGCAGGTAAAAGAGCGTTATGACGTCGTGATCTCCCGCCTTAACCGTGCGGGTGTCGAGCTGGTCGCCAGCCCGGAGGCCAGCCTGCAGTTCGGGGATATCCTCAACCTGGTTGGGCGCCCGTCTTCCATTGACGCCGTCGCGGATATGGTGGGTAACGCGCAGCAAAAACTGCAGCAGGTGCAGATGCTACCGGTATTCATCGGTATCGGGCTTGGCGTGCTGCTCGGTTCTATTCCTGTGTACGTGCCGGGCTTCCCGGTGGCGCTCAAGCTGGGCCTGGCGGGCGGGCCGCTGATTATGGCGCTGATCCTCGGGCGTATCGGCTGCATCGGTAAGCTCTACTGGTTTATGCCGCCGAGCGCCAACCTGGCGCTGCGCGAGCTGGGCATCGTGCTGTTCCTGGCGGTGGTCGGGCTGAAGTCCGGCGGGGATTTCGTCGATACGCTGATCAAGGGCGAAGGGATGAGCTGGGTCGGCTACGGCATCTTTATCACGGCGATCCCGCTGCTGACGGTGGGCATACTGGCGCGGATGTTCGCCAAAATGAACTACCTGACGCTGTGCGGCATGCTGGCGGGCTCCATGACCGATCCGCCCGCGCTGGCCTTTGCCAACAACCTGCACGCCACCAGCGGCGCGGCCGCGCTCTCCTATGCCACCGTCTACCCGCTGGTGATGTTCCTGCGCATCATCACCCCGCAGCTACTGGCGGTGCTGTTCTGGGGGATGAGCTAGTAAATCTTCCGGGTGGATGCGCCGCAGATGGTAGTCCACCTGGTAATCACTGGTATTGCGGAACATCACGGAATAGTTGAGGAACTCGCCGCTGTCGCTGTAGGAAAGGGAGGTGATACGCAACAGCGGCGTCTGTTCCGGCAGGTTCATATAACCCGCCAGCTGCTTATCGGCCAGCACCGGCGTCAGGCTCTCGTAGTTGCCGCTGATGGTGATCCCGCACTCCTTCTCGATGTAATCAAACTTTGACCCTTCAAGATGCGCCAGCGACAGATTGCGAAACAGCTTCACCGGCATAAAGCTGTCCTCCAGCATCAGCGGTTTTCCGTCCACGTAGCGCACCCGCCGGGAAAAGTAGATCCGCTCATCCACCTGAATTCGCAGCTGGCTGGCGATGGCGGGCGGGGCGGGCATCACTTCGAACTGCAGCACCTTGCTCTGCACCTCTTTTCCCTGCTGACGCAGCACCTCCACCAGCCCGGTCAGGTTGGTGGTTTCGTGGTGAACGTCTTTGCGTGACACAAACGTGCCGCTGCCGTGCCGCCGTTCAACCAGCCCCCAGCTCACCAGCAGATCCAGCGCCTTGCGGATGGTCATTCGCGCCACGCCGAACTCCTGCGCCAGCGCTTTCTCGCCCGGCAGCGGACTGCCGATATTGTAGTCCGACGAATTCAGCCGCAGCCGCAATCTGTCAGCAATGGATTTGTAGATCACCAGTAGACCTCTCTGCCCTTATCAGGGCGTGTATGGCGTCCTGACATGTCCATATTTATCGTAAAAAGTAGACCTGATTGGTCAAAATAAAACCATGAATGCGATCACGAATCGCAGCGGCACGCCATGTTCGCGCATCAGTAAGTTCTTATGCTCACCTCAGGCCAGCAAAAAACCATAAAGGCCTCTACCCCTACAGGTTGTTTCATGAGGATTTAAAAATGCTCAGTCAAATACAACGTTTTGGCGGTGCCATGTTTACCCCGGTGTTGCTGTTTCCGTTCGCCGGGATCGTGGTGGGAATCGCCATCATGCTTCGCAACCCGCTGTTTGTCGGCGAAGCCTTAACGGCCCCCGATCATCTTTTCGCGCAGATTGTTCACATCATTGAAGAGGGCGGCTGGGCGGTGTTCCGCAATATGCCGCTGATTTTTGCCGTCGGCCTGCCGATTGGCCTGGCGAAGCAGGCCCAGGGCCGCGCCTGTCTGGCCGTACTGATTAGCTTCCTGACCTGGAACTACTTCATCAACGCGATGGGGATGACCTGGGGCCACTTCTTCGGCGTCGACTTCTCCGCCGAACCGACAGCGGGAAGCGGGCTGGCGATGATTGCCGGGATTAAAACGCTCGATACCAGCATCATCGGCGCCATCGTGATTTCAGGCATCGTCACCGCCATCCACAACCGCTATTTTGACAAGCCGCTGCCGGTGTTTCTGGGGATTTTCCAGGGCAGCTCGTTTGTCGTTATCCTCGCGTTCTTCGTCATGATCCCCTGCGCCTGGCTGACGCTGCTGGGCTGGCCGAAAGTGCAGATGGGCATTGAGTCCCTGCAGGCGTTCCTGCGTTCTGCCGGTGCGCTGGGCGTATGGGTCTATACCTTCCTGGAACGCATTCTGATCCCAACCGGATTGCACCACTTCGTCTACGGTCCGTTCATCTTTGGCCCGGCGGCGGTGGAAGGGGGGATTCAGGTCTACTGGGCGCAGCACCTGCAGGAGTTCAGCCAGAGCACCCTGCCGCTGAAAACCCTCTTCCCGGAAGGCGGGTTCGCGCTGCACGGCAACTCCAAAGTGTTTGGCTCGGTCGGGATTGCGCTGGCGATCTGGTACACCGCGTCGCCGGAAAACCGCGTCAAGGTCGCGGGGCTGCTGGTCCCGGCCACTCTTACCGCGGTGCTGGTAGGCATTACCGAACCGCTCGAATTCACCTTCCTGTTTATCTCGCCGCTGCTGTTTGCCGTTCACGCCGTGCTGGCGGCCACCATGGCAACGGTGATGTACACCTTCGGCGTGGTCGGGAACATGGGCGGCGGCCTGCTGGACCAGTTCCTGCCGCAAAACTGGATCCCGATGTTCCACAACCACGCCGCGACGGTGTTCACCCAGATCGGCATTGGCGTCTGCTTTACCGGAGTTTACTTCGTGGTCTTCAAAACGCTGATTGCGCGTCTGAACCTGAAAACCCCGGGCCGGGAAGAGAGCGAAATCAAGCTCTACAGCAAGGCCGACTATAAGGCGGCGCGCGGGCAAACCACCGCCCCGGCGGCGGCCAGCCAGCAGGTCGGGCAGGCTGCCGGGTTCCTGCAGGCGCTGGGCGGCGCGGCCAACATCGAAAGCATCAACAACTGCGCCACCCGCCTGCGCATCGCCCTGGTCGATATGGCGAAAACGCAAAGCGATGACGTCTTCAAAGCCCTCGGCGCCCACGGCGTGGTGCGACGCGGCAACGGCATTCAGGTGATTGTCGGCCTGCACGTTCCTCAGGTGCGCGACCAGCTGGAATCGCTGATGAAAACCCCCTTAACGAATGAACAAACCACCCTGACAGAGGCTATATCATGAAAAAATTCTCAGTTGTCATTGCAGGCGGCGGCAGCACCTTTACGCCTGGTATCGTCCTGATGCTGTTAGCCAACCGTGACCGTTTCCCGCTGCGCGCCCTGAAGTTTTATGACAACGACGGCGCGCGTCAGGAGACCATCGCCGAAGCGTGCAAAATCATCCTTAAGGAGCAGGCGCCGGAAATTGAATTCAGCTACACCACCGATCCGAAAGCGGCGTTTACCGATGTGGATTTCGTGATGGCGCATATCCGCGTGGGCAAATACCCGATGCGTGAAAAAGATGAAAAAATCCCGCTGCGCCACGGCGTGCTGGGCCAGGAAACCTGCGGCCCGGGCGGGATCGCCTACGGCATGCGCTCTATCGGCGGCGTGCTGGAGCTGGTGGATTATATGGAGCAGTACTCCCCGAACGCGTGGATGCTGAACTACTCCAACCCGGCGGCGATTGTCGCGGAAGCCACGCGCCGCCTGCGTCCGAACGCTAAAATTCTCAACATCTGCGATATGCCGATCGGTATTGAAGGGCGCATGGCGCAGATTGTCGGCCTGAAAGACCGCAAAGAGATGCGCGTGCGCTACTACGGCCTGAACCACTTCGGCTGGTGGACGTCGATTGAAGACCTGAACGGCAACGATCTGATGCCGAAGCTGCGCGAATACGTTGCGAAACACGGCTATGTTCCGCCTTCTGACGATGCGCACACCGAAGCGAGCTGGAACGATACGTTCGCTAAAGCCAAAGACGTGCAGGCGCTGGATCCGGACACCATGCCGAACACCTATCTGAAGTATTACCTGTTCCCGGACTACGTGGTCGCGCATTCCAACCCGGACCGCACCCGCGCCAATGAGGTCATGGATCACCGTGAGAAGCATGTGTTCAGTTCCTGCCGGGCGATTATCGAGGCGGGCAAGTCCTCCGCCGGTGAACTGGAAATCGACGAACATGCCTCGTACATCGTCGATCTGGCGACCGCGATTGCCTTTAATACCCAGGAACGCATGCTGCTGATTGTGCCTAACAACGGGGCCATCCATAATTTTGACGCCGACGCGATGGTGGAGATCCCGTGCCTGGTAGGCCATAACGGACCGGAGCCGCTCACGGTGGGCGATATTCCGCACTTCCAGAAAGGGCTGATGAGCCAGCAGGTAGCGGTGGAAAAACTGGTGGTGGATGCCTGGGAGCAGCGCTCGTACCAGAAACTCTGGCAGGCGATTACCCTGTCGAAAACCGTGCCGAGCGCCTCCGTCGCGAAAGCGATTCTGGATGACCTGATCGAGGCCAACAAGGATTACTGGCCAGCGCTGCACTGATCGTCCTGACCGGCATCGCCCGATGCCGGTCTCCTTGTCCTTGTTGATTTACGCTATGCTGAAGCCTGCCCGTAGCTCGACAAGGAACCTTCATGAAAATTTCCCGCCTCGGCGAAGCGCCGGACTACCGCTTCTCGCTGGCTAATGAACGCACGTATTTAGCGTGGATCCGCACCGCGCTGGGGTTCCTTGCCGCCGGGGTGGGGCTCGACCAGCTCGCGCCTGATTTCGCCACGCCGCTGATTCGCGAGGTGCTGGCGCTGCTGCTGTGCCTGTTCGCGGGCGTGCTGGCGATTTACGGCTACCTGCGCTGGCTGCGCAATGAGAAGGCGATGCGTCTGAAGCAGGATCTGCCCTATACGCGCGGGTTACTCATCATCAGCGCGATTTTGCTGGCGGTGGCGGGCGTGGTGATGGGGCTGGTGTTCTATGGCGGATAGCCGCAAAGCGCGACGCGAAGCGGACCCCGGTCTGCAGCCGGAGCGGACGTCACTCGCCTGGCTGCGCACGCTGCTGGGGTATGGCGCGCTGATCGCCCTGGCGATTAAGCACAACTGGCACCGCACCGGGGTGCCGTTCTGGATCTCGCTTGTTGTGCTGGCGCTGGTGGCGATCGTTTTATGGCGCTATACCCGCAGCCGTAACCTGATGGACGTAGCGCAGGACGACTTTGTGCAGCCGAAGGCGGTGCGGGATAAGTTCCTGATTGCGCTGGCTGTGCTTTCTCTCTCACTGCTGTTTGCGGTCACCCACATTCAACAAATTTTGCAGTTGTAGGCCGGGTAAGGCGCAGCCGCCACCCGGCAGAATTACTGCCCTTTAGCCAGATACTTCGCCATCTCGTCTTCCGGCACCATGCCGCCGCCGGTCGCCCACACCAGGTGGGTAACGCTGGCATCTGAAGGCACGCGCAGCGGCCCGGCCATCCCCGCCAGCGCGGACGGTTCCAGCCGAATGCCTTCCTCCTGCGCCAGCCAGCCGAGCATATCGTACATGCTCTGGTCGGAAAGCGTATAAAACCCGTCGAGCAGGCGCTCCATCGCGCGGCCCACGAAGCCGGACGCGCGTCCTACCGCCAGCCCGTCCGCCGCCGTCACGTTATCAATGCCCAGGTCCTGCACCGCGATTTCATCGTGCAGACCGGTGTAAACGCCCAGCAGCATGCACGGGGAGTGCGTGGGCTCTGCGAAGAAGCAGTGAACGTTATCGCCAAAGGCCAGCTTCAGGCCAAACGCCACGCCGCCGGGGCCGCCGCCGACGCCGCACGGCAGATAGACGTACAGCGGATGATCGGCATCCACCACGCGGCCCTGAGCGGCAAACTGTGCCTTCAGGCGCTCGCCCGCCACCGCGTAGCCCAGGAACAGGGTGCGGGAGTTTTCATCGTCAATGAAGAAGCAGTTCGGATCGCTTTCCGCCGCTTTGCGTCCCTGCTCCACCGCCACGCCATAATCCTGCTCATATTCCACGACGATGACGCCGTGGCTGCGCAGTTTGGCTTTTTTCCACTCGCGGGCGTCGGCGGACATATGCACCGTCACCTTAAAGCCGATGCGGGCGCTCATGATGCCGATGGACATCCCCAGGTTGCCGGTTGAGCCTACCGCAATGCTGTACTGGCTGAAGAAGTCCTTAAAGCGCGGCTCCAGCAGGATGCTGTAGTCATCCTCAACGCTCAGTAATCCGGCGTCCAGAGCCAGTTTTTCCGCGTGGGTCAGCACCTCATAGATACCGCCGCGCGCTTTAATCGAGCCGGAGATCGGCAAATGGCTGTCTTTTTTCAGCAGCAGCGTGCCGGGAATGGATTTGCCAGATTCTTTCTCCAGCCGCGCCTGCATTGCCGGGATGGCGACCAGTTCGGATTCAATAATCCCACCCGTTGCGGCCGTCTCCGGGAAGGCTTTCGCCAGATATGGCGCGAAGCGTTTGAGGCGCGCATGCGCATCGTCCACGTCGGCTTTGGTCAGCCCGACATAGGGCAGCCCTTCTTCAAGCGTGGTGGTGTTCGGGTTAAGCCAGGTGGTTTCTTTCAGGGCAATCAGATCCTCAACCAGAGGAAACTGTGCGGTTAAAGTGGTGATAGTTGCGTTTTCCATAATACGTCTCTTCGCGCTCAGATAATGAAAGAAAGCAGGAATGTGCCGCCAAGTGCAAGCACCGAGGCGATAAACGTCGCCGTCGTATAGTATTTGAAGGTCTCATTCAGGGTCGCGCCGCAGTATTGCTTCACCAGCCAGAAGAGGGAATCGGTCACGATCGTGCAGCCAATGGCGCCGGAACCGATGGCAATGGTGATGATCTCCGGGCTGACGTTCGGGTAGAGCGGCAGCATCGGCGCGACGATGGCCGTGGCGCCCATCATCGCGACCGTGGCGGAGCCTACGGCGGCATGCAGCACCAGCGCCACCAGCCAGGCGAGCAGGATAGGGTGCATGTGCAGGTTCGAGAGAATTTGCGCCAGCGAGTCCGCCAGTCCGCTGGTTTTCAGAATGGCGTTGAACGCGCCGCCCGCGCCGATAATCAGCAAAATGTTGGCGATAGAGCCAAAGCCGTGCTCCGTATGGGTCAGCATCGCGCCCATGCCCATATGCTGGCGGATGCCCAGCAGGTAGTAGGCGACAAACACGGCGATAAACATGGCGGTGATGGGGTTGCCGATAAACTCCAGCAGCGTATACAGCGTGCCGTCTTTTGCCATATTCAGTTCAGCGATGGTCTTCACCAGCATCAGGGCAATCGGCAGCAGCACCGTAAACAGCGTGGCGCCCAGCGACGGCAGGGTATGCTCCTCCCGCACCTTCAGGTCTGAAAATTCCGCCGGAACCGGTTTAAACGGCAGACGATTGCCGAGCAGCTTCAGGAACAGCGGGCCGCCGACCAGAGAGGCCATCAGGCCCACCAGCAGGCCGTAGACGATTACCGTCCCAACGTCCGCCCCTAATTTATTGGTCACAAACAGCGCGGCCGGATGCGGCGGCACCACGCAGTGCACCGCCATCAGCGCGGTACAGAGCGGAATGGCCAGCTTAAGCAGCGACGTGTGGGTCTTTTTGGCGATGGAAAACGCCAGCGGGATCAGCAGGACCACGCCCACTTCCACGAACAGCGTAATGCCGCAGATCAGGCCCACCAGCACCATAATCACGTCTGCTGACAGCCAGCGGCAGCGCTGCAGGGCGATCCCGATGCGCTCTGCCGCGCCGGAAACCTCCATCATCTTGCCGAGAATGGTGCCCAGACCAATCACCGCCGCCAGGAAGCCCAGCGTGCCGCCAATCCCGCTCTCAATGGCGTTTACCATATCCAGCGGGCTCATTCCCATCATTGCGCCGACGAAAAAGCTCGCCAGCAGCAGCGCGAGGAACGGGTGAAACTTCAGTTTTACGATGGTTAAAACAATCAACACAATGCTGACCAGCAGCGTTGCCACAACCCAGACCTGAGATCCCATATCTCACCTCACCCTTATGTCATCTGGGGGTATTGGACGAAAAAGCGGCGTGGGCTGACAAACGATATAAATTGGTGTTCAGGTGAGCCAGATTGAATCAACTGAGTGACTACGCTCTAAAAAACGCACTTAATCCGCATTAGGTTCACATAAATTCACCTTTAAACAGTATGCTGAGCGCAGAAACCACGCGTGAGAATTGTGATGACCGATGCAAATGAAGCCAGAAACCGGTTATTAAACGGCTGGCAGCTGTCGAAAATGTACACCTTTGAAGTGGCGGCTCGACATGAATCCTTCGCGCTGGCGGCGGAGGAGCTGTCGCTCAGCCCCAGCGCGGTGAGCCACCGCATCAACCTGCTCGAAGAAGAGCTCGGTATTCAGCTGTTTGTCCGCTCGCACCGTAAAGTTGAGCTGACGCAGGAGGGAAAGCGCGTTTACTGGACGCTAAAATCGTCCCTCGACACCCTGAATCAGGAGATCCTGGACATCAAAAACCAGGCGCTGTCCGGCACGCTGACGGTCTACTCCCGGCCGTCGATCGCTCAGTGCTGGCTGGTACCCATGCTGGGCGACTTTACCCGCCGCTATCCGTCAATATCGCTCACCGTCCTGACCGGCAATGATTACGTCAATATGCAGCGAACGGGCGTCGATCTGGCGCTCTATTTCGACGATACGCCGCCCAACCATCTGTCTCATCACTTCCTGATGGACGAAGAGATTTTGCCCGTCTGCTCGCCGCAGTATGCCCGCGAGCATGAGCTGCTGAAAAACCCCGATAACCTTAGCCACTGCACGCTGCTGCACGACCGTCAGGCCTGGAGCAATGATTCCGGTACGGATGAGTGGCTGAGCTGGGCGCAGCATTTTGGGGTAAATATGCCGCCATCGTCGGGTATTGGTTTCGATCGTTCGGACTTAGCGATTATTGCGGCCATCAACCACGTCGGCGTCGCGATGGGCAGAAAGCGGCTGGTGCAAAAACGGCTTGAACGGGGCGAACTGATCGCCCCGTTTGGTGACAAGACCCTGAAATGCCATCAGCACTACTATGTTTCGACGCTTTCGGGCCGACAGTGGCCGAAAATAGACGCCTTTATCGGCTGGCTGAGAGAACTGGCAGGTTGAAGAATTATTACGCTTTCGCGCTACACCAAATGTGAAAAAGCGTGCTAAATACAGGTAATGCTTTCGATTTATCCAGGGTAAACCGTGTTAAAGCCTCTTATAGCGACCGCGTTACTGATCTCTTCCGGCTGGGCCATTGCCGCTGAGCCGCCGCTGACGGCTGCCCGTTATGCGCAGCAGCTTGGCGTCGGGATGGATGTGGACTGGGCGCGCACCGAGCGCGGCATACGCGAATTCGATCCGCTGGTGGTCCGCGATTTTCGGGCTAAAGGCATTACCCACGTGCGCATCCGCGTGGCCGACGAGCCGACGGAAGCGCGGCTGATCCACCTGCGCAAGCTGGTAGAAGCCTGTGAGCAGTATGGCGTAATCCCGATAGTCGCTTATCAGGCTGATGAATATAAAAACGACCCGAAAGCCGATAACGAGAAAGAGACGGTCAACTGGTGGATTGCCGTGGCGCACTATTTCGGTCAAAGCTACCCGCTGCTGGGTTTTGATCTCATTTATGAGCCTGCCGACAAGCTTAACCACAATCTGGCGTCGCTAAACCGTGTCTATGAAAAAACCGTTAAAGCGATCCACGACATCGACCCGCAGCGCATGATCTTCATTGCGCCACGCCTGCGTGCCGCGCCGGAGGAGTTATCCAGCCTGAAGCTGCCCGCGCACAGCCAAACCTATCTGCTGGCGGAGTGGCATATTTTCCCGTGGGGGCCGCTGAAAAATGGCGGTAAATACCCGTGGACATCCGGCACGGCGGCGGAGAAAGCGGCTATCCGTAACCGCATCAATGCCGCGCTGCACTGGCAGCAAAAAACCGGGCACGTTAGCTGGGTCGGGGGCTGGGGCGTGGGAGAATCAAGCCGCTTTACGCCAACCGCCTCGCAAGTCGCGTTTGCCACCTTTATGGCCTGCGAGCTGCAAAAGGCCAAAATCCCGTATGCGCTTAACGCGGACTTCCAGTTTTACGACGGGGAAGAGGGGGCCTGGCGGCCAGCGCCAGAGCCGTTACTGCAGGCGATGATTGCGCCCGTCTGTGAAAAGCCCGGCGAGAAGCCGGGCCATCATGCGGTTAAACCGGCTGCTCGTGATGTGGGACACGCGACGCCAGCGGCAGCCAGCACAGTAAAATCAGCAGCCCCATCAGCGTCATCAGCAGGCCCAGACTAGCCTGCCCGGTCTGCGGCATCATCGCTGAAAGCCAGGCCAGCGCGCCGGAACCGATGTTCTGCAAACCGCCCACCAGCGCGCCCGCCGTACCTGCGAGGAACGGGAACGGCTCCATCGCGCCGCTGGTGGCGAGCGGGAACAGCATCCCCGCGCCGAAGAAGAACAGCGCCGCCGGGATGAGCAGCGTCCAGACGGTCATCACGCCAAACAGCCCCGGGATCCACATCATCAGACCCGCCAGCAGACAGCTGATCACCGACTGCCACATCAGGGTGGAGAAGCGTTTGTTTGGTCGCCCGGCAAACCACGCGCCGAAGAACGCCGCCGGGATCGGCAGAATAAACAGAATACTCACCACCATACTGCTCAGGCCCAGCCCCGCGCCCAGCAGCACGCCGGAGCAGGCTTCGAACACCGCGATGCCCGCCAGGCCGCCGATGAGCATCAGCAGGTAGCAGGTAAACGCGCCGTTGCCGAACAGCGTTTTATAGCTGGCGATCAGCTTCGTGCGCGGCGCGTCCTGCGGACGCGTTTCCGGCATCCAGCGCGCCATGCTGAAGGTGACAATGATGCACAGCACCAGCAGGAAGGCGTAGCAGGCGCGCCAGGACCACATCGTGTCCAGCAGGCCGCCGATCAGCGGGGCCAGCAGCGGGCTGACCAGAATCCCCATATTCAACAGGCTGTTGGCATGGCGCAGCTGGGTACCCTGATACATATCGCGCGGTAAGGTTCGCGCCATCACCCCGCCAACACCGGTCCCAACGCCCTGCAGGGCGCTGGCGGCAATCAGTACGGTCAGGCTGTGGGTGGTAATGGCAATTACCGTCGCCACCATGAAAATACTCATGCCCACCAGGATCACCGGGCGACGCCCGATGCGGTCGGAGAGCGGGCCGTAGAAGAGCTGCGAAACGCCATAGGTCAGCAGGTAGGCCGCCATTACGCTCTGTACCGCGCCCTCGCGGACGTTCAATTCCTTTGCCATGTCGGCAATCGCCGGAATGTAGATGGTTTGCGCCATCTGACCGACGGCCACCAGTAACACCAGCATCAACAATAAGTTAACGTTCCGTTGCTTTTTCATGTCGCTGAATACTTTTGCCAAAAGAGAAAAATGAAGAATAAGTGACTGCGCATTCCCATAAATGCGCGAGGAATCTACCACAGAGAGATGACAATTTAAGCATTGTCGCGGTGAATGAAAAAACCGGTAAAGGCAGGATTTGTAAACAATAACGGCAACTAATGTTGCCAGTGCTTTACGCCAGGCGCAGCAGAATGGCGCCGCCGGCGATACCCAGCGCTGCTGCAATGCGCAGGCCCGCAACCTTCTCTTTTAAAAGCAGAAATGCGATCAGCGCGCCAAAGAGTATGGAGGTTTCACGCAGCGCCGCAACCACCGCCAGCGGCGCCTGCGTCATCGCCCACAGCGCCAGACCGTAAGAGCCCATGGTCCCCACCCCGCCAAGCAGTCCCTTTTTCCAGTGCAGACGCAGGTAGCCGGACGCCTCGCGCCGACGCGCGACCATCGCCCAGCTCAGCAGGCAGAAGCCGTTCATAAAGAAGGTCCACAGCGTATAGCCCAGCGCGGTCTCCGACAGCCGCACGCCGGTGCCGTCCACCAGCGTATATCCCGCAATAAAGCAGGCGTTCAGCAGCGCCAGCCAGATCCCCTTGCGTGACTGCATGCGCCCGTTCATTGCCATCGCCAGAATCGACAGGCAAATTACCCCGATGCCGGACCAGGCGAGCCAGGAGAGACGATCGCCGAGCACCAGCACGCTGATCAGCGCCACCAGCAGCGGGGCGGTGCCGCGCATTAGCGGGTAGGTCTGGCTCATATCGGAGACCTGATAGGTCTTCGCGACCAGCACGGTGTAGACCACCTGTAAGGCGCAGGAGACGATCAAAAACGGCCAGCTTGCGGCAGAGGGCTGTGGAGAGAAGGGGAGCAGCACCAGGGCAATCAACGTGGCGGAGCCGCTGACGCTAATCGCGGAATAGAGCTTGTCCATTCCGGCTTTGACAATGGCATTCCAGCTGGCATGCAGCAGGGCGGCAAACAGCAAAATACAGAATACGGTGATGGTCATGGCGTGTCGGGTGGTGAATTGTCACTCAACTGTAACATTCACGTCCTGAAGCTGCCAGCCGGTTACACCGCACAAAAAAGGCGGTGCGTCACCCGCGGTTCGTCCGAGACCAGCGTAAACCCTGCCTGGCGATAAAATCCGTAGGCAGCGTCCGGCGCATGGGTATTGAGGAAATCGAACCAGATGCTGGCATCGGCCATCACCACGGTCAAAAGCTGCCTGCCAATTCCCAGCCCGCGACACTTCTCGCTGACGTAGAGATGGCGAATACGCCCGGCGCGCGGCTGCTGGCTGAACGGATCGCGATTCAGACCGCACACGCCAACCAGCTTGCCGTTGAGAAACGCCCCCAGCAGCTTTTCACCCGGCGCGTTAAAGCGGTTCTCACCCCGCTGCCAGCTCTCTTCCAGCCTGCGCAGCATGTTGAAATTCGATGCGATACTTTCAGCCTTCAGGGCGATATACCCCGGCTCGTCGGGCGTGACAGGCTCAATTAACAGACGCGACATAGCATTCCCTCGTTATTAAAGAGGGGCGGTTGCCCGCCCCTCTCAGGTGCGACTTGAACCTGAATTACCGAACGAATTTCAGGACAGCATCAAGCAGTTGCAGTACTGCAACAATGAGTTTGAGGATAAGTATCACCATATCCACTACGCTCATACGCGTCTCCTTTTGGTTAAAAGGAGCACGATGCTGGCGTACCTTTCCGCCGCCTGTTGCCAGCACCTGGATTGACGTAACACAGTGTGCTCACTTCAGGGGTTAAGGCACTGACGGCACCACCCGTTTCAGCCAGGACTTCGTTGCGCCGGTAGAACTGCGGCCCCCTCGCTCACTGCGAACACCCTCAGTATAGATAAATACTGTACGTATGAACAGTATTTTGTGGACAAAATCTGGAAGGCGATCCATACTCAAAAACGTCAAAATCCGTGCCGGAATTGCGCGTTCGTCTTCGATCGCGTATACTTTTTGCGTTGACGTAACACAGTGTGTTCTGCGGCGACCAACCGCAAGACCCTGATAAAAACCTCGCTTCGGCGGGGTTTTTTGTTTTCATCCCCCAACAAACGAAACGTGATCCCTGACGCATTTTTGCGCAGATGAAAATATTTCCATTGTCACGCCCGAAAACCTGTGTTTGTATAAATTCCATCAATGATTCCAAACACAGGTCCCCAATGACTTCATCCATCTTCACTTCGACCCTACTAAAAACTGCGCAACCAGCCGCAGTGGTCGTCGTGCGTGTGGTGGTGGTCGTCGGCAATGCGCCGTAGGGACTGGATCAACACACGAATCCAAAACCCCGCCGGCGCAAACCGGGCGGGGTTTTTCGTTTAGGACCCTCCCCGGAAAGTCGGCTCAGAAGAAAAGGACTGGAGCATGGCAAGTTCGGGCACAACATCCACCAAGACGCGTTTTACCGGCGCGCAGCTGATCGTTCATCTGCTGGAACGACAGGGCATCACCACGGTTGCGGGCATCCCTGGCGGCACGGTGCTGCCGCTGTACGATGCGTTAAGCCAAAGCACGCAGATCCGTCACGTGCTGGCGCGCCACGAGCAGGGGGCGGGGTTCATCGCTCAGGGCATGGCGCGCACGCAGGGTAAACCGGCGGTCTGTATGGCCTGCAGCGGCCCGGGCGCAACCAACCTGGTCACCGCCATCGCCGACGCGCGCCTCGACTCCATTCCGCTGATCTGCATTACCGGCCAGGTGCCGTCCTCGATGATCGGTACCGATGCGTTCCAGGAAGTGGATACCTACGGCATCTCTATCCCCATCACCAAACATAACTATTTAGTTCGCGACATCGCCGAGCTTCCTCAGGTTATCAGCGATGCGTTCCGCATTGCGCAGTCCGGCCGCCCGGGCCCGGTGTGGATAGACATTCCTAAGGATGTCCAGACCGCAGAGATCGAGATCGACGTGTTGCCGGAGCCGGGCGAGCGTGCCCCCGCGCCGGAGTTCAGCGCTGAGAGCGTGCGCGACGCCGCCGCCATGATTAACGCCGCCAAACGTCCGGTGCTGTATCTGGGCGGCGGGGCGATTAACGCCGCGGATGAAATCCGCCAGTTTGCGGAAAAAGCCAACCTGCCGACCACCATGACCCTGATGGCGCTCGGCATGCTGCCAAAAGCGCACCCGCTGTCCCTGGGGATGCTGGGCATGCACGGCGCGCGCAGCACCAACTACATCCTGCAAGAGGCGGATTTGCTGATTGTGATGGGCGCGCGTTTTGATGACCGGGCGATTGGCAAAACCGAGGAGTTCTGCCCGAACGCGAAAATCATTCACGTGGATATCGATCGCGCCGAGCTGGGTAAAATCAAGCAGCCGCACGTGGCGATTCAGGGGGACGTAGCCGAAGTGCTGGCGCAGCTGATCCCGCAAACCGACGCGACCGATCGCGCCGACTGGCGCCAGCTGGTGGCCGATCTGCAGCGCGAGTTCCCGGGTGCGATCCCAACTGAAGGCGATCCGCTGAGCCACTATGGTCTTATCAACGCCGTTGCCGCCTGCGTGGACGACAGCGCGATTATCACCACCGACGTGGGCCAGCACCAGATGTGGACCGCCCAGGCCTACCCGCTGAACCGTCCGCGCCAGTGGCTGACCTCCGGCGGCCTCGGCACCATGGGCTTTGGCCTGCCCGCAGCTGTGGGCGCGGCGCTGGCGAATCCGGACCGCAAGGTCATCTGCTTCTCCGGTGACGGCAGCCTGATGATGAACATTCAGGAGATGGCGACCGCGGCCGAAAACCAGTTAGACGTGAAAATCATCCTGATGAACAACGAGGCGCTGGGGCTGGTGCACCAGCAGCAGAGCCTGTTCTACAAGCAGGGCGTGTTTGCGGCGACCTATCCGGGGATGATTAACTTTATGCAGATTGCCGCCGGCTTTGGCCTGCACACCTGCGATCTGAACGCGGAAGAGGATGCCCACGCGGCGCTGCAGGCGGCGATCTCGCGTCCGGGCCCGGCGCTGATCCACGTCCGTATCGACCCTGAACAAAAAGTGTATCCGATGGTGCCGCCGGGTGCGGCAAATACTGAGATGGTGGGAGAATAAGCCATGCAGAAACAACATGATAACGTCATTCTGGAACTCACCGTCCGCAACCACCCTGGCGTCATGACCCACGTCTGCGGGCTGTTTGCCCGCCGGGCGTTTAACGTGGAAGGCATTCTCTGTCTGCCGATTCAGGGCAGCGAGCACAGCCGCATCTGGCTACTGGTCAACGATGACCAGCGTCTGGAGCAGATGATGGCGCAGATCGACAAGCTGGAGGACGTCACCAACGTGGCGCGCAACCAGTCCGATCCCACCATGTTTAACAAAATTGCGGTGTTCTTCGAATAGATCGCTTAAGGTAAGCGTCTTTCGCTCTTGTAGGCCGGATAAGCGCAGCGCCATCCGGCTTTTTCAGACCGCAGGAACACACATGACCACCATCGCCCTTATCGACGACCACCTTATCGTCCGCTCTGGCTTTGCCCAGCTTCTCAACCTCGAACCGGATTTCCAGGTCGTGGCCGAGTTTGGCTCCGGCCGCGAGGCGCTGGCGGGCCTGCCGGGGCGCGGGGTGCAGGTCTGTATCTGCGACATTTCGATGCCGGATCTCTCCGGGCTGGAGCTGTTAAGCCAGCTGCCGAAAGGGATGGCGACCATTATGCTCTCGGTCCACGACAGCCCGGCGCTGGTCGAGCAGGCACTCAACGCGGGCGCACGCGGCTTCCTCTCTAAACGCTGCAGCCCGGACGAGCTGATTGCCGCCGTGCGCACCGTCTCCACCGGCGGCTGCTACCTGACGCCGGAAATCGCCATCAAGCTGGCGGCTGGACGACAGGATCCGCTCACCAGGCGCGAGCGTCAGGTGGCTGAGAAGCTCGCGCAGGGGATGTCGGTAAAAGAGATTGCCGCTGAGCTGGATCTGTCGCCGAAGACCGTGCACGTCCATCGCGCCAACCTGATGGAAAAACTCAACGTCAGCAACGACGTCGAGCTGGCGCGCTGCATGTTCGACAGCTGGCAATGAGTCCCGTCTTTTCGCGGCTGATCGCCGTCGTTGCCAGCTTTTTCATCTTCTCCGCCGCGTGGTTCTGCCTGTGGAGCATCAGCCTGCATCTGGTGGAACGTCCTGAGCTGGCGGTGCTGCTGTTTCCCTTCGGCCTGCGTCTGGGGTTAATGCTCCAGTGCCCGCGCGGCTACTGGCCCGTTTTGCTCGGTGCAGAGTGGCTGATGCTGGTCTGGCTGGCGCAGGAAGTGGCCGTCGCGCATCTGCCCTTATTGATGACCGGAAGTCTGCTCACGCTTCTCCCGGTTGCGCTCATTTCCCGCTATCGTCACCAGCGCGACTGGCGCACGCTGCTGCGGCAGGGGGCGGCGCTGATTGCCGCCGCGCTGCTGCAGTCCCTGCCGTGGGTTGGCGACAAGGAGATGCTCAACGCTCTGCTGCTGACCCTCACCGGTGGCCTGACGCTGGCACCCACCTGCCTCGTGATCTGGCACTACCTCACCAGCACCGTCTGGCAGCCGCTTGGTCCGGGGCTGGTGTCCCAACCGGTGAACTGGCGCGCCCGGCATCTCATCTGGTATCTGCTGCTGTTCGTGGTGAGCCTCTGGCTCCAGCTTGGTCTGCCCGCCGAGCTTTCACGCTTCACGCCGTTTTGCCTGGCGCTGCCGATTATCGCCCTGGCCTGGCACTACGGCTGGCAGGGGGCGCTGATCGCGACCCTGATGAACGCCATCGCGCTGATTGCCAGCCAGACCTGGCACGACCATCCGGTGGATCTGCTGCTCTCGCTGCTGGCCCAGAGCCTGACCGGGCTGCTGCTCGGGGCGGGCATTCAGCGCCTGCGCGAGCTGAACCAGTCCCTGCAGACCGAGCTGGCGCGCAACCGGCGTCTGGCTGAACGCCTGCTGGAGACGGAAGAGAGCGTGCGACAGGAGGTGGCCCGCGAGCTGCACGATGACATCGGGCAGACCATTACCGCCATCCGCACCCAGGCGGGCATTGTCCAGCGCCTGGCGGCAGAAAACGCAGGCGTGAAGCAGGGCGGAGCGCATATTGAACAGCTTTCGCTGGGCGTGTATGACTCGGTGCGACGCCTGCTCGGCAGGCTGCGGCCGCGCCAGCTTGACGACCTGTCGCTGGAGCAGGCGGTGCGTTCCCTGATGCGCGAGATGGAGCTGGAAAGCCGCGGCATTGTCAGCCATCTCGACTGGCGAATTAACGAATCTGCGCTGAGCGAAGGCCAGCGCGTGACGCTGTTCCGCGTCTGTCAGGAAGGGCTGAACAATATCGTCAAGCACGCCAGCGCCAGCGCGGTCACGATCCAGGGCTGGCAGCAGGACGAGCGCCTGATGCTGGTGATTGAAGACGACGGCTGCGGCCTGCCGCCCGGCTCCGGGCAGCAGGGCTTTGGCCTGGCGGGCATGCGCGAGCGCGTGAAGGCGCTGGGCGGCACGCTGAGCCTCTCCTGCACCCACGGGACGCGCGTCAGCGTCAATTTGCCGTTAAGGACGCATCATGTTTAAAACCCCAGCCAGCGCAGCCCCGTTAAGCAACAAAGCGGAAATCGACGCCCGCTACCGCTACTGGCGTCGTCATATCCTGGTCACCATCTGGCTCGGCTACGCGCTGTTCTACTTTACCCGCAAAAGCTTCAACGCCGCCGCGCCGGAGATCCTCGCCAGCGGCGTGATGACGCGCACCGATATCGGCCTGCTGGCGACGCTGTTTTACATCACCTACGGCCTGTCGAAGTTCTTTTCCGGCATCGTCAGCGATCGCTCAAATGCCCGTTATTTCATGGGCGTTGGGCTGATCGCCACCGGCGTGGTGAATATTCTGTTTGGCTTCTCCACCTCGCTCTGGGCCTTTGCCCTGCTGTGGGCGCTGAACGCCTTCTTCCAGGGCTGGGGCGCGCCGGTCTGCGCCCGCCTGCTCACCGCCTGGTACTCGCGCAATGAACGCGGCGGCTGGTGGGCGATATGGAACACCGCACATAACGTCGGCGGGGCGCTGATCCCGATGGTGGTGGGTGCCGCGGCGCTGCACTACGGCTGGCGCGCGGGGATGATGATTGCCGGTGGCCTGGCGATTGTCGCCGGGCTGTTCCTCTGCTGGCGCCTGCGCGACAGGCCACAGACCGTGGGCCTGCCTGCGGTGGGCGACTGGCGGCACGACGAGATGGAGATTGCCCAGCAGCAGGAGGGCGCGGGGCTGACCAGCAGGGAGATCCTCACCAAATACGTGCTGAAAAACCCGTACATCTGGCTGCTGTCGCTCTGCTACGTACTGGTCTACGTGGTGCGCGCGGCCATCAACGACTGGGGCAATCTGTACATGTCCGAGACGCTCGGCGTGGACCTGGTGACCGCCAACTCCGCGGTGACGATGTTCGAGCTGGGCGGGTTTATCGGTGCGCTGGTGGCGGGCTGGGGCTCGGACAAGCTGTTCAACGGCAACCGCGGCCCGATGAACCTGATCTTCGCCGCCGGGATTTTGCTCTCCGTCGGCTCGCTGTGGCTGATGCCGTTCGCCAGCTACGTCATGCAGGCGGCGTGCTTCTTCACCATCGGCTTCTTCGTGTTTGGCCCGCAGATGCTGATCGGCATGGCGGCGGCGGAGTGCTCCCACAAGGAGGCGGCAGGCGCGGCGACGGGCTTTGTCGGGCTGTTTGCCTATCTTGGCGCATCGCTCTCCGGCTGGCCGCTGGCGCGGGTCATCGACATCTGGCACTGGAGCGGTTTCTTCGCGGTGATCGCCATCGCGGCGGGCATTTCCGCCCTGCTGCTGCTGCCGTTTTTACATGCGCAGGCCCCGCGTGAAGCCAGCGTGATGTGATGCGCCTCACCTTTTCACCCCGAGTGGCGCAAAACTAGGAAATTTTCCCGGTTTTACCTGGACGCTGTCTCAGGCATCTCTCCCGGCTGATTTTTACAATGCTGCAAAAATCAGCTCAGGAGTAAACCAACCATGCTGGCCTTCTTAAACCAGGTGCGCAAGCCGACTCTGGATCTGCCGCTCGACGTGCGGCGCAAGATGTGGTTCAAACCGTTCATGCAGTCCTATCTGGTGGTCTTCATCGGCTACCTGACCATGTATCTGATCCGCAAAAACTTTAACATCGCGCAGAACGACATGATCTCGACCTACGGGCTGAGCATGACGCAGCTGGGGATGATTGGCCTGGGCTTCTCCATCACCTACGGCGTGGGGAAAACCGTTGTCTCGTACTATGCAGACGGCAAAAACACCAAGCAATTCCTGCCGTTTATGCTGATCCTCTCCGCCATCTGTATGCTCGGCTTCAGCGCCAGCATGGGCGCGGGTTCCGTTAGCCTGTTCCTGATGATCGCCTTCTACGCCCTGAGCGGTTTCTTCCAGAGTACCGGCGGGTCGTGCAGCTACTCCACCATTACCAAATGGACCCCGCGCCGCAAGCGTGGTTCCTACCTCGGCATGTGGAACATCTCCCACAACCTCGGCGGGGCGGGCGCGGCTGGCGTAGCGCTGTTCGGCGCAAACTACCTGTTCGACGGCCACGTCATCGGGATGTTTATCTTCCCGTCGATTATCGCCCTAATCGTCGGCTTTATCGGCCTTCGCTACGGCAGCGACTCCCCGGAATCGTACGGCCTCGGCAAAGCCGAAGAGCTGTTCGGCGAGGAGATCAGCGAAGAGGACAAAGAGACCGAAGAGAACGAGATGACCAAATGGCAGATCTTTGTTGAGTACGTGCTGAAAAACAAAGTGATCTGGCTGCTCTGCTTCTCAAACATCTTCCTCTACGTGGTGCGTATCGGCATTGACCAGTGGTCAACCGTGTATGCTTTCCAGGAGCTGAAGCTTTCTAAAGAAGTAGCAATTCAGGGCTTCACCCTGTTCGAAGTGGGCGCGCTGGTCGGCACGCTGCTGTGGGGCTGGCTCTCCGACCTCGCCAACGGCCGTCGCGCGCTGGTGGCCTGCATCGCGCTGGCGTTGATTATCGCCACCCTCGGCGTCTACCAGCACGCCAGCAACCAGTACGTTTACCTGGCGTCCCTGTTCGCGCTCGGCTTCCTGGTGTTTGGTCCGCAGCTGCTGATCGGCGTGGCGGCAGTGGGCTTCGTACCGAAAAAAGCGATCGGCGCTGCCGATGGGATTAAAGGCACCTTCGCCTATCTGATCGGCGACAGCTTTGCCAAGCTGGGTCTGGGGATGATCGCCGACGGCACGCCAATTTTCGGCCTCACCGGCTGGGCGGGCACCTTCGCGGCGCTGGATGCGGCAGCGATCGGCTGTATCGTCCTGATGGCGATGGTTGCCGTACTGGAAGAACGTAAAATTCGCCGTGAGAATCGTGCGCAGAAATTAAAAACAGCCTGAGTGTGCAGGTAACTTCTTTGCCCGGTGTGTGATGCCGGGCTTTTTTATTTCCGCCGACGGCATTAATACCTTATCCCCCGTTCTGCAACGTCTTTTCAGTGCACTATTCTGGTTCTGCCCGCTGTTGACGCCGTGCGTTTCCCGCTATGATGAGCGGCTAGTCAAAGGAGAACGCATGGTCTGGATAATGCTGGCAACGCTTGCAGTGGTGTTTGTGGTGGGATTTCGCGTCCTGACCTCAGATTCCCGCCGCGCCATCAAACGTTTAAGCGAGCGTCTGGGCATCACCCCGATGCCGGTCGAGTCGATGATCGATCAGTTCGGTAAAACGCCGGGCAATGAGTTTATCCGCTACCTTGAGCGCCCCGACGAGGCGCATTTGCAAAACGCCGCACAGGTGCTGCTGATCTGGCAGGTCTGCATTGTCGACGGCAGTGAAGAGAACCTGCACACGTGGCACCGCCTGCTGCGTAAAGCCCGCCTGGCCGCGCCGATCACCGATGCGCAAATTCGTCTGGCGCTCGGCTTTATGCGCGAGATGGAGCCCGATCCGCAGGAGCTGAACGCCTTCCAGCTGCGCTATAACCAGCTCTTCCTGCCGGAAGAGGGCGTGTTTTACCTGCACTGATCTCCTCTAAAAACCACAAAAGTTGTCTAAACGTTAAATTCGTCACACTTTTGATGATAAACTGCGCGACTTTTCCGCACGTTTTTATCTTCAGGTGACGCCATGACAGAACATATCCAGCCCTCGACCAGACCGCAGACCAGCGAGGTTTCACGCCCCAACTGGTCGGCCGTTTTCGCCGTGGCATTCTGCGTCGCCTGCCTGATTACCGTTGAGTTTCTGCCGGTGAGCCTGCTGACGCCGATGGCGCAGGATCTGGGCATTTCCGAAGGCGTGGCGGGGCAGTCCGTTACCGTCACCGCCTTTGTGGCGATGTTTGCCAGTCTGTTTATCACCCAGGTGATTGGCGCCATCGACCGCCGCAAAGTGGTCATTCTGTTCAGCGTACTGCTGACGCTCTCCTGCCTGCTGGTCTCCTTCGCGGAAAGCTTTACCCTGCTGCTGCTGGGGCGCGCCTGTCTGGGGCTGGGGCTCGGCGGCTTCTGGGCGATGTCCGCTTCGCTGACCATGCGCCTGGTGCCTGCGCGCACCGTGCCGAAAGCGCTGTCCGTCATCTTTGGCGCGGTCTCTATCGCGCTGGTGATTGCCGCGCCGCTGGGCAGCTTCCTCGGCGGGATTATCGGCTGGCGTAACGTCTTCAACGCGGCGGCGGTAATGGGCCTGCTCTGCGTTATCTGGGTGTGGAAGGCGCTGCCGTCCCTGCCGGGCGAAGCGGCGCACCACAAGCAAAACATGTTCAGCCTGCTGAAGCGCCCCGGCGTGCTGGCGGGAATGACCGCGATCTTTATGTCCTTTGCCGGGCAGTTTGCCTTCTTCACCTATATTCGCCCGGTGTATATGACCATGGCGGGCTTTGACGTCGACGGCCTGACGCTGGTGCTCCTGAGCTTCGGTATTGCCAGCTTTGTCGGCACCTCTCTGTCGTCCCAGTTCCTGAAGCGCTCCCTGAAGGTGGCGCTGGCGGGGGCGCCGCTGGTGCTGGCAGTGAGCGCCACGGTGCTGGTGCTGTGGGGCAGCGATAAGTGGGTCGCGTCTGCCATTGCGATTATCTGGGGCTTTGCCTTTGCGCTGGTGCCGGTGGGCTGGTCGACGTGGATCACCCGCTCGCTCGCCGATCAGGCGGAAAAAGCCGGGTCGATTCAGGTGGCGGTGATCCAGCTGGCAAACACCTGCGGCGCGGCGATTGGCGGCGTGGCGCTCGACCACCTGGGGCTGACGTCACCGCTGGTGATTTCCGGCACGCTGATGCTGTTGACCGCGCTGCTGGTGGCGGGGAAGGTTAAAGCTAAGTAGTCAATTTTCCCCTCACCCTAACCCTCTCCCCACAGGGGGGAGGGGACTGCTCGGTGCGGTCTTTTCCCCGTCGCCCCTTTGGGGTGTACGGTCCGGGATGAGGGGACATCAGGCTACGCCGATGTCCTCACCCGTCTTCTTGAATCCATCGAAATCAGCACCACCGACGACACGATTAGCAGCGTCCCCAGCCAGTCCGGCAGGGTAAACGCCACGCCCAGCAACATCACCGACAGCAACGCGCTGCTCAGCGGCTCGGCGCAACTCAGAATGCTCGCCTTTGGCCCGCCGATCATCTGCGCGCCTTTCAGATACAGGCTGAACGTCAGCGCGGTGCCGATCACCACCAGATAGAAAAACGCCAGCAGCAGGCTGCCGTCAATGACGAAGGTCGTCCCGCGCCCGGCGTAGAACGGCGTCAGCATTAACCCGGCAATCAACATACTCCAGCCGACAATCGGCAATGTGCCGTAGCGGGCAATCAGCGTTGACGGATAGGTGGTGTAAAACGCCGCGGCAAACGCCGAGGCGATGCCAAAGAACAGCGCGGCTGGCGAGATGGAGAGCGAGGTTGGATCGCCGTGGGTCACCAGCAGGAACGTCCCGACAAGCGAGGTCACAATTGCGGACAGAACAAACACGCCGGGGCGCGTTTTCCGCGCCAGCGCGAACCACGCCACGATAATCGTTGGCGACAGAAACTGCAGCACGGTGGCGGTAGCGGCGTTGGATTTTTCAATCGTCAGCAGGAAGGTGAGCTGCACGGTGAGCGCGCCGACCAGCGAGAAAAACAGCAGGCTGAGGGCGTCTTTGCGATGCTTGATGACCGAGAAAATCTTGTCGCCGTGAACGAAGGAGAGCGTCAGGAGGATCACGCCGGTAAACAGCAGGCGAACCATGGTCAGGTAAGGCGAAGAAATGTGGCTTTTCTCCATGATGTACTGCGCGCAAACGCCGGAACTGCCCCATAAAACGGCGGCGATCAGGACGTTCAGCATCCCTTTACGTGTGGAACCCATTTTCTCCCCTGCTATGGTGATTTTTTTCTAGCATAACATGGGATCTTGCCGGGTGGCGCTGCGCTTGCACGGGCCTACAAAACCTTGTAGGCCCGTGCAAGCGCAGCGCCGCCGGGCGAAACAAACGACGCTCTACTAGAACCACGCCTCCCACATTGCGCCGACGTTGAAGTCGTCGAGCGTCTCGTCTTTGGTGTTGTTCACGCGCGCGGTGCGTGCGTTATCCACTTTGCCACCGGTCACGTAGAAGCGCAGCATCGGACGGAACTCTGGCCCCATGGCGATAGACATGTTCTGCGACAGGGTCAGCTTCCAGCCCTTGTTGTCGCCGCCGTTATCGTAGTCAACGTGCTGCCAGCCTGCTTCCAGCCAGGTGGAGTGAACGTCGTTCCACCAGTGCATCGGGCGCACGATGGCGTTGTAGTTCTTACGGTTGTCGGTCTTATCGCGGCTGTTGTCATAATCGTGGAAGGCGAGGATGTACTCCACCTGCGTGGCCTGGGTGAATTTATACAGCCCTTCGAAGCTGGCGTAGACCGTGGTCAGATCCTCGGTTTTGTTGAACACGCTGTTGTCCGCGTTATCGGAGTAGCGGGCAATCACCTTGTTCACGCCGCTGTCGTTGGTGTGGCTCAGCACCACGCCGCCCTGCCAGGCGTTCAGACGCTCGTCGCTCTCCACCGCTTTCGAGTCAAAGCCGTAGTTGGCGTACAGCTCCAGATCCAGCGGACCGAGCTTCATGCCGTGGATTTTAGACGTCGCGGCGTAGTTGCCTTTGTCGCCCGTGCCGGAACCGCCGGTACAGGTGATACGCGACGGGTTCGCTTCGTCTTCCATCACTTCCGGGCTACAGGATTCCACCGCCGCCACGGCGGCCACGTCAAACTGCACGCCGCCGATGTCGAAGTTCTTCACCCCGGCGCCCTGGCCGTCGTGGTTCATCCAGAAGTAATCGTTGATGCCCTGCTGCGGACGCTGGTGGAAGTCACGACCGGCCCAGAAGTAGGCGTTCGGGTTGGAGGCCATAATATTGGTCACCCCGGCGTAGGCCTTTTTCAGGTTAACTTCGTCGCCCCAGTGGTCGATCATCACGTTGATGTCCCAGATGGCGCCGTTTTCGCCCTTGAAGGCTTTAGAGAGCTGGAACTCGCCGCCGTTGCCTTCGTTACCCAGACGACCAATCGCGGACGCGCCGTTGTAGGAGCCATCGACAGCCACGTATTTCTGATCGGCGGCCTGGAAGTGCGCGCCGTAGCGGGCGTAGCCGGTAAATTTAATCCCGAACGGAATCGCCATGTCCGGGGATTGCGCGGCGCTTTGCGGCTCGGTCACCACGTCCGCTTTTTTCGCGACGGCGGCATCCATTTTGGCCTGGCGCTCGGCCAGGGCTTTATCCACCGCTTTCGCCACAATGGCGTCGATTTGCTCCTGGGTGAATTCTTGTGCGAGCACGGAAATTGGGCAAAGCGCGGCGATAACCGCCATGGTTAATGGAAGTTTTTTAATCGTATTCATGGTTATCTCAATATAGTTTAATTTTATTCAGACAATAACCATCCCGCTCCGATCTGACAGAATATGTCGCTATCATCAGAACAAGTGGATTTCTATTTTTTAGGTACAGAGGTATTGCATTAATTTATTTCGCCATAGACTATCTCTGATATAAATGAATAATTTCTTCAGACAATTCACGCGCTAATAACGAATTCATTAAATGATCCTGCGCGTGCACCATAATTAAGGTCATCGGCTGGCGGGCTTCGCCTGCGTCCTGCTCGATCAGTTTGGTCTGCATCTTGTGCGCCTGGCGCGCATAGCCGTCGGCTTCGCGCAGCAGGCTTTTGGCTTCGTCAATGTTGCCCTGGCGCGCCGCGTGCAGCGCCTCAAAGCACAGGCTGCGGGACTGGCCAGCATTGACGATAATTTCCATAACGGCTTCTTCTAATGCGATCATTATCATTACTCTTTTTCAAAACTATTATTTAAGGCGGTGGTGGCAAACCACTCTCCGCTTTTCTTAATGGTGCGCTGCTGCGTCTCCAGATCGAGCTGGATAAATCCGTAGCGATTTTTATAGGCATTGCACCACGACCAGTTATCGATAAATGTCCACATATGGTAGCCAAGACAATTACACCCTTCGCTAATGCCTTTATGCAGCCAGGTTAAATGCTCAGAGATAAACTCAATGCGGTATTGATCGTTAATCTGGCCATTTTCAATAAAGCGCTGCTCGTTTTCGACGCCCATCCCGTTTTCAGAAATAAAGCAGCGGGGGTTACCGTAATTGTCGCGCAGGTTAATCAGAATATCGTAGATACCTGGCGCATAGATTTCCCAGCCGCGGTAGGGGTTCATCTTGCGGCCCGGCATCTCGTAGCTATCAAAGAACCATTCCGGCATAAACGGCGCCTGCGGGTTCACCGCGCTGTCGCGGCACTTCACGCGACGCGGCTGATAGTAGTTAATGCCGAGCAGGTCGATTTTCCCTTCCGCAATCAGGAAACCGTCTTCCGGCTTGCAGGCGGGCAGTTGGTCGTAAGATTTCAGCAGCGCCACCAGATCCGCTGGGTATTCGCCGCGCAGGACCGGGTCGAGGAAGCTGCGGTTAAACATCAGGTCCGCAACGTGCGCCGCCTTCACGTCAGCCGGGTTTTGCGAGCGCGGATACGACGGCGTCAGGTTTAGCACGATGCCGATCTCCCCCGCGTAATGCCCGGCGCGGTAAGCCTGAACTGCCTTCGCATGCGCCAGCACCGTGTGATACGCCACGGTGACCGCCCGGCGGAAATCCACCACGTTCGGATAGTGGAAGTCGTACAGATAACCGCCTTCCACCGGCACAATCGGCTCGTTGAAGGTAAACCAGTGCAGCACGCGGTCGCCGAACAGCTCGAAGCAAATCTGTGCATAGCGGGCGTACGCGTCCACCACGTCACGGTTTTCCCAGCCGCCTATCTCCTGCATCGCCATCGGCATGTCGAAATGGAACAGGGTGATGAACGGCGTGATGCCCTGTTCATTCAGTTCATCAATGACCTGATGATAAAAATCGACCGCGTCCGGGTTCACTTCACCGATACCGTCGGGGATCAGGCGCGCCCAGCTAATCGAGGTGCGAAAGCTGTTGTGATTCAGCTGTTTCAACAACTGAATGTCCGTTTTCCAGTGCTGATAAAACGTGGAGGTCTGCTGCGGCCCCACGCCGTTGTGAAAACGGTTCGGCTCGCGGGCAAACCAGTAATCCCACGTGGTTTCACCCTCTCTTGCCCCTTCCGTCTGGAGAGCGGAGCTTGCGCTGCCCCACCAGAAGTTATCGGGAAATGCGTATTTCATGACCCTTCCTCTTTGACTTAATTACTTGTGGCTTCAGCGGCACCCACAGTTGCAGCCTGGGCTTTCTGCTCTTCGTTTTTAATCAACGTACGCTCGTAGGCGCGCAGGAACGGCAGGTACATCAGCGCCGACATCACCATGCAGACCAGGCACATTACCACCGGGCTCAGCGCCCAGTTCGCCGCCCACGAGGCGCCAATTGGTGCTGGGGTAGTCCACGGGGTTAACGAGACGACCTGTGCCAGCCAGCCGAGCTTAGTTGCACCGTACGCCAGGCAGGCGTTGACCAGCGGAACGCACACGAACGGGATAAACAGCATCGGGTTCATGATGATCGGCGCACCGAACAGAATCGGTTCGTTGATGTTAAAGAAGCTTGGCACCACGCCCATTTTTCCGATGGTGCGCAGGTGCGTAACGCGGCTGCGCAGCAGCAGGAACGCCAGCGGCAGGGTGGAACCGACGCCGCCAATCAGCAGATAGTGATCCCAGAAGCCCTGCAGGTAAACGTGCGGCAGCGCCGCGCCTGCGGCCAGTGCCGCCTGGTTTGCCGAGAGGTTGGCCATCCAGAACGGGTTCATGATGCCGGTAACAATCAGCGAGCCGTGGATACCGGCAAACCAGAAGATCTGGCACAGCAGCACGGAGAGCAGAATGGCGGGCAGGGAGTCAGACGCGGACACCAGCGGCTCCAGCAGGTGCATGATCGCCTGCGGGATAATCATCCCGGTCTGCGCTTCAATGAACAGGTTCAGCGGATGCAGCGTGCCGATCACCACCATCACCGGAATCAGGATCTCAAACGAACGCGCCACGCCGGTGGGCACTTCCTTCGGCAGGCGGATGGTGACGTTGTTCTGCTTCAGCCAGGCATAGACACGGGTGGCGTAGATCGCGGTAATCAGCGCGGTGAAGATGCCCTGGCCGGAGAGATACTGGGTCGAGATTTTGCCGTCGGCATACGGCGCGGCGACCAGCAGGAAGGCCATAAAGGCCAGCAGGCCGGACATCACCGGGTCGAGGTTAAACTGACGCCCCAGGCTCGCCCCAATCCCTACCGAGATGAAGAAGGTCATCACGCCCATGCTGAGGTTAAACGGCAGCATCAGCTGTTCGCGGTAGGTCTGGGAGAAATCCAGCCAGCCGCGGGCGAAGCTGTTGGTGGTATCCGCCGAGAACGGCGGGAAGATGAACACCAGCATAAACGAGCCGATGATCATAAACGGCAGCGCGGCGGTAAAGCCGTCGCGGATGGCAATCACGTACTTTTGCTGGCCGAGCTTCGCGGCCAGCGGGGTAATTGACTGCTCAATCACCGCGACCATGGATTGATATAACGAACTCATGTGAACACCTTTTAGTGTGCCGCTTCGATGAGCGACAGAGCAAAGTCCAGTACTTTATCGCCACGCTGCATGCCGTAGTCCATCATGTCGATGGGCTGCACCGGAATGCCATGCGTCGCCGCCTTGTCTGAGAGTGTCTGTAACATGTATTTCACTTGCGGTCCGAGAAGTACCACCTGGTATTGCGGAAACTGCGTATCAAATTCGGAAACACCGTACGCATCAATCTTCACCGGCAAACCACGTTCTTTCGCGACATCGACCATTTTGCTGACCAACAGGCTGGTGGACATCCCGGCAGAGCAGCACAGCATAATCTTGAACATCGACAACCATCCTCTAAATGTAAAAAGTTATTGCGAGGATGATTGGACATGATACGGAAACCGGTTTCCATTCATAAAAGACAGAACTGTGACAACCATCAAGATCCAATACTTATGAGGCTAATTAACCGGATGCAGGTCACATAATTTGGCTGTTTTGACATCATTTTGAGTGGAAACGGAAAATCGGTTTCCATGGAAAACGGAAACGGATATACTCCGTTCTGGCTATAATGTGAGCCGAAGCGGTCATGGAATTTGCAGGCGCGAGGTAAGCCTGCCAGGGGAAAGAGATGTCGACAATCAATGATGTATCACGTCTTGCCGGGGTGTCTAAAGCCACGGTATCGCGAGTGTTGAGTGGGTCGCGTGGCGTAAAGGAAGCCAGCCGTCAGGCCGTACTGAAAGCGGTGGATGAGCTGAACTACCGGCCTAACGTGATTGCCCAGTCGCTGCTGAGCCAGTCGACGGGCTGTATCGGGGTCATTTGCGCGCAGGAAAATATTAACCAGACCACCGGTTATCTCTACGCGCTGGAAAAACAGCTCAGCCAGCATCAAAAACACCTGCTGCTGCGCTTCGCGCACAGTAAAGCGGAAGTGATGCACGCCCTTGAAGAACTCTCTCGCGGGCTTTGCGATGACATCCTGGTGATTGGCGCGCGTTTCCCGCTGGACGTCGATATGGACAACGTCATCCTGGTCGACTGCATGGAGTCTGATAATTCCAACAGCATTCAGTTCGATCACGCCTTCGCAGCCGAAACCGCCTGTAACTACCTGACCAGCCAGGGGCGACGGCAGATTGCCCTGATCCACCCGCACGGCAGCGGGTTTGCCGACCAGGTTCTGCTCGGCTACAAGCACGCGCTGGAGAAAAATTTCCTGCCCTTTAATCGCAACCTTGTGTTCATGGACGCGACCTCCTCGTCCGTTGCGCTACAGGAGCTGCTGAATAACGCCAGCACGCTGAACTTCAACGCACTGCTGGTGGCGGACGAGCAGGAAGCCCAGCGGGTGATCCCGCAGCTGCAGGCGTTTAATAAATCCGTGCCGGACGACATTATGGTCTTTAGCCTGGCCGGATCGCTGCACCTGCCGGGTATTCCGGTGATCCCGGCGATTGAATATTCAATGGATGCCATGGCGGCGCGTATCGTGAGCTGGCTGACGGAGAAAACGCAGATGCTGGGCTCGTATGTGCTGCGCGGGGATTTGATTATTCCAGACGTGCGTAAGCGTTAAAAATATTTTGTAGGCCGGGTAAGGCGCAGCCGCCACCCGGCAAGCAGCATTCAATAATCTTCCATACAATCCACCTGACCAACCGCCGCCCAGTAGGCGTCCAGGTTGTCGCGCTTCACGGCGGTAACGGCATTTTTGATCAGCAGCTGATTGGCCTCTGACGACAAAATCATCGACTGCCAGGCCTTATCGCTCTGCTTTTTCTGTGGCGTACAGGTTTTCTTTATATCTTTCAGGACCTGCTGCTTAATCTGCGCCTCTTTCACCGGATCCTCCTTTTCCTGAGCATGGACAAACGCGGCGAACAGCAGACAAACCAGCAGACAGACCAGATGCGCAGCTTTCATCAACAACCCCCATTAGAAGTCACAGGCTTCCCATGAAATATATCGTTACATTCAGTGTAGCGACGCCAGCCGAAAGTATGAATTTTCTCCACGTTGCGTGTGTGAGATAGTGAAACGGCACAGATAACAAGGAGAAAAATATGCACCTGAGCATTACTCATGCGGTTACGGCGCAGGAAAAAGAAGAGTTACTCACGGGCCTGAGAGCCTACAATGCGCAGTTTCTGGATCTCTCCACATTCAGCGGGGATATTGGCGTTTACGTGCGGGACGACATCGGCACCATGCTCGGCGGGCTCATTGGGGTGCGCAAAGGCGACTGGCTGAATATCGACTTTCTCTGGGTGAGCGATGCCGTGCGCGGATCCGGCGTGGGCAGCCAGCTCATCAAAACGGCGGAAGATGAAGCCAGACGCAAAGGCTGCAAGCACGCGCTGGTGGATACCGTCAGCTTCCAGGCGCGTCCGTTCTATGAAAAACAGGGGTACCAGCTGCAGATGTCTTTGCAGGATTATCCGTACCCGGGCATGCAGCGACATTACCTGGCGAAAGCCCTTTAAGCTCTGAATCCGCAGGCCGGGTAAGCGCAGCGTCACCCGGCCATACCCGCATATAACCGATCCTTCTTATTGATTCTTTTTCGGTTTTTATTTCCCCGCCTCGTTGTCGATATAGTCACTACAACATTCAGCAAAAGGAACTGTCTTGTGAAACGTCGATTGGGTGCTCTGGTACTGGCTGGCCTGCTGCTGGCAGGGTGCGATCAAAGTGGCAGCGATGCCAAACACATTAAAGTCGGCGTCATCAACGGCGCCGAGCAGGACGTGGCGGAAGTCGCCAAAAAGGTGGCGAAAGAGAAATATGGTCTTGACGTGGAGCTGGTGGGCTTCAGCGGCTCGCTGTTGCCTAACGATGCCACCAACCAGGGGGAACTGGATGCCAACGTCTTCCAGCATCGCCCGTTCCTTGCAGAGGATAACAAGGCGCATGGCTACAAGCTGGTGGCCGTGGCGAACACCTTTGTCTTCCCGATGGCAGGCTATTCCCGCAAAATCAAATCCGTCTCGGATCTGAAGGACGGGGCAACCATTGCCATTCCAAACGACCCGACCAACCTTGGCCGCGCGCTACTGCTGCTGCAAAAAGAGAAACTCATCACCCTGAAGCCGGATACCGGGCTGCTGCCGACGGCGCTGGATATTACCGCCAACCCTAAACAGCTGAAAATCATGGAGCTCGAAGGGGCGCAGCTGCCGCGCGTGCTGGACGACCCGAAAGTGGATGTCGCCATCATCAGCACCACCTATATTCAGCAAACCGGGCTGTCGCCGGTGCATGACAGCGTCTTTATCGAAGACAAAAACTCGCCGTACGTGAACATCGTGGTGACGCGCGAAGACAACAAAGACGCCGAGAACGTGAAAGAATTTATCCAGTCGTATCAGTCCCCTGAAGTAGCGAAAGCAGCGGAGACGATCTTTAATGGCGGGGCGGTGCCGGGCTGGTAAGGAACCCGCAGAAAGCGCGGTGACGAAAATTGGCCCGATTTCATCGGTAATCGCTCTTTAACCCACAGCATGACGCGCGACGGCTGGCTATCCTCCTTATCACACCAACCGGAGGATAGCCCATGAACATCACCCACATTCGCAACGCCACCCAGCTGATTACCTACGCTGGAAAACGTTTTTTAATCGACCCGATGCTGGCTCCGCAGGGCGCTTATCCGGGCTTCCCCGGCACGGCCCATGCCGAACGCCGTAACCCGACGGTCGAACTCCCCGTAGACGTCAACACGCTGCTGGACATCGACGCGGTGATCGTCACCCATACCCATGACGATCACTGGGATCGCGCCGCGGCGGAGCTGATCGCCAAAGATAAACCGATCTACGTACAAAATGACCGCGACGCCGCGCTGCTGCGCAGCCAGGGGTTTAGCAACCTGACGGTCATGACTGACGCAACCACCTTTGGTGATATCCGGATAGCGAAAACCCACGGCGGTCAGCACGGTACCGATCGCGCATACGCCGTGCCCGAACTGGCGGAGCGGCTGGGCGAGGCCTGTGGCGTGGTGCTGCGTCATCCAGATGAGAAGACGCTCTACCTTGCCGGGGATACCGTCTGGCGTGACGAGGTGGCGGCCGATCTGCAAAAGCACCAGCCGGACGTGGTGGTGCTGAACGCTGGCTATGCCCACGTCATTGGTTTTGGGCCCATTATTATGGGGCAGGAAGATGTGCTTAACGTTCATTTCCTGCTGCCGCAGGCCAACATTGTGGCGAGCCATATGGAGGCCATTAACCACTGCCTGTTGACCCGCAGCGCGCTGCGTGAGTACGTAGAAGCCAACCAGGTGAGTGACGCAGTGAGCATTCCCCAGGATGGCGAAACCGTTATATTCTGAGTGTCTGAAAGGGAAAGGAGAGACAAATGTCGCTAGTCAACGTCGCGATTGTCGCGGTAGACGGGTTCAGCCCGTTCCACTACTCCGTTCCCTGTATTCTGTTTGGCGACTCGGTCTCCGGAGAAAAGCGCTTTAACGTGACGATCTGCGCCGAAACGCCAGGGTTCCTCACCTCAAAAGACGGATTTTCCCTCAACGCCACGCAGGATTTTACCGCCATTGGGCAGGCCGATATTGTTGTCGTTCCCTACTGGCAGCACGTTCCTGAACGCCCGCCCCAGACGCTGCTCGACAGCCTGGTACAGGCGAGAGACCGCGGCGCAGAAATCGTCGGGCTGTGTCTGGGGTCGTTTGTGCTGGCCTGGGCGGGGATCCTCGACGGCAAACGTGCGGCCACCCACTGGGAGTTCGAACGTCAGTTTCAGTCGCTCTTCCCGAACGTTCGGCTGGATATTAATGCCCTTTACGTGGATGACGGCAATATCATCACTTCTGCCGGAACCGCCGCTGCGCTGGACTGCTGCCTGTATATCATTCGTCAGCGCTTTGGCAGCGTGGTTGCTAACCAGATTGCCCGCCGGATGATTGTTCCGCCCCACCGCTAGGGTGGCCAGGCGCAGTTCATCGCCCAGCCGGTGCCTAAAGATACCCGCGACGGACGCATTAACTGCCTGATCGACTACCTGCAGCAGCACATCACCGAACAACATAGTCTGGACTCGCTGGCTGAGGTGGTCTCGATGAGCCGCCGCACCCTGACCCGTCATTTTGTTAACGCTACAGGGATGAGCGTCGCCGACTGGTTGACCGCCGAACGCCTGCGGCGCAGCCAAATCCTGCTGGAAGCCGGAAATATGCCGATTGAACGCGTGGCTGAGCTGGTGGGATTTAATTCCGCCGTCACCTGGCGACAGCAGTTTAAGGCGCGTTTTGGGGTGAGTCCGGCGGAGTGGCGAAAGACGTTTCGGCTTCATGCCTAGTGTATTACGGCTAACTCAAGATTTAAGGGTGAGTTAAATCCTTTCTTATTTTCTCTTAATATCCTTCTCACTCTTCTGAAATAACTATTAATTTTAGGAGCCCTAATTCAAATTAGATATACTCGCTTTAAGAAAACTCTTATATTACAAAAATAATCATTGCGGACATTTTTGTGGCATGGATGAATAGCGCCGAAATAAAAATTAGAATAATTTCATTAGTAAATTATGCCGTTGCTATCTTATTGTTTTCGCTTTTTTCAGCGAGGGTGAGTGCTGCACCTTTATCGCCAGCCGATCGCGATTCCATTCAACAGCAACAGCAGCAGCTTTTATTACAGAACCAGCAACAGCGTGAGGAGCTGGAGCGGAGTATTCCTCGCCCCGCGCCCGCCAGACCGCTGCCGGTTACCGGCTCCGGACCCTGTTTCACCATTCATACCATTACCCTTTCCGGTGCGACCTTAATCTCCCCGAAAACCCGGCAGACCCTTGTCGCGCCGTGGCAGGGCCGCTGTCTGGATATGGCGAAAATAACGGAGCTTCTCGCCCATATTTCTGACTGGTATATCAGCCGGGGATATATCACCAGCCGCGCTTTTCTTACCGAGCAGGATCTCTCCGGCGGCCAGCTGAATATTGTTGTGCTGGAAGGCAGACTGGAAGCGATCCGTCTGGAAGGCGAAACGCCGCGTATGCTGAAAATGGCGTTTCCGGGGCGGGTGGGCGGCATCCTTAATTTACGCGACATCGAACAGGGCATGGAGCAAATTAACCGTTTGCGCGCCGAGCCGGTTCAGATTGAAATTCTTCCGGGAACGCAGGCCGGATATTCCATTGTTAATCTTACGGCAAAGCCGGAATTTCCCTTAAGTGCATCGGTAAGCCTGGATAATAGCGGGCAGAAGAGTACCGGCGAAGATCAGCTGAGCGGCGTGCTCACCGCGAATAATATGCTGGGGCTGGCGGATAAATGGTTTGTCAGCGGCGGGCGCAGCAGCGATTTTGCCAGCGCGTACGATGCGCAGAATTTCCAGGCGGGCGTCAGCGTGCCGTTTGGCTACGGATTACTGGACTACAGCTACGCCTGGAGTAACTACCGGACCACCATCAGTAACCAGGGATTCAACTGGCTCTCCACGGGCGATACCAAAACCCACCGCCTTAACGCGTCCTGGGTGGTCTTCCGCAACGGGGAGGTGAAAACCGGCATTGCGGCAGGCGTGGTTCAGCGATCCAGCCGCAACTGGCTCAACGACGCGCCGCTTCAGAGCAGCACGCGCAACCTCTCCAGCCTGATTCTGGGCATTACGCACACGCAAAAAATGCTGGGCGGCGTGGCGACCTTCAACCCGACCTGGAGCCACGGCATGCCGTGGTTCAATGCCGAAACCGACGAAGATAAGTCCGGGGATATGCCGCGCGCGGAATTCCGTAAATGGAGTCTGAACGCCAGCTTCCAGCGGCCGATTACCCGTAATGCCTGGTGGCTGACCAGCGCCTACGGCCAGTGGTCGCCCGATCGGCTGTACGGTTCCGAGCGCCTGACGCTCGGCGGCGAAAGCTCCGTGCGCGGTTTTAAAGAGCAGTACCTGTCCGGGGACAACGGCGGCTACTGGCGTAACGAGCTGGGATATTCCCTCTTCACCCTTCCGGTGATTGGCGCGGTGAGCGCAACGGTCGCCGTTGACGGCGGCTGGCTGGAAAAAGACCGTCAGGACCGCTTTGCCTCCGGCACGTTGTGGGGCGCTTCGGTGGGACTGAACAGCGCAGGGCGCGGGTACAGCAGCCAGATTTCGGTCGGTACGCCCCTGCACTACCCCGACTGGCTCGGCCCGGATCATGTGAGCGTTAACTGGCGCATTGCCTTCATGCTTTAAGAGACTCTACGACTATGGATACCCGTCACCCACCCGTTCGTTTCTCGCAGCGTCTGATCAGCTGGATTGTCTGCGGCCTGATGGTCTGGCAGCCGATGGCACCTGCCGTCGCGGCGGCGCTTACGCCGACCGGGCAGACCACGGTCGATCGGGCGGGGAACGGGGTGCCGGTCGTCAACATCGCCACGCCTAACGGGGCGGGTATCTCGCATAACCAGTTCGGTGAGTATAACGTCGGCAAAGAGGGGCTTATCCTCAACAACGGCACGGACCGTTTAACCCAGACCCAGCTGGGCGGGCTTATCCAGAACAACCCCAACCTGCAGGCCGGGCGGGAAGCGAAAGGCATTATCAACGAAGTCACGGGCGCCAGCCGCTCGCAGCTGCAGGGCTATACGGAAGTCGCCGGTAAAGCAGCAAACGTTATGGTGGCCAACCCGTACGGCATTACCTGTAACGGGTGCGGATTTATCAACACCCCGAACGTCACCCTGACCACGGGGAAACCGCAGTTCGACGCCAGCGGTAACCTGCAGGCGCTGGAGGTGACGAAAGGCGCCATCACGGTTGAAGGCCAGGGGCTGGATGCCAGCAAGAGCGACGCGCTGTCGATTATTGCGCGCGCAACGGAAGTGAACGCCGCGATTCATGCGAACGACCTGAAGGTGACGGCAGGAGCGAACCGCGTGGGCGCAGACGGCAGCGTCAGGCCGATTGCCGGTGAGGGTGCCGCGCCCGTGGTGGCCGTGGATACCGGCGCGCTCGGCGGGATGTATGCGAACCGTATCCGCCTGGTCTCCAGCGAGACGGGCGTGGGGGTGAACCTCGGCAACCTCACCGCGCGCCAGGGCGACATTCAGCTGGACGCGGGCGGGAAACTGACGGTCACGAACAGCCTGGCCAGCGGATCGATTACCGCGAACGGCGCGGGAGTGGCCCTCAACGGCAGCCATCAGGCCGGTGGCGCGCTGAATGTGGCCAGCTCGCAGGATGTGGAACTCAATAACAGCACGCTCGCCAGCCAGGGCGATATGCGCCTTTCCGCTGCGGGGAAAGTGCAGACGACGGGCGGCGGGACAAACAGCGCGGGCGCGCTGTCGGTGAGCAGCGGGCAGGGGATGACGCTCAGCAATACCTCCCTGGTCTCCCGCGGCGCGGCGACGCTGGACAGTAAAGCTACCCTGACCGTCAACGGCGGCGGCGTGTCGGCTCAGGGCGGGGCGCTAACCGTCACGAGCAAACAGGGAATGGCGCTTGCGGATGCGACGCTGACGGGTCAGGCCGACACCACGCTGTCCACCGACGGCAGCCTGACGCAGCGCGGCGGCAGCGTCACCAGCAAAGGCGCGCTCAGCGTGGCGGCCGGGAAAGATATCACGTTGGCGAATACCCGCAGCGGTAGCGATACCCGCGCGACCCTCAGCAGCGGCGGCACGCTGTCATCCACGGCCAGCGCGGTCTCGGCAGGAGAGAATCTGGCCCTGAGCGGCGGACAGCTGGTGATGGACGGCCAGAGCCGGGCCGATGCCACGGGCGATGTCCGCCTGACGGGCAGCGCCGTCAGTAATCAGGGGCAGGTGAATGCGGGGCGCGACATTGCCCTCTCCGGCGACAGGGTATCCACCAGCGGCCAGCTGGCGGCGAAAGGCCACCTTGACGTGAACGCAGGAGTGCTGACAAACGGCGGCACGGTGCAGGGTAACGACGTCACCCTGAAGGGGCAGACGGTCACTAACAGCGGTACCCTGCAGAGCGCAGGCAACCTGGCGCTGAGCGTTGATACCCTGGAGCAGCGGGGCACGCTGAGCGCGAAAGGCAATGCGAACGTCACGGCGCAGCAGACCCTGCGTAACAGCGGCAGCCTGCTGGCTGACGGCGCGATGAGCGTGACGGCAGACACGCTTGAACAGAACGGCACCCTGTCCGGCGCGACGGCGCTGACGGCGCAGGCCGGCACCCTGACCAGCGGTCAGGCGTCCCGCACCACCAGCCAGGGCAATGTACAGATTTCCGCGACCCGCAGCGCCAGCCTGAACGGGCAGACGGACGCGGCGGGGGCCTTAACCGTCAGCACCGGCGACCTGACCACCGGCCGGGATGCGCATCTGCAGAGCGGGCAGGGGCTTACCCTGCAGGCGCAGAATGCCGCGCTGAACGGCACGCAGGCGGCGAAGGGTGCTCTGTCGGTGACGGCGGGCACGATTGCGCACGCCGGGAAATCCACCGGTAACGCGCTGAGTTTTAACGCAACCGGCGACCTGACCAGCGGCGGAGAGCTTACCGCCAGCGCCATCGCGCTCAGCGGACAGAACATCCTCCAGTCCGGCGTCGCAAAAGCGGATCGCATGACCCTGACGGCTCCTGACCGCATCACCAGCAGCGGTACGCTGGTTGCCGGTACGCTGGCGCTGGACGCTGCCTCGGTGGAGAACAGCGGACTGCTGCAGGGGACCACCCTGCTCGGCCTGAAGACCGGGTCACTCACAAACCTCGCGGGCGGATCGGTCTACAGCACGAAGGATTTAACGCTGAACGTTCCGGTGCTGTCTAACAGCGGGCTTATCACCACTGACGGCACATTGCGCCTCCGGGGCGACACGCTGACAAACCAGGGTGAAATCAACGGCGTCAGCCTGAGCAGCGACTACCTCAGCCTGACCAACACCGATACCGGACGCCTGCTGGCGGACGATCGGCTCACCCTGAACGGCACTGCGTTTGCTAACGCGGGCAATATTGCGGCCAGCGACCTGCACATCACGGCGGACAGCCTGCAAAACCAGGGCACCGTCGAGGGGGACTCGGCGCTGACGCTCGGCGTGGCAGACCTCACTAACCGTGGCGCGCTGCGCAGCAGCGGAACGCTGACGCTCGGCGGCGACACGCTGGCCAACAGCGGCGAGCTCAGCGCCACCGCGCTGCTGCTGAACCTGACCCGACAGGCCAGCAACGATGCCGACGGGCGGGTGATTGCCCGGAACGGCCTGACGCTGACCACCGCCAGCCTGACGAACAGCGGGCTGATGGCCGGTACCGACGCGCAGTTTAACAGCGCGTCGATGACCAACGGCGGCACGCTGCAGGGGACACACTCCCTCACGGCGACCGGGGCACAGCTCAGCAACCAGCAGGCGGGCATGCTGCTCTCCGGCGGCGCGCTCGACCTGCACCACACCACCCTGAACAACGCCGGGCTGCTGCAGGGCAACACCCTGAACCTCGCCACCGGTGAGTGGATGAACGCCGGCAACGCGCTGGGGGAAGCGGGCGTGACGGCGGCGGTGACCGGCACGCTGACCAACAGCGGTAAGGTGCTCAGCCAGCAGGCGCTGGACGTCCAGGCCGACAGGACCGATAACCGGGGCCAGCTGCTGGCGAAAGTGCTGACCCTGCGGGGCGACCTGCAGAACAGCGGCCTGCTTCAGGGCAGCAGCACGCTGGCCTGGTCCGGGAACACCTTCACGAACCAGCCTCAGGGGCAGGTGACGGGCGGCGAGACCCTGACGCTGAGCGGACAAACCCTCAGCAACGCGGGCAGCCTTCAGGGGCGCAGCGCGACGCTTGACGCCAGGAGCCTGAATAACAAGGGCAGCGTTCAGACGCTGGATGCCCTGACCCTTTCCACGACCGGCAGGCTAGATAACACGGGCGCCCTGCTCAGCCAGAATCTCTTCACGCTGACGGCGGCGCAGCTGTTCAACGACGGCCAGCTGGCCGGGAAAGCCCTCACGGTGAAGGCTGCGCAGCTGAACAACACCGGGATCCTTCAGGGCAACGACACGCTGGCGCTGACCACCCGCGCGCTGAGCAACGGCGCCACCGGGCAGCTGGTGAGCGGCAGTCCTCTGGACTTATCCCTCGACACGCTCGATAACGCCGGCCTGCTGCTGGTGAAGGGCGGGTTCACCCTGCGGGGCAGCGACCTGACGAACCGGGGCGATATTCAGGCGCAGAGCCTGGATTTGGGCATGAGCAATGCCCTGACCAACACGGGGAACATCATTGCTACCGACGATGCCGTGCTTAACGCGACGACGCTGACCAGCAGCGGCACGGTGGCGGGCAAAACGCTGACAGCAGGCGGTACTGAGCTGCGCAACAGCGGCCTGATGCAGGGCAGCAACGCGGTTAACGCCACCGCCGACCGCTTTATCAACGAGCTGAACGGTAAATGGCTCTCCGGCGGCGGCTTCACGCTGGCGGGCGGACAGCTGACGAACGCCGGTACGCTGCAGGGCGCCACGCTGGGCATGACCGGCACCACCCTCACCAACAGCGGCACGGTGAACGGGCAGACGGGACTCAGCGGCACGCTCAGCGGGGCGTTAACGAATACCGGGCTGCTGCAGAGCGGCGGCGCGACCGCCTTCACCGCGGATACCCTGGCGAACCCGGGGCGCATCACGGGCGGTACGCTGTCCCTCACCGCCCGCGATATGAACAACGGCGGGCTGATGCAGGGAACGAACGGCCTGGCGCTCACCGGCACCACGCTGACCACGGGCGCGACCTCGCGCACCCTCTCCGGCGGCATGCTGACGCTGGATGCAGGCCAGCTGACCACGCAGGGCACGCTGCAGGGGAACGGCGCGGACATCCGCGCCAGCGACTGGACGCACGGCGGGTCTCTGCTCAGCCAGGGACCGCTGACGGCCACGACCGGCGGCACGCTGACCTCAACCGGCTCGCTGATGAGCCAGGGCCGGGCGGATATCACCGCACAGACGCTGGATAACCGCGGGCAGCTCCTCAGCGAGGGCGATGTGACGCTCGGCGGCAGCACGCTTAAAAACAGCGGCACCGTGCAGGGGAACACCCTCGCGCTGCATCAGAACAGCATTAACAACCAGGGCACCTTAACCGGTCTGCAGAGCCTGACCGTTCAGGGGCAGCAGCGGCTGATGGCACGCATGGCGATGGCCGCGCCGCAGCAGGAGCTGATCAACGGCGCAGGCGGCAAGCTTCTTACCCAGGGCGCGCTGACGATTGCGTCCGGGGCAGTGACCAACGCCGGCAGCTGGCAGGCACAGAACATCCTGCTTAACGCCCGGTCGCTCACCAACAGCGGCGCGGTGCAGAGCGCCGGTGCGCTGCAGATGACGCTGGCCGACACGCTCACCGGAACCGCAGGCAGCAGGATCACCGCGCTGGGTGCGGCGACGCTGCAGGCCGCGACGCTGGCGAACCAGGGCCAGTGGGCGGCGAAAAACCTGACGCTGACGGGCGGCGCGCTCAGCAACAGCGGCGCCATCAGCGGCGTGAATGGCCTGACCCTCAGCCAGACCGGCGCGGTCAGCCAGCAGTCTGGCGGCACCCTGCTGTCCGGCGGGGCGCTGAACGTCACGGCGGCCTCCGTCACCAGCGACGGCAAAATGCAGGGGGGCACGCTCGGCATCACCACCGGGGCGCTCACCAACAACGGACGTCTGCAGGGCGATAACGGCGCGACGCTGGCCCTCAGCGGGGCGCTGACCAACAACAGCGGAGGCGAAATCGTCAGCCGCGATGCGCTGACGCTGACCACGCCCGCGTTGTTTAACTACGGCCTGATCCAGGGCGGCGGCGAGACGCGCGTGACCGCCTCCTCGCAGGCGCGTAACGACGGCAGGCTGCTCTCCGGCGCGCGCCTGACGCTCGGCACGCCGCAGTTCACCGGCACCGGCTGGCTGCAGGCCACCGACCTGATACTCAATGCGGCAAACGCCACCAACGGCGGCACGTGGGTGGCCGATCGCGCCACCCTGACCGGCACCAATTTCGCCAGCCAGGGCACCACCCAGGCGGGACAGCTGACGGTTAACTACAGCCAGCTGAACAACAGCGGCACGCTGCTCGGCAACACGCAGCTGAATATTGGCGCGGACCAGGTAACCCAGAGCGCGGGCGGCAAGCTGCTGAGCGGCGGCAACCTGTGGCTGCAGAGCCGGGGGCTGGACCTGACCGGCCAGCTGGTGTCCCTGGGGGACTTAACGCTGCAGCTGACGAACGCGTTTACCAGCAGAACCGCCGTGGCGGCAGGCAGAACCCTCACCATCAACAGCGGCGGCGACATTGATAACCGCAGCGTGCTGCAGGGGCAGGCGGTCAACCTGAACGCGGGCGGGCAGCTCAGCAACAACGGACAAATCACCACCGGCGGCGGCGCGAGTACGCTCTCCGGAAGCAGCGTGGCGCTGAACGCCGCGGGCTCGGTGCAGGGCGGAGGTGACATCACCGTGGCCAGCCGGAGCAACATTACCGTGGACGGCTTCACCGGCACGCGCGGCTCGCTGACCCTGAGCGCGCCGGGCGCCATCGTCAACACCGCGCTGCTGTACGCGGCGAATAACCTGGCGCTGTTTGCCGACAGCATCACCAACCAGCGCGGCGACATCATGGCGGGAAACAACCTGTGGATGCAGCGGGATGCGGCAGGGAATGCGAACAGCCAGGTGGTGAACACGTCTGGGAATATTGAGACGCAGGGTGGAAGTCTTAATATTAAAACCATCAACTTACGAAATGAACGGGAAGGGCTTAAAGCTTCAACTCAGAGTCAGGTACAACCAGTTGATGACTGGATGACAGGTGAGTCAACAATAGATGTGCCTGTTACGGCTCTGCCAAATGGAAGTTATGGTTTTTATTCGCGAGAAGTCATTACTGGTCCGGGTGCTGGTAACTGTGGAGCTAATAGTGCATGTAATATCCATCGCTCCACATACTATTATCTGGCTCCTTTTAAAAATACAGTCAGGCAGCGTTTTTCCGGAAGATACAGCACAACTGTTATCACAGGGGGCGATTCTCCATCAGGGCGTATCTCTTCAGGTAGTGACCTGACTATTCAGGCTTCCAGACTTGATAATAATGCCAGCAATATATTGGCAAACGGTGATATTCACCTGTCTGGAAATCAATTAAATAACCAGAGCTGGCAGGCAGGTAGTGAGGTTGATTACCTGATTTATGAATATAAACCGTTATCTGCGTCTGTTGGTTACGCAACAAGTAAGTTAGGCGTGGCTGGTAGTAAGAATATCAAATTCCAGAATGATACTATTGAGTACAATCTGGTTGGGCATGAAACAGAATTCCAACCGGGTGAACTCTACCGCGCCGTCATCCAGGCGGGCGGTAACGTCACCGCAAACTTCACCAGTAACATCAGCAACACCAATACCACTGCGAACGCGGGCGGCGTCAGCAACGTTATCTCCACGCCGTCGCTGAACACCCTCAGCAACCAGAGCGTCGGCAGCGGCGTACAAAAACAGGGGCTGAACACGACCGGCACCGTGGCGGTGAACTCGCCGCAGTGGAACGATCAGCTCCAGGGTGCGCTGCAGCAGCTTAACGGCGGCGGCGCGCTGGAAAACGGCGGCGCGTCCGGCACGTCTCTCAGCAACATTGGCACCACGCAGAAAGGCAACGCGAACCTCGGCCAGCTGGGCGCACTGGCGAACGCCGGGGTCACCACCGCCGATCTCAGAACCGCTCAGGGCGGCGCCGTCGGGCATTACCAGGGCCAGCGCGTCGATACCAGCGCTTACCCGCTTCCGTCGGGCAACAACGGCTATTTTGTCTTCTCCGACAACCCGAAAAGCCCGTACCTGATCAGCATCAACCCGAAACTGAACGGTCTCGGACAGCTTGATCCCGCCCTGTTTGCCGACCTGAACGCAATGCTCGGGGTCAAACCGTCGTCCACGGCACCGCAGGAGACGCGGCTGGCGTTTACCGACGAGAAGCAGTTCCTCGGCTCGTCCTATATGCTCGGCCGCCTCAACCTGAACCCGGATTACGACTACCGCTTCCTCGGCGATGCAGCGTTCGATACCCGCTATGTCTCCAACGTGGTGCTCAACCAGACCGGTAACCGCTACCTGAACGGCATCGGCTCCGATCTGGATCAGATGCGCTATCTGATGGACAACGCCGCGGCGGCGCAGCAGTCGCTGGGCCTGCAGTTTGGCGTCTCGCTGACCGCCGATCAGATTGCCGTGCTCGACCACAGCCTGCTGTGGTGGGAGAAAGCCACCGTTAACGGCGAAACCGTGATGGTACCGAAACTCTACCTGTCGCCGAAGGACGTCACCGTCAATAACGGCAGCGTAATCGCGGGCAACAACGTCACCCTGAAGGGCGGCGACATCACCAACAGCGGCAGCTCGCTGCTGGCGAAAAACAGCCTGACGCTCGACAGCCAGAACAGCATCAGCAACCTCAACAACGGCCTGATGAAAGCGGGCGGCGACCTCAACCTGAGCGCCATCGGCGATATCAATAACATCAGCTCCACCATCAGCGGCAAAACGGTCGCGCTGGAGAGCCTGGACGGCAGCATCAACAACCTGACCCAGGTTGAGCAGATTGATATCAACGCCGGAGGGAAGTACGGCAAGATCGGCCTGAAAGACACCCTGCTGGGCAACACGGCGTCTATTACCGCGCAGGATGGCCTGTCGCTTGAGGCGGGGAAAAACATCACCGTTACCGGGGCGAACCTGGCCTCCGGCGGCGATATGCTGCTGAACGCGTGGGGCGATATTGCCGTCAACGCGAATCAGATCAACGACGCATTCAGCTCCAGCCGGGCGAAAACCAGCCGTTCGTCCGTCACGTATCAGGGCAGTAACGTCACCGCGGGCGGCAACCTGCTGGTGAACGCCGGGCACAACCTTGACGTGACCGCCAGCGACCTGAAGGCGGGCGGCAGCGCGGGGCTGAGTGCGGGCAACGATCTCAATCTGAACGCGGCACAGACCAGAGAAAGCAGCCGTAAAGGGAAAAGCGAGTCCCATAGCACCGGGCTCGACCGCACCACGATTTCCGCAGGCGATAACCTGGTGCTGAAGGCCGGGCAGGATATCAACGCGCAGGCCGCCGCGCTGGCGGCGGAGAAAAGCGTCGGGCTGCAGGCGGGTCGCGACGTGAATCTGGCGGCGGAAGAGACCACGCAGGGCGATAGCTATAAGTCAGGCAAGAAAACCGTCATCAACGAATCGGTACGCCAGCAGGGAACCGAGATCGCCAGCGGGGCGAATACCCAGATCCTCGCCGGGCGCGATGTCACCACCGAAGCCGCGCAGGTAACGGCGAAGGGCGATATCGGCGTGGCGGCGGTCCGCGACGTCAATCTCAATACCGCGACCGAAAGCGATTATCACTACAAAGAGCAGACCAAAACCAAAAAAGGGTTCCTGAGCAAGAAAACCACCCACACCATCGAGGAGAACAGCGCGACGCGTGAATCCGGCTCATTGCTGAGCGGCGATAACGTGCAGGTGGTGGCGGGCAATAACCTGCTGGTGAACGGTTCCGCCGTGGCGGGCGATGGCGACGTGAAGCTTAAGGCGGGCAACAACGTCGATATCGTGGCTGCGACGAACAGCGATACCTCCTGGCGCTTTAAGGAAGAGAAAAAATCCGGCCTGATGGGCTCGGGCGGGATTGGTTTCACCATCGGCAGCAGCAAAAGTACCCAGGATCTCCGTGAGAAGGGCACCACCCAGAGCCAGAGCTTCAGTACGGTGGGCTCGACGGGGGGGAGCGTTGATATTGCCGCCGGTAATCAGCTGCATGTCAGCGGCGCGGATCTGGTGGCTGGCAAAAATATGGCGCTCACCGGAGACAGCGTGACGATCGAGCCGGGCCACGACAGGCTCACCAGCGATCAAACCTTCAAGCAGAAAAGCAGTGGCCTGACGATTGCCCTCTCCGGCGCAGTGGGTGACGCGGTGAACACTGCGGCCAGCACGGCAATGGCGGTGAAAGACCAGAGCGATGGCCGTCTCGCCGCACTGCAGGCGACCAAAGCGGCACTGTCGGGTGTTCAGGCCGTGCAGGCCAACCGTCTCGCTGAAGCGGCTAACGGCAGCGATCCCACCAACAATGGCGCGTTCGGCGTGATGGCCTCCATTGGCGGACAGTCCTCTAAATCCACCTCACACTCGGAGCAGGACAAAACGACCGGCAGCACGCTGAATGCCGGGGGTAACCTCGCCATCACGGCGACAGGTCAGGGCAACGCTGCCAACAGCGGTGATATTACCGTGGCGGGCAGCCAGCTGAAGGCTGGCAAGGATCTGACGCTCAATGCGGCTCAGGATATCAACCTGACGAGTGCAGCCGACACCAACAAACTGACGGGCAGTAACTCCAGCAAGGGTGGCTCAATCGGGATCGGTATTACCGCCGGTCCGAATGGCGCGGGCATCACCGTCTCTGCCAGCGTAAACGCCGCCAGAGGCAGCGAAAAAGGCAATGGAACCTCCTGGAACGAAACGACGCTGGATGCCGGACAGAACGTCAACCTGACCAGCGGCCGCGATACGGTACTTAAAGGCGCGCAGGTCAACGGCGATAAGGTCACGGCGGATGTCGGGCGCGACCTGACCCTCAGCAGCCTGCAGGATAGCGACAAATACAACAGCAAACAGCAGAGTATGAATGCGGGTGCAAGCTACACCTGGGGAGCGGGCAGCGGTAGCGGCAGCTTTAGCATCAGCCGCGACAAGATGAAGAGCAACTACGACTCGGTCCAGGAGCAGACCGGGATCTTCGCTGGCAAAGGCGGCTTTGATATTAACGTTGGCAACCATACGCAGCTGGACGGTGCGGTGATTGCCAGCCGTGCTGATGCAGACAAAAACCGCCTTGAGACCGGTACGCTGGGCTTTACGGACATCAACAATAAGGCGGAGTATAAGGTTGAACATCAGGGTGTCGGCTTCAGCAGCGGCGCCGGGGTTGCGGGTAATCTGGTTAGCAACATGGCCAGCACAATGCTGGCAGGAATGGGCGGCAGCGGCCATGCTGAAGGGACCACGCAATCAGCGGTAGCCGACGGTGCTATCATTGTTCGCGACCAGGCTAACCAGAAGCAGGACGTCAGCACGCTCAGCCGTGACACTGACCATGCCAATGGCAGCATCGACCCGATCTTTAACAAAGAGAAAGAGCAGAAACGCCTGCAAACCGCGCAAATGATTGGCGAGATCGGCAATCAGGTTGCGGATATTGCGCGCACCAACGGCAAGATTGCGGCCACGGAAGCGGCCAACGAGAAGATGAAAACCGCGGGCAGCGATGCGCGTAACGCCGCCATCAGCCAGCTGAAAAAAGACGGTAAAGAGGTTACCGATCAGGCGATTCATGACCAGATGTACCAGACCTTCTATAACGAAGCGTTTAACCAGTCTGGCATGGGAACGGGGCAGAGCACCCAGCGCGCCATCACGGCAGCAACGGCGGCCATTCAGGCGCTGGCAGGTGGCGATATTAAAGCTGCGATTGCGGGCGGTGCCGCGCCGTATATCGCCAATGCCATCGCGAATGCCATCCCGGAGAAGGATCTTAAGGGACGCGTGCTGGCCCATGCGGTTGTCAACGCCGCACTTGCAGCCGCTTCCGGCAGAGATGCGGCGTCCGCTGCAGCTGGCGCGGCGGTGGGTGAGCTGGCTGGTAAGATTGCGGTTGACGGTTTTGGCAAACAGGTCAGCGAACTGAGCGAGGAAGAAAAACAGACGGTATCTGCGCTGGCGACACTGGCTTCTGGTCTGGCTGGCGGGCTTGTCGGAGACAGCAGCGCGAATGCGGTAGCGGCGGCTCAGGCGGGCAAAACGACGGTTGAGAATAACTATCTTAGCAACCAACAACGTTCTGAGCGGGATAAAGAGTTTGATGCCTGTAAAGGTAACACCTCATGCCAGTTGAAAGTCGGTGCTAAATGGGATGCTATTGATATCGGGCAGGAGGCCGCCTACGGGGCTGGTATGCTGGTTGGTGTTCCTCAGGGGATTAGTGATTCCGTCGAGAGTTTATCGAAAGCCATCACAAATCCTGCCGCCACTTATGATGCGATTAAGCAATTAATCACGAGCGACGACATGTTCAGTACGATGTCGGATGCCGTTAAACAAAGTTATATTGATCGTATCAATCTGATGGAATCAGAGTATCAGAGGGCAGGTGCGGGAGGTGCGTACAATGCAGGTCTTGAGGCGGGTAAACTCATGTCCGATCTCATTACTGCTGTTGCCAGTGGTGTTGGTGTTGCAAAAACAGGTACGGCTCTGACAGAGAAGATTGTTGCAAAAGTCACTTCCAAAGTAGACAAAGTTATTCCTGAAAATCCATCGATCACATGGACTGCTGGCGATGGCGAGTATTCAGTAAAACCGGGTAAGGATATTAAAAATGTAGAGTATCCTGGCGGTCAGTACGACGGAAATTCGCTGCCATATAAAACCAGTACAGAGAAGGGCATTACGACAATCACTTATCCTGATGGGATGAGTATCAGAATTGATCAACCAAAACATCTGGCAACGGTTGATGGGTTTACGCAAAAGAGTGGGATTTCAGGTGGGCATAATGCTGATGCGTTTTATGATGCCGTTAAAAAATATGGCGTAAAAATCGTAAGCGAGAAACCTACAAATGTTAAAGGTATTTCTGAAGTTGAATACTTAGTTCCTACCAAAGATCGCATGGGGAATTTAGATGGAAAATATAAACCAAGTCCAGAAAAGAAAACTATCTATGATCCGAAAATATATACTGACAAAGTAATGTTAGATCTTGGGCAAGAGGCTGCAGTGAAAGGGTATAGAGATGCAATGCTCAATGGTCAGTCAGCATATGACGCTACAGCTGGCGGGTTGAATTTTAGAGTTTATCTCGATAAAAATACAGGTCGAGTCACAAACTTTCATCCCAAATAGGATTAAATGAATGAAATTTTTATTTGGTTTACCTTATATAAAATCAGACCCTTACGTGGTTATAAAAACTTACTTTGACCTCATGTATAATGATGGTGATTTCTTGATGTCTATTGAAAGTATTATTAAAAAGCATTCATTTATGAGAGATGGGGTTTACTGCTTCTTTCCTGATATGGAAAGTTATGACGAAAGTGAACATTTTGAGGGTGTTGAATTTGCTGTTGGTTATCCTCCCTCTGAAGCAGATACTACTATCGTTAGTGAAGAAATCTGCTATCACTACGTACGACTTGCAAGTGAAAAGTATTTGCTGCTTCACCCGGAAGATACGGAAAAGGTAAATAGCTTACTTGCTCGGCTACCTGTGTGAGTACAAATCCAGCCAACTGTCCGCGGGATTTTTTTGCTCTGCCTTTTTCACTTCCAGACAAGATGTGTTTTTGGAGTACCGCCGTCCGCGACGGTACTCCAAAACGGCCAGGTCACGCAATCCTAAAACATCAGATGGTGGAACCGTTTTTAGGCCTGTAAACGGTAGGGCGTACTTCGATAATTTGAGGTGATGAATGTAATATCTCTTGCTGGGAAACAAGCTCAATTAACCATTGATGAAAATGAGTTATTGATCCTGAATTCAGCTTTAAATGAAATCTGTAATGGTATCTCTGTTCCTGAATTTGAAACCAGGATTGGGGCTTCTAAAGAAGATGTCTGTGCCTTACTTAATGATATAGGCCAAATTTTAGCCAATATGATGGCTTGAGAAGATCCCAGCTCCTGCGGCGTTTTTTTGTTACGCAATACTGTTTGGAAATATCTGAACTCATCCCGGCAGGCTATTTTACGATAGCCTGCTTCTCACTGACCTGCTCCCCGTTGATGCCATTATGCCGGGCGTGGCATCTGCCGCAACTACGGGGAAAGGCTGGAACGTATGAGCGGCAATCAATATTGGGGCTGCGATTGGCAGTGCGATTAAAAGGGAAGACCCGAGTAACACTCTGATAAGTCTTGGATTTGGAAGTGCGGCTGGTAGTTTAGGAGCAAAAGTTTTTGGTTCATTGTCTCCAGTAGCTGATCAAGTGACAAAGGATGTTATTGGTGTAGTAACAGGTTCTACTGCTTTTGAATTTCCAGGAAAAGTGGTAAAAGATGAGTTAAACAAACGGGAGAAGAAGCAATGAGCATCTTCAGTAAGGTTGGTATCTTTTGGCTTCTTTTCTTGGTTATGTACTGTACAGTTTTAGTCACTATTGTTCTTTTCGCATGCCAGTTCGGAGTGTCAATAATTTTCTATTTTAACGATGGTGAATTCTTTTTTTCATGGAAAAAGGCATTACATATCGCATTAATAAAAGGGGGTATTACAGGATTAATATTAGGTGTAGGGGTGTGGTTAAAAAACAAACTACATGAGTATCGCTGGAAAAATAGTCGCTGAGAATAGATAGTATGAGTGAGATGCGAAAAAACAGCCCGCGGGCCTCGGCAAATTACGGCTGCTAACAACAATAATGGAGCAGCAAAATCAACTAAAAAAACGGTTAATATTTTTTATTTTGCTGGCGCTGATTTTAACAATGGAGATTATTGCTTTGTTAACTTATTTTTTTCAAAGTCTGTCTCTATTTCATTCGTAATATTCCTTTTGAGATAAATATTTTTGACTTAGTGAGGGTTATTAAGGGTGCTTCATTTGGTGGACTTGTTGTTGGTATAGGTTGTTAGTATCTTTCTTTTAAAAAAATTAATTATTGCGGATGATGATTTACTCGGCGGTAGCGAAGATGTTCAGGCCGCGACGATACGCCAGCATGGCGTTGATATGGCGTCTTGTTCCGACAATCCGAGTGGGGTTGTATGTCAGAAAGCAATGAAGGACTAATCAAATGATTTATCTGTTGTTAGGAATTGCGCTGTTCGCATTTTTCATCGGAACTGTCGTGTTTGTCCGTTTTAGTAAAGTGACGGGAAGAAGCGTTCAGTCACCTCTTACCACGATGTTTTTCTTTGATGCGCTCTTTTTTGGTCTGGGTAGTAAGCGAGACATGAACATCGCAGCATCTTCATTTATCGTCTTTCTAGTCAGTATCTGGGGATTAACTTATTTAAAATTAAGCACCCATTTTTGGGGAAGTCGCGAAAGTTATTTTGGTTTTGCGATCGCCGGAATTTTATTTCTGATTATGCATTGCCGCTATTGTGCAAAAAATGTCGTTATCAAAAATGATGGCCTGGCCCCCATGAGAGAGTTGATTAATATCCGGCGATCCGGCCTTACCAGCCCCTTTATATGGTTAAGCAGGGCCGGGTATCTGGGGTTCTTTATTGGCATGCTTCACTGAAGCGAGATGCGAAAAAACAGCCTCCGTTCCCATTGAGACTACCCCAGCCTCTCCACCGCGTCTCCCCCTCCGCCATCGAAGCTGGTAAGGCAGATCTGCGAGTAGAGGCGGGTCTCGGCGATTAAGCTCGCGAGGGCGGGCAGCATCTGCGGGGGCAGGCTGTTTTCCGGTTAGTTCAACGCGATATTCAATTGATAAACTAAAAGTGGCTGAAATATTCTATTTCTACGACCTAAAAAGAGGTTAGCACCAACAACACGGGTGAGGCGACCACTGGTCGAATAAAGAGTTTGTCATGGGGTTTCAGTATCCGCAGAGCTTTCTGAATGTTATAGATGAAGACTATCTTATTGATCTGGAACCTTGGTGGTTCCTGTGCGAGTTCGAGGGATATTCTCAGCAGTGGTTTGATGAAATTAAAAAGCAATACCCGGAACGAAATTTGATACCATTTGCAAAAAAGAGTGACTCTGACGATGTTGCTTGTTTTGACGGCCACTCTATATCAGGCGATCCTAACGTTTACTATGTTCATGCTTTTGCATCACCGGGGTGGGCGGACCATGGTGCAGTAGCTAACTTTAGCGCGTGGTTTGCAGCTGCAGAGAATGAATCTGCTGTGTATAAATCAGGGCAGAGAACTTAAATTCATTAACCACACACTGCTATCGGAAAGATAAAAATTATAGCCCTGTTCGTACATTTGCAGGCCTTTCATATCAACCACTGTTTAGCCCTGTACCAGACTCGGGAAAGGTATATATTGATGATATTTTTGGTTCTCTGAGAAGGGCGTTTTCGATAATGCCGATAAAGATGATGTGAACAAAATGACAAAAAATAAACCTACTCTCGCCAGGTTATTGTTCAGCATTGCCTACCTGTTTGTTTGCTGCCTGGCGTTTTTCTCTCTGGCCCTGATTGTCGTTAAATTCATCATCAGCCATGACGTTGTTTTTGACCGGTCAGATATTAAGCAGGTTGTCGTTGTAAGCGCTATTGCAGCAACCGCGGCAGGCGTCAGATCGTGGCTATATGCCTTACTCGATGAGCGCAAGATACGAAAGAAGCCCCCGGAGTAATGTCGAGTTTGGGACTGTGTTTCTTTTTGTTGGGCTTCTAAGGAAGAGAATGCGGCTTACCCCAGCCTCTCCACCCGCGTCTCCCCCTCCGCCATCGACAGCTGATACAGCGAAAACGATCGCTGCTTCTCAATCAACTGCGCCAGCTCCGGCGAGTGGCTGGTGAGCCAGATCTGCGAGTAGCGGCTGGCCTCGGCGATTAAGCTCGCCAGGGCTGGCAGCATCTGCGGGTGCAGGCTATTTTCCGGTTCGTTCAACGCGATAAACGCCGGTGGGCGGGGGCTTAACAGCGCTACCGTCAGGCACAGGAAGCGCAGGGTACCGTCGGAAAACTCCGCTGGTTCCAGCGGTCTGCTCAGCCCCTCGCGCTGCATCATCATGCGGAAACGTCCGCCGGTGTTGTCGCTGTAAAACACGCAGCCGGGGAAGGCCTGATCGAGGATGCGCATCAGCAGCAGCTCGTCACCAATCTCGACGATGGTCTGAAACGCGGCCGCCAGGTTGGCGCCGTCGCTGGCCAGCACCGGGGAGCGAAAACCGACCTGTGGGGCCCGCATCGCTGAGCCGATTGATACAGAAAACTCATGATAAAAGCGCCAGTTACGCAGGGACTCGCGCATCTGCGACACTTCCGGGTAAAGGTGCGGTTCGCCGAGCTGGCCGAATACCGATTCGTTCTCGTACAGCGTGCCGCTGTGGGTCACTTTCTCGTGATGCACGTTATTCAGAAACACGGCCTGATTCCTGCGCTTCATCAGCTGGGACGAGGGGCGTCGGTGCTGGCCGCTCAGCCAGAGAGATTCTTCCTTGATCACCGGGTCGAGCTGGAACTGCGACGGGTAAGGCAGCTTCTCCACAAACCCGACCTGCAGCTCGTATTCATAGGTCTCTGTTTCCACCGCGAGGTTCATCCGCCGCAGCTGGTCGCTACGGGTTTTACCTGCCCAGAACACCTTCAGAATGCCGCCCTCGTTCGCCAGCGCCTGGGAAAACTGCCCCTGCGCGGCGCTGTGCATCAGGTGTATCGCCTTGTAGATATTGGATTTCCCGGTGCCGTTCGGCCCGAAGACGATATTGAGCTGCTCAAGCTCCAGCGACATCTCGCGGATGGAGCGGTAGTTTTGGATGTGCAGGGTGTGGATCACAGGCAGGCCCCTTTCGCAGAATAAGCCTGTATATAATCACAGTCTTTGAGATGAAATGCAAAAAAGAGACGACAGTGAGGATGTCGTCTAAACGGGGTACTGCTTTGGGCCTCTACGGGTCAATGGGGCCTTCGCATTTTTATGATCACTTGACTGCCAGACGCAGACCCAAATCATCAGGATAGGGATCAAAGTAGTTTTGCGTCATCAGATACCGGTCGGGGTATTCGGCCAAGTAGTGCTTCAGCAGCGTGATCGGGGCGAGAATAGGTAACTGTCCGTTGCGATAGTGCAGGATCACGTCGCGCAGCTCGCCGCGCTGGCGGGTGTTCAGCTGGTTACGAAAATACCCCTGAATATGCATCAGCACGTTGGTGTGATTCTTCCGCGAAGCGGGTTTTTTCAGGATGGTCATCAGCTTTTCCCGGTACGCCACAAAGAAGGCGTCCAGGTCTTCCCACTCGTGCAGCGAGGCAACGAACGGGCCGATTTCACGGTAACCCGCCTGATGGTGCGCCAGCAGCTGGAGTTTGTAACGGCTGTGGAAGTCCAGCAGCGCGCGGCGCGTGAGGCCATTTTTACGCAGCGTGTTCAGTTCGTGCAGGGCAAAAACACGTTCGACAAAGTTTTCACGCAGCACCGGATCGTGCAGGCGTCCGTCCTCTTCCACGGGCAGCCACGGCCAGGTTTCAAGGAGGGCGGCGGTGAACAGCCCGACCCCCTCCTTGCGGCCCCGGTTGCCGTTTTCATCATACAGGCGCACGCGCTCCATGCCGCAGCTTGGAGATTTAGCGCAGACGATAAACCCGGCGAGATCGCCGATTTTCGGCAAAAAATCTGCCGTAAAGTCCGCCATTTTCTGCGTAACGTCTTCGTGAGGCGCGTGGCTAAAGCGCATCTGCGTTTCACCGCTGGTGGTCATAATCAAACGCAGCGCAGGGCGAGGTGTCGGCAGGCCGATGGCCATTTCCGGACAGACGGGCCTGAAGTTCACCCACTGGGCCAGCTCATCCATGACGAAGCTCATACGCTTGTGTCCGCCGTCAAAGCGAACGGCGGATCCGGTCAAACATCCGCTAATACCGAGCACAGGTTTCGTTGTCATGGTGTGGTCCTCCCGTTCATATAATTAAAACTTACACAACATGACTAATTTGTCCAAGTATTCGCGGAACTATTTTTTTTATTCCTTTAGAATCAATGCGTCTTAGCTGCCCTTGTAAGTCGAGTAACCGTACTGGCTCAGCAGAAGCGGGATGTGCAGCTTCTCGTTGGTGCGCGTCACGGTAAACAGCACCGGGATCTCCGGGAAGAAGGAGTCCAGCTTTTTGCCGTGGAAGTACTCTGCGGTTTTGAAGGTCACTTTATATACGCCAGGCTGCATGTCCTGATCCTGCGGATAGAGCGATTTGATGCGTCCGTCATGGTCGGTTTTACCGCTGGCAATCGGGGTCCATTTGTCCTGCTGCTGCTTCTCCAGTGTAACGCTCACGTCTGATGGCGGCATCCCGGTTTGCTGGTCGAGAATGTGGACGCTCAGCGTACCGGCAGGGGCGCTAAAGGCGGCAGGGGCAAAGGCCATTGAGGCCAGGATCAGCAGAGGGGCAGTTTTTTTCATGGTGTTTTCCTGTGGAGTTATTCGTCACAGGAAAACGTTAGCATTTGCGGCGCGGGAAAATATTCAACTTTTCGTGAAGATTCCCGCAGGAGAAAATGATCAGAGGATAATCACTTCAAGCGATACCTGCTGCTGCCACTGCTCCACCTGCTTTTTCCGCCCGGCGGTGAGTTTACCGCTGGTGACCAGCAGCCATTTTCGCTCCGGGAAAATGTCCGGAGCCAGGGCGTCTGGCGGAACTGGCAGAATGTCGATGCGGTGGCCCTGCCCGGTGCGCGTTAGGGCTTCGAGCCAGATCTCGCACGGGTCGTTCAGGTGCCAGCCGCTGAGCAGAATATTATCGCCCGGCGCTTTTTTATCGCCTTCGAGGCAAAACGAGGTATAGGCGATGATGATGCCGTCGAGGATCGCGCGCAGGGTCATGGCGGCGGCCACGTTAGCCGAGACCTGGCGGCGCAGCGGGCGCAGCACGTTCGCGACCAGCTCCGGCCTTGGGTATTCGCGCCCGGCGTCGTAAATCATCTGGCGCAGGGACTCGACTTTGCCGTCCTGCAGGCGTTGCAGCATGTTCTGCTGCAGGGTTTGCCAGTTGTTGGTTCGGCCCGGCGTCGGGCGTTCCAGCAGCGGTTTGACCTGGCCGATCGGGACGCCTTTTTTTACCCAGTCGAGGATTTTGAGCGCCTGCTGGACGTCCTCATCGCTGTACTGACGATGGCCGCCTTCCGTGCGCTGTGGCTTGAGTAAACCATAGCGACGCTGCCACGCCCGCAGGGTGGTGGCGGTGATGCCGCTGAGTCTGGCGAATTCGCCGATGGAGTAAGCCATGTCCGTGTCCAGAGTGGAGGAATACTCTCAATATACTACGAATTTTCCCGAACGGGATGAAGCGCCGAAACGGTGCACTACACTTAACATCCAACCGTGCAAATGAAAGGAATTCTCATGAAGCTATGGCCTGTTGTGACCGGTGTTGCGATTGCTTTGACGCTGGTCGCCTGTAAATCCCCCACGCCGCCGAAAGGCGTGCAGCCTATTACCAACTTCGAAGCCAGCCGCTATCTCGGCAAATGGTACGAAGTCGCCCGTCTGGAAAACCGCTTCGAACGCGGCCTGGAGCAGGTGACGGCGACCTACGGCAAGCGCAGCGACGGCGGCATCAGCGTGCTTAACCGGGGGTACGATCCGGTGAAGAACAAGTGGAATGAGAGCGAAGGCAAAGCGTACTTCACCGGCGAGCCGACCACGGCCGCGCTGAAGGTCTCCTTCTTCGGCCCGTTCTACGGCGGGTATAACGTGATTAGACTGGATGACAAGTATCAGTACGCGCTGGTCAGCGGCCCGAACCGCGATTACCTGTGGATCCTGTCGCGCACGCCGACCATCCCGGATGCGGTGAAGCAGGATTACCTGAACACCGCGCGCAGTCTGGGCTTCCGGGTTGACCAGCTGGTGTGGGTGAAACAATAAAAATCGTGCTTTCTTCCTGGGGCATTACTGGCTCGCCTGGATAGACTTCCGTTAAAAGCCTAACGGGGGAAGACGACATGAACTGGCAGCCTTTTCGCGGCGATGCGCCGGAAAATATGACGATTTTCAGCGTGTCATTTCCCGACGTCAGCGACCAGTGGCCGATGAAAGACGATGCTGCTCGTGAGATCGCCTCCCTTGACCGCGCCCTGAAAGCCGAGCCAGCGCTCCGGCCGCCGAGGGTGGAATACGACGAAGGGGGGCAGGCCGTGCTTGTTCCGCAGAACCGCTATTCCGAACAGGCTTTCCGCAACCGTCCGGCGCTCACCGCGTGGCGCACCCGGCTGGTCCCTTCCGCGCTGGCGCTGTTTGTGGTGCAAAACCCGCTGGAGGACCGCCTGCCCGACGGCACAAAAATGGACAGCGACAGCCGCCAGTGGTTTATCCACGCTAACGATGCGATTGGCGTGCGCTCCCGCGCCCGGGTGCTGGCCGCGCTGGTGGATAAGTACATTCATAATGAAAGCGAGAACAACTGGGTCAGCCTGGCGAGCGGCGCCGCCATTCCGGTGCTGGAGGCGCTGCGCGAAGCAAAGCTCGACGGTCAGCAGGTGTATCTCATCCTGGTGGACAAAGACCCGGTTGCGCTGAGCTGGGCGGAAACCATGGCGGCGCAGGAAGGCATTGTGGTGGGCGAACAGCTGACGCTGCTCAGGCGCAACCTGCTCCATACGCTGGTGCGTAACGAGGACCTGCTGCTGGAGCTGGGCGAGCACCAGGCCGAACTGGTCGACGCGCTGGGGATTTTCGAATACTTCAACGATACTGACGCGGTGATTTTTCTCCAGCGCGCGCTGCGGCTGGTCAAGCCCGGCGGCGCGGTGATTGTGTCGAACATGCTCACCAGCAGCCCGCAGATTGACTTTGTGCTGCGGGGCATCGGCTGGGAGGATATTCACCCGAGGTCGTTACAGCAGCTGCAGGACATCCACCTCGCGGCGGGCGTGCCGGTGGAAAACGTCACCGTGGTGGTGCCGAAGGACGGGGTGTATGCGGTGATGGAGATTAGGGTAGGGGATGAAAAACCGCACGGTCAGTTCCCTCTCCCTGTGGGAGAGGGTTAGGGTGAGGGGGAACAGAGCGCAAGGAGTGACTTGAATTAACGTCCTAAACCGCACATGATCCCCCCATGAAAATTGAAACCGCACTCCCCACACACTTCGAACGTCTTGTTGCGATCTGGGAATCCTCCGTCCGCGCCACCCATCACTTTTTACAGGAAAGCGATATCGCGGCGCTGCGCACGCTATTGCTCAATGCCTATCTGCCAAATCTCAAGGTCGTGATTGCTCGCGATGACGCAGGCGTTATTCACGGCTTTTTAGGCGTGGATGAAAACCGCATTGAAATGTTGTTTGTTGACGACGCGAGCCGCGGGAAGGGCGTTGGGAAATTGCTGCTGCAACACGCCATCGCAGCGTTCGGCGCGAACGAAGTGGATGTGAATGAGCAGAACCCGCAGGGCGTCGCGTTTTATGGCCATATGGGGTTTGAGCAGGTCGGACGCTCGGAACTGGACGGGCAGGGGAATCCGTTTCCGTTGCTGCATATGCGGTTGGGTGGGCAGGTTTAACACCCTCTCCCTCTGGAGAGGGTGTCTGCAAGCTAGTTACTGGTAATTTGCCCGATGATTACGCCACCCACTTTTTCGCCATCAAAGTAATAAGAGACCGTATTAATCTGGATGAATCCATTCTGTACTGGCGTCTCCTGATAAAAAAGCATCGCTTTCTTTTTGGCGATCTCTTTCTTGCCGAACAATGCGACTAAATTCCCATGCGTCGCCTTTAATAGTGGAACATTAGCGACTGAGACGCTGACAGGTTCCGTTGTTTTAGCACACTCTTTATGGATGCCATCCCTGGCTATTACTAGCGCAGTTAACAATCCTGCACCCATTTCGTTATCCAAGATGAACCAGTAATTCGTGCCAACGTTGTCATGAAGGCAGACCCAGCGTGCGGAACTGTCTTTGTTAACTGGTGTGCTGGAGATGTCTGCCAGATGTGTAACCTCCATTTGTACGGCTTGCTTGCCTATAGCGATGGTCGGTGAAAGGGGCATTGCTGTAGAAATTTCCGTCAGCGAGCCGTCTTCATCGTAATACTGAGCCGCGAAACCGGTCATTTCAGTTGCTAAGACGTGCGAACTGACTGCAACGAGTAATGGCAATAAACAAAATAAACGCTTCATTTGACAATCAATACCGTATCGTTGCTTTTCCAGATACTCCTTCTGGCACTCAGAGGAGCAATGATGCAGCCCTCTGAAGAGTCGTCGGGGTGCAAACTGCTTTTACCATGTATTTTAAATGCGTCCCTACCACACATATCATTTGTCGAGTAGGGCGTGAGACTGAGAGTATATTTCCCAGTGTGGGCTGAATTATGAGGGGACCCAATAGTGTAGGTACCTCGTGGCAGCGGTCCGCTGTTTTTTACACATTCTTGTGACGGATCGTTTTTGTAACCACTTGCACCTGCGTAATCTGCATCAAATTGGTAGACACCATCCAGATAAAATTTATGCTCTTTTACATCATATTCCCAGGACATACTTTCTCCTTAAGCGCGCTCTTTCCAGGTATCAGAGTGAATGAAATTTCCATCAATATAGTGCCATGTGATTTTTTCATATATTAGATCTACATATTCATGGTGTGTATAGTGCTCGTTTTGCGGATGTTTAATATCAAACATGACAGGTTCAATTTGAACAACTCTTGCATTTTCTAACGTTGTCTTAAAGTAAGCCTCTTCGAGTCCGTTATAGTTGATCCTGTAAAATATGAACTCTGCTTTTTTTAGCGTTTGCCCAGTGCACAAGGCTTTGTATAGATATGAGGATGATGAATCAATCTCTTTCATGAATGCATAGGTACTACAAATGCGTTTTGCTGTGATTTTTCCGGAGAATTTATCTATAGGCTGTTCTATAGAATGCATAAATTCAATCACTTCTATTGAAACTTCGCGACTCTTTATATCGACAGATCCATTAATCCTCCGGCCTGAATCATCCTCGAGCCATAAGTAAACAGGTATAGCCATCTCAATCTCCTTTTATAGACTGAGGGAAACTACTCTTCATTATGGATTTAAATTGTGACTTTCATTTCAAAACAGGAATGCTAAAGAATTTTGGTTGGTTTAATAGAAAGTTGTTGTTGCGAGATATGGGTGGCGTCAATCAATGTTATAAAATTTATAAGCTCGATTTATGGTTATTCTTCCATCGCAAGAATAGTGGTCACTAAAAATAATCAAATATTGAAATGATGAATGTCATTAAATAATGAACCTATACCGGGATTATCGCTTAGCCTGCTTATCCCATTTTAATAAGCCGACGATATCTTTCTCACCCTCGGCTTCTTTCAGCAGGCGCTGCTTTTTTCATACTCAACGTATTCTAAGCACGCCTTTTCATCAGCCGCTTTCTTGCTGATTTTGCCTGCTTCTTCTAAAACGTCCCGGTCATTAAATTGCAGGAACTGATCGAGTTTAGTTTGTCAGTCTCGTAAAAATATCTGCTTGCGGTGTTTGGCCTGATCTTCGGTAAAATCGAGCCACATATTAACGACGCGATTAAGCTCGCTCACCTCATCCAGAGACAGATAATTTTTTGCAGTGGTGACATCGCTTTTACGGACTTCTTCGCCTTTATAGCTGGTCATCCCCATATGCGGTTGAGTGGCATCGACGCGCTGGTGAATCAACTCAGTAGCAGTGTGGCCCGTGCAGGCAAAATGCAGTTTATTCTGGATAGTCTGGAAGAATTCCGTCGTCTCTTTGAACGACGACTGATAGTCAGCGGCTAATGAGAAATCTCCCTTGCGCGGAGCGGACGCGATAGCCGATGGCAAGAATAACGGGCAGGCTAACATATTGAACGTTATATGCTTTACCATCGCTGGCAGTTGTTCGGTAAATCCGAACAACTGAATTTTCGACCAGCTCACCCTCATCAAAAATGTTCTTGATATGCCCACTGATCGTTGCTTTGGCTTTGCCGTACAACTCACAGATCGTGGCCTGTGAGAGCCGCAACGTATCGCTTTCGAAGCGGCATTCAATTCGAACTTTTCCATCCTTGCTGGCAAACATGACGAACTCACCGGCTGGTGAATTAATTAATTCTTCATATCTCATACTGCAACCTCTGCTCCTGCTCGTTATACGCCACCAGAACGATGCATCCTTATATCACCTTTACTGTTACCTGCTGTCTGGTATCAAACCCCGCCGCGCGTAGCCACTTGCCGGAAAGGATGATTTTCGGCGTGCATTTGTCGAAAACATTCGGGCGGTATCCCACAATTAACGAACGCTTGGTTCCGGATTGGTCGGCGTCTGGGCTGAATGCTAATCAGCCATAATCAACTAAATGATAGTTGGTGAGGTTAGTTTTTGACGTTTTAGAAATTCATTACTAGGCCGTTTCGATTTCAGTAGTCATAACAATAATGGCGTGGTATAAAAATAGTATAATTCGATTCTAGTAAATCGTAAAAATTGGAACTTGAAATGATTTTTTATTAAGGAGTAGTATCAAAAATTAGAAAGCCATCCTATAGGAAAAATATATAGGATAGGAGTTTAAACCTAAGCTTGATATTAATTACGCACACTTAACAGCAATTTAATAAATTTCACAATGGAAGAATTTATATGATTGTAGGACTTTTTTTAAGAAATTTTAAAATTTATAAAAACATGAATTTTATCCCATTTGTCACATCTGAAAAAGATAGGATGTCTATTTTTGCTGGTGATAATGGAGCCGGTAAATCAACTATACTAGAAAGTATTCATTGTTTGATGAATAACATAGATAGTAAGGAATGGGCTTATACAGTAGGCCAAAAGAAAGATAGTGCACATATTTTCCCTTTATTTTTAATAAAAAAATCAAATTGGGATGATGATGATCCTCAAATGGCAAGGATTTCCCACAATTTTGGGAGCATCATTTTAATGAGATGCCAGCGAATGAAGTCACAAAAAGTTTCATAAAATATAGAAACAAGCTAAAGGAATGGTATCACCCAAGCGATTATTATCTCATAGCGATAGGCAAAGATTATGAAGGTAATATACTGCTTACTACGACGTTCCATAATAAAATTAGTAGTGCAACAAAAAAAGATGGTGTATCTAAAGATAAAATAATAAGTATATTTAAAAGGATTTTAGAAAGATATCGTTACATATATCTTCCTGTTGAAAACAAGATAAGTGATGTACTTTCTTTGCAGGCGCAAGAGATGCAAGGAATGATGGATAAAACCGTGTCAGATGAGATTAGGCAATTACTTTCATCTAAAGATCATTCATTACCGTCAAAAGAAAACCCAATTCTTAAGCCAGGGAGGCCTCGCAAAAAACCATTAAAATATAGCGTTATAGATTTAATTAATCAGAAGTTAGAATCCTACATTGAAAGTTTAAATAAAAAAATACCTGAAGGTTATAAATTCGAATATAAAGGAGCAATTAAAAGACCTATAAAACCTACAGATATACTTGACTCAATTTTCGTTAAATATTTCTCACTTAGGCCTTTATCAAAAAATTCTAAAAGTATCAATAACTTAAGTTCTGGTGAGCAACGCTTGGCTTTAATTGATATTGCAACAACCTTACTATCAACCAAGGAGGAAAAAGAAAAAGAAGTAATATTGGCGATTGATGAGCCTGAAGTTTCTCTGGAATCTGCACATCGTTTTGAGCAGTTTTGTAGCTTGATCGAATTATCTGAAAAATATGGTCGACAAATATTTGTTACAACACATTGGTATGGTTTGGTCTTGAGACCTATTGAGGGTTCATTACATTTTGTTTGTAAGAGTGAAAATTTAAAAATAGAAAGTTTTCCATTAAATAATCTTCAAGAAAGTAGACGCGCTTTCCCAAATTCTATAGAAATTAGAAGCTACTTTGATTTGATGGCGTCCATGCTGACTCTTCTTAAGAAGAAAAGTTATAACTGGATATTTTGTGAAGGAACAGAGGATTACTTATATCTCAAACGCTATTTAGAAAATAGAGTTAATAATTTATATATATTACCATTTAATGGGTGTGGAAATATTAAAAAAATATTTGATTTTCTTCAGGTTCCATTTTCTGACTCACAAGAAAACAAAGAAATCAAAGGCAAAGTTATGTGCCTCATTGATACAGACGATAAGAATGTAATTCGTATTGACGGCTATAAGAAGAGTAATTATAAAAATAAACTCGGCTTTTTTAGGTTAAGTTTAAATAATGACGAAAGTGGTCTAATTTCAATTGCGTCTACTATGGGGATTAATACTGAAATTGAAGATTTGCTTGATCCTGCAATTTTTTGGGACGTGCTTCACAAAATTAAAGAGCAAGATGAAATTCTACATGAGTTTTTAAGTTTTTACAAATTAAATGAAGAGATGGATTTTGTTAATCTAAGCGGTGGTGTTGCTTTTTTAAAACCAACATCAATTGAAGGGTATGAAAAGAAAGAAGAATTTTATGAATATTTAACTTCTCAAAGAATGAAATCATTAATATCAAACATGTATGTTAAAGATCTAAATAATTTGAGGGTAAGAAAATGCGATAAATGGCTCACAGATATAATCGATTTCTTCGAGAATGGAGATGAACAAAACATAATGGAATAAATGGACATTTTTGGCGGAAGATCACAGGAGTCGAACCTGCCCGGGAACGCTGGCGTCCCCAACTGGATTTGAAGTCCAGCCACCTCACCGGAGATGACGATCTTCCGCGCCTGCATTGCTACATGGAGGCGGGGCGCATTATAGCTACTTTCAGGCATTTACCACATACCCCACACCACTTTTTTCACCTCTCTTTTGACCTGCACCCCCCTGTTTCAGTTAATTCTTAAGAAAATCCTCAGGTTAGCCTTTCGTGCTCTCCAGTATTTACCGCGATCACAAAAAACAAGAAACGTAATCTGCTAACCAGAAAACGCAATACCCCCATCTGAAACAATGGTTTAAAACCAATGCAACCGGTCTCAGCGCCCCTACAGCGTGAAGGATAAAAAAAGATGAGCGAAGTACTGTCAGTAAAAGAGAAGATTGGCTACGGCATGGGAGACGCCGCCAGCCACATCATTTTTGATAACGTCATGTTGTACATGATGTTTTTCTACACCGACATTTTCGGCATTCCCGCCGGGTTCGTCGGCACCATGTTCCTGCTGGCCCGCGCGCTGGATGCGATCTCCGACCCGTGCATGGGGCTGATTGCCGACCGCACCCGCAGCCGCTGGGGCAAGTTCCGCCCGTGGATTTTGTTCGGCGCGATCCCGTTCGGTATCGTCTGCGTGCTGGCCTACACCACGCCGGACCTCAGCCTTAACGGCAAAATGGTTTACGCCGCCGTTACCTACACCCTGCTGACCCTGCTCTATACCGTGGTCAACATTCCTTACTGCGCGCTGGGCGGCGTGATCACCAGTGACCCGACGCAGCGTATCTCCCTTCAGTCCTGGCGCTTCGTGCTGGCGACGGCGGGCGGCATGCTCTCTACGGTGCTGATGATGCCGCTGGTGAAGTTGATTGGTGGAGATGACAAAGCTTTCGGCTTCCAGGGCGGGATTGCCGTGCTGTCGGTGGTCGCATTCCTGATGCTGGCGTTCTGCTTCTTCACCACCAAAGAGCGCATCCAGGTGCCGCCGAGCACCACCTCCATGCGGGAAGACCTGCGCGACATCTGGCACAACGACCAGTGGCGCATCGTCGGCGTGCTGACCATCCTCAACATCCTTGCCGTCTGCGTGCGCGGCGGCGCGATGATGTACTACTGCACCTGGATCATGGGCTCGCCGGAAGTGTTCGTCGCGTTCCTGACCACCTACTGCGTCGGCAACTTGATTGGCTCCGCGCTGGCGAAACCGCTCACCGACTGGAAGTGCAAGGTCAGCATCTTCTGGTGGACCAACGCCGCGCTGGCGGTGGTCAGCGTGGCGATGTTCTTCGTGCCGATGCATGCCACCATGGTGATGTTCGCCTTTATCTTCGTCATCGGCGTGCTGCACCAGCTGGTGACGCCGATCCAGTGGGTCATGATGTCCGATACCGTCGACTACGGTGAATGGACCAACGGCAAGCGCCTGACCGGCATTAGCTTTGCAGGCACGCTGTTCGTGCTGAAGCTCGGCCTGGCGCTGGGTGGGGCGATGATCGGCTGGATGCTGGCAGGCGGCGGCTACGACGCGGCGGCCAAAACCCAGAACAGCGCGACCATCAGCATCATTATCGGCCTGTTTACCCTGGCCCCGGCGGTCTGCTACGTGCTGAGCGCCATCATCGCCAAACGCTACTACACGCTGAAAACCCCCTTCCTGACCAAAATCCTGGGCGAGCTGGCGCAGGGCGCGCACCGCAATCAGCAGGAGTTTGAAAACCTGCCGGTCAGCAAAGAATTACAGAACTAAGAGGACGAGAGCATGAAAATCAGTGATGGAAACTGGCTTATTCAACCGGGTCTGAACGTGACCTGTCCGGTGCAGGTATTCGACGTGGAGCAGCAGGGGAATGACCTGGTGGTGTACGTGGCGCCGCGCGACGTGCGCGAACGCACCTGGCAGCTCGACACGTTGATGTTCACGGTGCGCCTGTTTGCCCCGCAGGAAGGGATTGTCGGGGTGCGCATCGAGCACTTCCAGGGCGCGCTGAACAACGGCCCGCACTATCCGCTGAACGTTCTGAAAGACGTGAAGGTCGAGATTGAAAACAACGCCGAATTTGCTGAGCTGAAAAGCGGCAGCGTCAGCGTGCGCGTCACCAAAGGCGAGTTCTGGGCGCTGGACTTCCTGCGCAACGGCCAGCGTATTACCGGCAGCCAGCTGAAAAATAACGGCTACGTGCAGGACAGCAATACCCACCGCAATTACGTTTTTGAGCGTCTGGATCTGGGCGTGGGGGAAACGGTCTATGGTCTGGGCGAGCGCTTCACCGCGCTGGTGCGCAACGGCCAGATGGTCGAGACCTGGAACCGCGACGGCGGCACCAGCACCGAGCAGTCCTATAAAAACATCCCGTTCTACCTGACCAACCGCGGCTACGGCGTGCTGGTGAATCACCCGGAAAACGTCTCGTTTGAAGTGGGCTCCGAGAAAGTCTCTAAGGTGCAGTTCAGCGTGGAAGGCGAATATCTTGAGTACTTCGTGATCGACGGCCCGACGCCGAAAGAAGTGCTGAACCGCTATACCCGCTTCACCGGACGTCCGGCGCTGCCGCCTGCCTGGTCGTTCGGCCTGTGGCTCACCACCTCGTTCACCACCAACTACGACGAAGCCACGGTGAACAGCTTTATCGACGGCATGGCCGAACGGGACCTGCCGCTGCACGTGTTCCACTTTGACTGCTTCTGGATGAAGGCCTTCCAGTGGTGCGACTTCGAGTGGGACCCGGTGACCTTCCCGGACCCTGAAGGGATGATCCGCCGCCTGAAGGAGAAAGGGCTGAAGGTCTGCGTGTGGATTAACCCATACATCGGCCAGAAATCCCCGATCTTCCGGGAGCTGAAAGAGAGGGGCTATTTGCTCAAGCGTCCGGACGGCTCCCTGTGGCAGTGGGACAAATGGCAGCCGGGGCTGGCGATTTACGACTTCACCAACCCGGACGCGTGCCGGTGGTATGCCGACAAGCTGAAAGGCCTGGTGGATATCGGCGTCGACTGCTTTAAGACCGACTTCGGCGAGCGCATCCCGACGGACGTGCAGTGGTTCGACGGGTCCGATCCACAGAAGATGCACAACCATTACGCCTACATCTACAACGAGCTGGTGTGGAACGTGCTGAAAGAGACGGTGGGAGAAGAAGAGGCGGTGCTGTTTGCCCGCTCCGCGTCCGTGGGTGCGCAACAGTTCCCGGTTCACTGGGGCGGCGACTGCTACGCCAACTACGAATCAATGGCGGAAAGCCTGCGCGGCGGGCTGTCGATTGGCCTGTCCGGCTTCGGGTTCTGGAGCCACGATATCGGCGGGTTCGAAAACACCGCCCCGGCGCACGTCTACAAACGCTGGTGCGCGTTCGGGCTGTTTTCCAGCCACAGCCGCCTGCACGGTAGCAAATCCTACCGCGTGCCGTGGGCGTACGATGACGAGTCCTGCGACGTGGTGCGCAACTTCACCCAGCTGAAGTGTCAGCTGATGCCGTACCTGTACCGTCAGGCGGCGCTGGCCCGCGAGTTCGGCACGCCGATGCTGCGGGCGATGATGCTGGAATTTCCGGACGATCCGGCGTGTGATTATCTCGACCGTCAGTACATGCTGGGGGATTCGTTAATGGTGGCACCGGTATTCTCCGAGGCGGGTGACGTGCAGTTCTACCTGCCGGAAGGGCGCTGGACGCACCTGTGGCACAACGATGAAATCGAGGGCAGCCGCTGGCATAAGCAGCAGCACGATTTCATGAGCCTGCCGGTCTACGTGCGCGACAACACGCTGCTGGCGCTGGGCAACAATAACCAGAAGCCGGACTACGCGTGGCACGAGGGGACAGCCTTTCAGCTGTTTAACCTGGACGATGGCGCAACGGCGGTAAGTGAAGTGCCTGCGGCGGACGGTTCTGTGGTGTTTACGCTTAAGGCGTCACGTCAGGGCGACGTCGTGACCTTTACCGGCGCGGGAGACGCGCAAAACTGGTCGGTGTGTTTGCGCAACGTGCAGAAAGTGCGCGGCGTGAAGGGCGGCTCGCACGCGGGCAGCGAGTGGGGCGTGGTGGTGAAAGCCGAGGGGGATGAGGTGGCGGTTCAGCTCTGAGGTGGAAAATGCCCGGTGGCGCTGCGCTTACCGGGCCTACGGTAATTATGCGGTCTGATGCCCTCACCCACAGGGAGAGGGAACCAAAACCTCGTAGGCCGGGTAAGGCGAAGCCGCC
>NZ_ALNS01000007.1:0-29260 GCF_000286655.1 Enterobacter sp. SST3 | reverse complement strand
AGCGCCACCGGGCGAATCACGGATTACGATTTCGTCGACTGCTCAAAGCGGCGCAGCAGCTGATTCCCGCGCTCTACCGCGGAATCCAGCGCCTGCTGTGGCGTTTTCTTCCCGGTCCAGACGCTTTCCAGCTCTTCATCCACGATGGTGCGGATCTGCGGCATGTTGCCCAGACGCAGGCCTTTGGTGAACGGCAACGGCGGCTTGTTCAGCATCTGACGCGTCGCGATATCCGCGCCCGGGTTCTTGCTGTAGAAGCCCTGCTCGCGGGTCAGGTCATATGCGGCTTTGGTGATCGGCAGGTAGCCGGTCTTCTGGTGCCATTCGGCGGCGTTTTCCGGCTTCGCCAGGAAGTCAAGGAACTCGGCCACGCCTTTGTAGGTGCCCTTGTCTTTACCCTGCATCACCCACAGGCTCGCCCCGCCGATGATGGCGTTCTGCGGCGCGCCCTTCACGTCGGCATCGTACGGCATCATGCCCACGCCGTAGTTGAATTTGGCGTAGTGGCGGATATCCGCCAGCGAGCCGGACGAGGCGGTGGTAATGGCGCAATCGCCGTTGTAGAACTTCTCGGTGGATTCGTCTTTACGCCCGAAGTAGCTGAAGTCGCCCTTCTTGTTGAGTTCTTCCAGCAGCGCGATGTGCTTCACCTGCTCCGGCTTGTTGAACTCCAGTACCGCGTCGGTGCCGTCGAAGCCGTTGTTTTTGGTCGCCACCGGCAGGCCGTGCCAGGCGCTGAAGTTTTCGATCTGGATCCAGCCCTGCCAGCCGCTGGCGTAGCCGCACTTCATTCCCGCCGCTTTCAGCTTCGCGGTGTATTCGGCCAGGTCCTGCCAGGTTTTTGGCGGCTGCTCCGGGTCTAAACCGGCTTTCCTGAAGGCGTCTTTGTTGTAGTACAGCACCGGCGTGGAGCTGTTAAACGGCTGAGACAGCAGATGTCCGGTTTTGGAATCGGTGTAGTAACCCGCTACGGTTGGCACGAACTGGGATTCATCGAAGTTAATACCCGCTTCTTTGAACACTTCATAGACCGGCTTGATGGCTTTGGAGGCCATCATGGTGGCGGTGCCCACTTCATAAACCTGTAACAGTGCAGGCGCGTTGCCGGTACGGAAGGCGGCGATGCCCGCGCTCAGGCTCTGCTCGTAGTTGCCTTTGTACACCGGCACAATTTTGTAATCCGGATGGGTGTCGTTGAAACGCTGCGCCAGGGAGTCAACTTCTTTACCCAACTCCCCTTCCATGGAATGCCAGAACGGAATGGTCGTCACAGCCATTGCGTTCGTCGCAAAAGCCAGACCCAATGCCAGACCCAAAGCTGTGTGTCGTAACGATGTCATTGTCATCTCTCTTATTGTGCCGGATGCGCGATATCACGCGTTTTATGCTCGCGAGGTAACATGACATGCTCGAATGACAGAAAAATAACTGTTTGTTTACAGATAAGTGACAGCAAAGGGTCAGGGGGATGATGGTTGTGTGAAGGGGTGTAGTGGTTAAAAAAGCCGGGTGGCGGCTACGCCTTACCCGGCCTGGTCGATCCCTGTAGGCCCGGTAAGCGCAGCGCCACCGGGCGATACAGACGGCTCAGCCGCCCAGGTAAGCGCTCCGCACCGCTTCGTTCGCCAGCAGTGCGTCTCCGGTATCCTCAAGCACCACGCGGCCGTTCTCCAGCACGTAGCCACGGTCAGCCAGCTTCAGCGCCTGGTTGGCGTTCTGCTCAACGAGGAAGATGGTCATCCCCTCTTTACGCAGCTGCTCAATGGTGTCGAAGATCTGCTGGATGATGATCGGCGCCAGGCCGAGCGACGGCTCATCCAGCAGCAGCAGGCGCGGCTGGCTCATCAGCGCGCGGCCGATCGCCAGCATCTGCTGTTCACCGCCGGACATGGTGCCCGCACGCTGGATGCGACGCTCCCACAGGCGCGGGAAGAGTTCGTACACCCACTTGATGCGGGTCTGGTATTCATCGCGGTGGGCGAAGAAGCCGCCCATCGCCAGGTTCTCTTCCACCGTCATACGCGAGAACACGCGACGCCCTTCCGGAACAATCGCCACCGCCTCGCGCATGATTCTGGCGGTCTGCCAGTCGGTAATGTCTTTGCCGTCAAACACAATCCGCCCGCTGGTGGCGCGCGGGTCACCGCACAGGGTGCCGAGCAGCGTGGTCTTACCCGCGCCGTTGGCGCCAATCAGGGTGACGATTTCACCCTGGTTGATATGCAGGCTGACGTCGTGCAGCGCCTGGATCTTGCCGTAGTGCGCATTGACCTTGTCGAACGTTAACATCGCTTTTTCCATCTTATGCCTCACCCAGGTATGCGCGGATCACGTCCGGGTTGTTGCGGATCTCTTCCGGCGTGCCGTTTGCCAGCGGCGTGCCCTGGTTGACCACGTAGATACGGTCGGAAATGCCCATCACCAGCTTCATGTCATGCTCAATCAGCAGAATGGTGGTGTCGTGGTGATCGCGCAGTTCGGCAATCAGCTCGTCCAGCTCTTTGGTCTCTTTCGGGTTGAGGCCCGCCGCCGGTTCGTCGAGCATGAGGATTTCCGGCTGCGTCACCATGCAGCGCACAATCTCCAGACGACGCTGGTCGCCGTAGGCCAGGTTGCTCGCCTGACGGTTGGCGTGCTGCAGCAGGCCAATGCGGTCGAGCCAGGTGGCGGCGCGATCGAGCGCTTCATCCTGGGCGCGGCGGAAGGCCGGGGTTTTCAGCAGGCCGGAGAACAGCCCGGTTTTCAGCTGCTGATGCTGCGCCACCAGCAGGTTCTCAATCACCGTCATCTCGCGGAACAGACGCACGTGCTGGAAGGTACGCACCACGCCCATGCGGGCAATCTGCTGGCCCGGCAGCCCTTCAAGATGCTGATCGCGCAGCATGATGGTGCCACCCGTCGGCTTGTAGAAGCCGGTCAGGCAGTTAAAGACCGTGGTTTTCCCCGCACCGTTCGGGCCAATCAGGGAGACAATCTCTTTCTTGTGCAGATCCAGATTCACGTTGTTGACCGCCAGCAGGCCGCCAAAACGCATCATCAGACCGTTAACGGATAATAATGGCTGACTCATGCCTGCTCTCCTTTCGCTTGCCCGTTCTTCAGCTTCAGCTGTGGACGGGTCATCGGCAGCAAGCCCTGCGGACGCCAGATCATCATCAGCACCATCAAACCACCCAGCATTAACATGCTGTATTCGTTAAAGTCGCGCATCAGCTCGCGCGAGACCACCAGCAGGATGGCCGCCAGGATAACGGCGAACTGCGAGCCCATCCCGCCCAGCACCACAATCGCCAGCACAAAGGCGGATTCGGCAAAGGTGAACGATTCCGGGCTGACGAAGCCCTGACGCGCGGCAAACAGCGTCCCGGCAAAACCGGCAAACGCGGCGCTGATGGTAAACGCGGTCAGCTTGATGCGGGTCGGGTTCAGGCCCAGGGAGCGGCAGGCGATCTCATCTTCGCGCAGCGCTTCCCACGCGCGGCCCAGCGGCATGCGCAGCAGGCGGTTAATCACGAACAGGGTGATGACCACCAGCAGCAGCGCCACCAGATAGAGCCAGATGACGCGGTCGGACGGGTCATACTTCACGCCGAAGAAGTTACTGAAGGTGTCCCAGCCGCCTTCGCGGGCGGTGCGGCTGAACTCCAGGCCGAAGAAGGTTGGTTTCGGGATCTGGCTGATGCCGTTCGGGCCGCCGGTCACTTCGGTGTTGTTCAGCAGCAGGATACGGACGATTTCACCGAAGCCTAAGGTCACAATCGCCAGGTAGTCACCGCGCAGGCGCAGCACCGGGAAACCGAGCAGGAAGCCTGCGGCGGCAGAGACCAGCCCTGCCAGCGGCAGGCAGGTCCAGAAGCCGAGCCCGTAATAGTGGTTCAGCAGCGCGAAGGTGTAGGCGCCGATGGCGTAGAAGCCGCCGTAGCCCAGCACCAGCAGGCCTGAGAGCCCCACCACCACGTTCAGACCGAGACCGAGGATCACGTAGATCATGGTCAGGGTAGCGATATCCACGGTTCCACGAGACACCACGAACGGCCACGCCACGGCAGCCACCAGCAGCGCCACGAGGAACAGCTTCTGCTTAACGGTAGACCCGTCGATGGCCGGCAGGACGAATTTCGGCCCGGAGACGTTTTTCAGCGACTTCTGGAACAGCGGACGCAGCAGCTGGAACAGGAACACGACGGCGGTACCGATAAACACCCACTGCCAGCGGATGTCGGGGGCGGTATCCACCACCAGTTTGGTGCCATTCAGCTCAAGCTGGACGCCCATAAAGACGCCCGCCAGCACGAAGAACATGGCGGCAGAGAGCAGCGCCATTGCAAAATGCATCGGTTTCATACTTTCTCTACCTCCGGACGGCCCAGAATACCGGTAGGCATGACCAGCAGAACCAGAATCAGCAGGGCAAACGACACCACGTCTTTATATTCCGTGCTCAGGTACGCCGAAGAGAGCGCTTCCGCCACGCCCAGGATCAGGCCGCCAATCATCGCGCCCGGAATACTGCCGATACCGCCCAGCACCGCCGCGGTAAAAGCTTTCATCCCGGCCATAAAGCCGATGTACGGGTTGATCACGCCGTAGAACTGGCCGAGCAGCACGCCTGCGACGGCAGCCATCGCGGCGCCAATCACGAAGGTCAGGGCAATCACGCGGTCGGTATTGATGCCGAGCAGGCTCGCCATCTTCAGGTCTTCTGCGCACGCGCGGCAGGCGCGTCCCATCCGCGAGTAGCGGATGAACAGCGTCAGGGCCAGCATCGCAATAAAGGTCACGACCCAGATAACCAGCTGCATGGTGGTGATAGAGGCCGCGAAGTTTTCGCTGGCTCCCACAATCCACTGGCCGTTAAACAGGCTTGGCAGCGCCACGTCGCGCGAGCCTTCGGTCAGGCTGACGTAGTTTTGCAGGAAGATCGACATCCCGATGGCGGAAATCAGTGCAATCAGACGCTTGGAGCTGCGCACCGGCCGGTAGGCCACGCGCTCGATGCTCCAGCCGTAGGCGCTGGCAATCACAATCGCGCCGACAAACCCGGCGGCGACCAGCAGCCAGCTGCTGTCGATGCCCATCATCATCAGGGCGGCGATAATCATAAAGGAGACATAGCTACCGATCATGTAGACCTCGCCGTGGGCGAAGTTGATCATGCCGATAATGCCGTAAACCATCGTATAGCCGATGGCGATCAGCGCGTAGGTGCTTCCCAGCGTGACGCCGTTAAACATCTGCTGCAGGAAATAGAGAAACTGCTCGGACATATGCAAACCTTTTTATACCCGCCCGTCATGCCGGGCGGTGGGATAATTATTTGGCGGCCGAAGACGAACCGTCGGCGTGCCACTTAAAGACACCAAACTCAAATCCCTTCAGATCGCCTTTCTCATCCCAGTTCAGCGGCCCAATCACGGTGTTCGCCCCGTGTGCTTTTAAATCTTTCACCAGATCCAGCGGTTCTTTGCTGCCGGTACGATCCAGCGCGGTGGCCAGAGACTGTACGGCGGCATAGGTGATCCAGACGTACGGACCACTCGGATCTTTCTTCTGCGCCTTGAGCGCATCCACGATAGCCTTGTTGGCCGGATCCTGGTCATAGCGTTTTGGCATCGTCACCAGCATGCCTTCGGCAGAATCCCCGGCGATGTTGGACAGGGAGGCATTGCCCACGCCCTCTGGCCCCATGAACTGGGTTTTCAGGCCGGTGGCGCGCGCCTGGCGCAGCATCTGCCCCATTTCCGGGTAGTAGCCGCCGTAGTAAACGAAGTCGATATTCTCTTTTTGCAGGCGGGCGATCAGCGCGGAGAAGTCTTTTTCACCGGCGGTAATGCCGTCGAAGAAGACGATGTTCGCCCCGCCTTTTTTCAGGCCGTCCTGAACGGAGCGCGCCAGGCCTTCGCCGTACTGCTGCTTGTCATGAATAATGGCGATACGCTGCGGCTTGACGGTTTCAAGGATGTATTTGGCGGCGGTAGGCCCCTGAGAGGAGTCCAGACCGGCGGTGCGCATGATGTGCTGGTAGCCGCGCTGGGTCAGCTCAGGGTTAGTGGCGCCAGGGGTGATCATCAGAATGCCTTCGTCTTCGTAGATGTCAGACGCGGGCTGGGTGGACGATGAGCACAGGTGGCCGATCACATACTGGATGCCATCGTTGACGATTTTGTTGGCGACCGCGACGGCCTGTTTCGGATCGCAGGCGTCGTCATATTCCACGCCCACCAGCTTGTCGCCCTTGATGCCGCCCTTAGCGTTGATGTCTTTGATGGCCTGGCGCGCACCGTTGAACTCCATGTCACCCCACTGGGCAACAGGGCCGGACATCGCCCCCACTACCGCAACTTTAATGTCTTCCGCCATGGCGGCATGCGAGATCGACAGTGCGACCATCCCCGCGATTAACGTCTTCGCGTTCCTTTTCATCTCTGAATCCCCATTCGTGATGTCGTGTTTATATTTTGTTTTATTATGGTTAAAAAGCATTCTGTACTTTTAATGAACAACGCTATTTTTACCAGTGCCTTTAATGGTTTAGCGCAGGTTTTTGTCAAAACCAGACTAAAATCTCTATTTTTCAGGCGATTAAGCAAAGATAATATTCTGAAATCAGGCAGAGATAAACAAATAAAAGTGCAGTTTGCAGCATAAAATAACGGTACAAAGCGCCGAATAAATCACTGCCATTCAGGTTAAAATCCTGCTTATTTTTCGATCCATGTGTTTTCAAACTGCCCAACGCGCTGCCAAAAAACTAATCACCTGGCAAACGGCGATAAAAAGAGGAAGCCGCTGAGCGAATAAATTGAGTACACTGCCTCTACTCAATTTGATTTGGACAAGCAGCTAATGAAACTGACTATCGTGCGTCTGGTGACCTTTAGCGACCAGGATCATATCGACCTGGGCAAGATCTGGCCGGAATATTCCCCTTCGTCGCTGGCCGTCGACGAAAATCACCGTATCTATGCCGCGCGCTTTAACGAGCGTCTTCTGGCCGCCGTTCGCGTAACGCTGAGCGGCACGGAAGGGGCGCTGGACTCGCTGCGCGTGCGTGACGTGACCCGCCGTCGCGGCGTGGGGCAGTATTTAATTGAAGAAGTGCTCCGCGAAAACCCGGGCGTGACCTCATGGTGGATGGCCGACGTGGGCGTGGAAGACCGCGGCGTCATGGCGGCGTTTATGCAGGCGTTAGGGTTTACGGCGCAGGAGAGCGGGTGGGAGAAGCGCTAAAAGAAAGCCGGGTGGCGGCTGCGCCTTACCCGGCCTACAATTTCTACCGCATTTTCCCAAGCATTTCGCGTTGCAGGAAGGCGGCAAGTTATGAAATCCCCGGGAGCTTACATAAGTAAGTGACCGGGGTTGAATAACGCAGCCAACGCACCTGCGGCGCGAAAGGCGACGGGAAAATTATTTGGCGTCTGTCGCCGTGCCGTTCGCATGCCAGTCAAACACGCCGAACTCGAAGCCCTTCAGGTCGCCCTTCGTGTCCCAGGAGAGAGGCCCCATAACGGTTTCGACGGTGTTCGCTTTCAGCCAGGTGGCAATCTCAGCCGGATCGGCTGACTGGTTCAGGCCCGCCTGCAGCGACTGCAGCGCCGCGTAGGTGGTCCAGACGAACGCGCCGCTTGGATCCTGTTTCTTCGCCTTGATGGCATCTACGATAGGTTTGTTCGCAGGGACCTGGTCGTAGTTCTTCGGTTTGGTCACCAGCAGGCCTTCGGCGGATTCACCCGCGATGTTAGACAGAGAAACGTTCGCCACCCCTTCCGGGCCCATGAACTGGGTTTTCAGACCGGCAGCGCGCGCCTGGCGCAGGATCTGGCCCATTTCCGGGTGGTAGCCGCCGTAGTAAACAAAGTCGATATTCTCTTTCTTCAGACGCGCAACCAGCGTGGAGAAATCTTTCTCACCGGCGGTGATCCCGTCGAAGAACACCACGTCGGCATTGGCTTTCTTAAGGTTGTCCTGCACTGAACGCGCCAGACCTTCACCGTACTGCTGCTTGTCATGAACAATGGCAATGCGTTTCGGCTTCACTTTTTCAACGATGTATTTCGCCGCGGTTGGGCCCTGGTCAGAGTCCAGACCGGTGGTGCGCAGGGTCAGCTTGTAACCGCGTGCGGTCAGCTCTGGTGCGGTCGCCGCCGGGGTGATCATCAGAATACCTTCGTCTTCGTAGATGTCAGACGCCGGCTGGGTAGAGGAAGAGCACAGGTGACCGATAACGTATTTGATCCCGTCGTTCACCACTTTGTTCGCGACCGCGACCGCCTGTTTCGGGTCACAGGCATCATCATATTTTACGATCTGCAGTTTTTCGCCCTTGATACCGCCCTTAGCGTTAATGTCTGCAACCGCCTGTTCTGCGCCAGTAAACTCCTGGTCGCCGTACTGCGCTACCGGACCGGACATGGCGCCAACCACAGCCACTTTGATGTCTGCCTGCGCCATGGTGCTGAATGCCAACGCGATACATCCTGCCAGTAACGCTTTACCCTTCATGTTCATCCTGAGATTCCCCATTATTATGGTTATTACGATTGTTGTGATGTTGTTGTGCAGCGCTTTATTTCAGTTATAGGTGTGCTGTTCGCGCTTTTTCAGCATACTCTGCTAAAACATACCCCATTTTTATGATTTTGGAATAGCAAATTTGAAATGAATATATGATAAGCCCGGCAAAGAGTTCCGCCGGGCATGTGGCTTTAACGTGTCAGCGACGCGGAGATAATGTCCAGCGCTTTACGGAACTGCACTTCGGGAATCGTCAGAGGATAGAGGAAACGAATGACGTTGCCGTAGACGCCGCAGCTCAGAAGCAGCAGACCTTCTTGCAATGCACGCTCCTGCACCTGGCGGGTAAATTCCGGCGAAGGCTGACCCGTTTGCGGATCGTTGAACTCCACCGCCACCATCGAGCCCTGCGCGCGAATATCCGCGATATACGGGCAGTGTTCCTTCGCCTTGTTCAACACTTCCACCAGGTGATGGCCAAGATGCGCCGAGCGCGTGCAGAGATCTTCCTCATCAATCACGTCCAGTACGGCATGCGCCGCCGCAATCGCCAGCGGGTTACCCGCGTAGGTACCGCCCAGCCCACCCGGCGCGGGCGCATCCATCACTTCAGCACGGCCCGACACCGCCGAGAGCGGCATCCCGCCCGCCAGGCTTTTCGCCATGGTGATCAGATCGGGCTTCACGCAGTGGTGTTCCATCGAGAACAGCTTGCCGGTGCGGGCGAAGCCGCTTTGCACCTCGTCGGCAATCAGCAAAATGCCGTGGGTATCGCACAGGGCGCGCAGCGCCTGCATAAAATCAGCCGGGGCGATGTTGAAACCGCCCTCTCCCTGAACCGGTTCGAGAATAATCGCCGCGACCTGGTCAGGGGCAATATCCGCTTTAAAGATGCGTTCCAGGCTTTTCAACGCTTCCGCCGTGCTGACGCCGTGCAGTTCATTCGGATACTGGGCGTGATACACCGAGCCGGGGAAGGGTCCGAATCCGAGCTTGTACGGCGCAACTTTGCCGGTCAGCGCCATGGTCATAAAGGTGCGGCCGTGGAACGCGCCACCGAAGGTGATAAGGCCGGGGCGTTTGGTAAAGGCGCGGGCAATTTTCACCGCGTTTTCGACCGCCTCAGCCCCCGTCGAGAAGAACGCGGTTTTGGCCGGGCCGTCAATCGGCACGCGCTGGTTGATGCGCTCGGCAAGCGCCACGTAGCCTTCGTACGGCACAATCTGGTAGGCCGTGTGGGTAAACGCGTGGAGTTGTTTTTCGATGGCGGAAATGACTTTGGGATGGCGATGGCCGGTATTCAGCACCGCGATCCCGGCGGCGAAGTCGATGTACTCATTGCCTTCCACGTCCCACACCGTGGCGTTTTCGGCTTTATCGGCATAGAAGTTACACATCACGCCGATGCCGCGCGGCGTCGCCTGTAACCGCCGGTCGTTCAGTTCGTTGTTTTTCACCCTGTCCCCCTGAGAAAGTCGCCTGCTTAGCGCATCAGTAAGTGTTTGCCAGGGGGAGGGAATTCGCCAGAGCGGGCGCTAAAAAAACAAAACCCCCAGACTCTCATCCAGGGGTTCTCGGTGTACTTCGCGTTAATTACGCTTCGATAGCGGCGCGAAGTTTCTTCATGGCGTTCTTTTCAAGCTGACGGACACGTTCCGCAGAGACGCCGTAGCGGTCGGCCAGCTCCTGCAGCGTTGACTTGTTGTCTTCGTCCAGCCAGCGGGCGCGGATAATATCCTGGCTACGTTCGTCGAGGCCTTCCATCGCATAGCTCAGCTTGTTCGCGGCCTGATCTTCCCAGTTGTCCTCTTCGATGCCGTCGGCAAAGTTAGAGGTTTTATCCTGCAGATACAGAACCGGTGCCATCGGCTGGCTGTCAGATGCGTCGTCGTCGGAGGACATATCGAAGGTCATGTCCTGCGCGGCCATACGGGATTCCATCTCACGCACGTCTTTGCTGGAAACACCCAGCTCGCGCGCCACCATTTCCACTTCATCCTGATTGAACCAGCCCAGACGCTGCTTGGTTTTACGCAGGTTGAAGAACAGTTTGCGTTGCGCTTTTGTCGTGGCGACTTTCACGATACGCCAGTTGCGCAGCACGTATTCATGAATTTCTGCTTTGATCCAGTGGACGGCGAAGGAGACCAGTCGCACCCCCACTTCCGGGTTAAAGCGACGCACAGCCTTCATCAGGCCGATGTTACCTTCCTGAATCAAGTCCGCCTGCGGCAGGCCATAGCCCGCATAATTACGAGCAATGTGAACAACAAAGCGCAGGTGAGACAGGATCAGCTTTTTCGCTGCTTCCAGATCGCCCTGGTAATGCAGCTTTTCAGCAAGCTCCTTTTCTTCCTCGGCCGTTAACATCGGCCAGGTGTTCGCAGCCCGGATATAGGATTCCAGGTTACCAACAGGGGCTAAAGCTAAAGTTTGCATTTCTTTGGTCATTCATTCCTCTCAGTGTTTCTTCTGGTCCAGGCTGTCCCCGTCAGGCAACAACCATGCCAAAGCGTTTGAGCAACGAGATTAGCATTCACTCTTTTATCAGACAGTGATTTTATCCACAAGTTCCAGGTGCAACGGTGAATAAATTACGCACAAAATGTGACATGGAGATGATAACAGGGGAAGAGACAACAGGGACACTTTCCCTGCAGAGCGAACATCTCGGTGCAGGGAAAGATTATATCACGCTTTTATTAGTCGGGAGTAAAGTGACGTAAATGTTGAACGGTTGCCAGCCACGCTGCCACCCACCCAATCATCGAACACACCAGCAGCAGTAAGAGACACTCATCAAACCCTAAGCCGCTGATATCAAACTTGGTTCCGAAAACCTGCGCCACTTCAGTCACGGCAGAGGAAAGCCGCATCACCAAAATTTCTGACAATATCAGTGAAAGAAATGCGCCGGAAAAACCGAGCAGTGCGCCACCGTAAAGGAACGGTCGGAGGATGAAGCCATCCGTCGCACCAATCAGTTTCTGCACGTTGATGGTATCGCGACGAGCGAAGATGCTCAGGCGTACGCTGTTGCCAATGACGAGGAAGACAGCCGCCACCATCAGCACGCCAATCATCGCCGCGACGCGGCCTACCAGCCCGGTCAAAGCAGCGAGACGCGCAAACCAGCTGTCATCCATGCGCACTTCATCAATGCCCTTAATGCGCGTGATGCGATCGCGCAGGGAGTTAAGCGAATCGGTCCCCTGGAAATCCAGCTTCGGGATCACCACCGCCACGGCGGGCAGCGGGTTCTCTTCAAGCATATCCAGCGCACCGCCAAAGCCTGACCAGTTGCGGAACTCGCCCAGCGCGTCTTCACGTGAGAGATAGTTGACCTTCTCCACGCCCTGCTCGGCCTGAATTTGCCCAACCACCTGCGCGGCCGCGTTATCGTCGAGCGCTTTATCCAGATAGACCGTGATCTGCGGAGACGGATAATACTGCGACGCCGCCTGGTTGACGTTCTTGTAAACCATGTAGCAGACGCTTGGCAGCGTCAGGGAGATGGCAATCACCATCACCGTCAGGAACGTCGCCAGCGGTTTGCTTTTCAGGTCCTGCAGCGCGCCGTGGAACGCGTAGCGCACCTGCTCGTTAAAGACGTTGGTTTTGCGGGAGGCCGGTTTTGGCGCGGCCTTCTGGCGCTTCGGCGCATTACGATTGCCGTCACCCCCGCCCTGCGGCTTACGGAAACGGTCAAACCGGTTCCCGAACTGCCGAATCTGGTTTATTGCATCACGCTTGTTCACCGTGGCCTCCGTGCAAATGCCCGTCGCTCAGGGTCAGCATGCGGTACGAACGACGGGAAATCAGCCCGATGTCGTGCGTTGCCATCAATACGGTAACCCCTACGCGGTTAAACTCCTCAAACAGACGCAAAATCCCTTCTGACAGGGCATCGTCCAGGTTACCGGTCGGTTCATCCGCCAGCAGCACGGCAGGCTTGTTCACCACCGCGCGGGCGATGCCCACGCGCTGCTGTTCACCGCCGGAGAGCTGGATCGGGAAGTTCTTCGCTTTGTCCAGTAGCCCGACCTTATCCAGCGCCGCAGAGACGCGGCGGCGGATATCGTCATAGCTGGCGCCGGCAATAATCAGCGGAATGGCCACGTTATCGAAAACGGTGCGATCCATCAGCAGGTGGTGATCCTGGAAAATCATGCCGATCTGACGACGCAGGAACGGCACCTCACGGTTTTTCAGACGGCTGATCTCATGGCCGCTGAAAAAGATTTTTCCGGCGCTTGGCCGCTCGATCCCACAGATAAGCTTGAGCAGGGTACTTTTCCCCGCGCCGGAATGGCCGGTCAGGAATGCCATCTCGCCCGGCTGCAGGTGAAAGGTCACCCCCTGCAGCGCTTGTCTCCCACCGAGATAGGCCTTGCTGACGTGTTCAAAGCGAATCATTGTTAGTCCTCTCGGGCAAATAATGCCTCAATAAAGTCGTCCGCCTTAAACGGACGTAAATCCTCAATACGCTCGCCCACACCGATGTAACGGATAGGAATACCGAACTGGTCGGCCACGGAGAAGATCACCCCGCCTTTCGCGGTGCCGTCCAGTTTGGTCAGCGTGATCCCCGTCAGTCCTACCGCTTCATGGAACAGCTTCGCCTGGCTGATGGCGTTTTGTCCGGTGCTGGCATCAATGGTCAGCATAATTTCATGCGGTGCGTCTTCGTCCAGCTTCTTCATGACGCGAACGATCTTCTTCAGCTCTTCCATCAGGTGCGATTTATTCTGCAAACGCCCTGCGGTATCGGCTATCAGCACGTCCACGTTACGCGCCTTCGCCGCCTGGATGGCGTCAAAGATCACGGATGCGGAATCCGCGCCGGTATGCTGAGCAATCACCGGGATGTTGTTGCGCTGGCCCCAGACCTGCAGCTGCTCAACCGCCGCCGCACGGAAGGTGTCGCCCGCCGCCAGCATCACCGATTTGCCCTGCTGCTCGAACTGACGCGCCAGCTTGCCGATGGTGGTGGTTTTACCCACGCCGTTCACCCCAACCATCAGAATAACAAATGGCGTTTTGCCTTCAATATTAAGCGGTTCGTCAACTTTTGCGAGAATTTCACCCATCTCGTCTTTCAGCAGGCCGTACAGCGCTTCGGCGTCACGCAATTGCTTGCGGCTCGCCCCTTCGGTCAGATTAGTGATGATCTTACGGGTGGTTTCCACCCCAACGTCCGCAATCAGCAGCTGCTCTTCCAGCTCTTCAAACAGATCGTCGTCGATCTTCTTGCCGCGGAACAGACTGATAAATCCGGAACCTAAGTTTTCTTTGGTTTTAAGCAGGCTGCGCTTCAGGCGCGCGAAGAAACCCTCTTTGGTCGGTTTTTCCTGCTCCTGAACGGTCTCTTCTTCGGCCTGCTCTTCTACCGGCACAACGATGACCGCTTCTTCAGCCGCTTCCGCCGCCAGCGCCTGGGCTTCCAGCTCTTCGTCGGTTAGCTCCGGCTCGAGCGCCGCTTCTTCTTCCACCGCCTCAACGATTTCAACGGTTTCCGCTTCGGCCTGCCACTCTTCGGCAGACACCGCTTCGTCTTTGACCTCTTCCGGCAGCGGAAGCTCTTCGTGTTCGATAGCGGCCTGTGGCGCTTCGATAGCGGCTTCTACGACAACCGGTTCTGGCTTCTCGCTCTCCTGAACCTGTTCAGTGACCTCAACCACCTCTTCAGCAAAGGTTTCAACCTCTTCTTTGCTGTGCGCCGTTTCTTCCGCATCGACAACCGCGGCGGTTTCTACTGGCGTTTCAGGCTGCGATGGCTCTTCAACGGCTTGTTGCTCTTCGGTTTTCTGTTCTGTTTCTTGCTCTTTTTCACCGAAGCCCAGCCAGGAAAAGAAGCCACGTTTTTTTTGTTTTGCCATCTGCGACTACACTCCTCGCGGCGCTATATACATGGAAGCTAAAAAAATGATGAAATAGTCTAACACTTTACTTAATTGACATCACCGCCCGCAATCGCAGGCCAATTGTTAACAGAGCTTTCCTGAGATGAAGAAACCCAACCGCGCCCCGGCCGGTCAAATTCGTATTATCGGCGGTCAGTGGCGAGGCCGGAAATTACCGGTGCCGGACAGCCCCGGTTTACGCCCTACTACCGACCGCGTGCGCGAGACGCTGTTTAACTGGCTGGCCCCGTCAATGGTAGACGCCCGCTGCCTGGACTGCTTCGCCGGTAGCGGCGCGCTCGGGCTGGAAGCGCTGTCGCGCTATGCTGCCAGCGCCACGCTGCTGGAGATGGAGCGCGGCGTGGCGCAGACGCTGCAGCAAAATCTGGCGACGCTGAAAGCGAGCAACGCGAAAGTGGTTAACACCAACACGCTGAGCTTCCTCGCGCAAAAGGGCACGCCGCACACCGTGGTGTTTGTCGACCCGCCGTTCCGCAAAGGGCTGCTGGAAGAGACGTTATCCCTGCTGGAGCAAAACGGCTGGCTGGCGGATGACGCATTGATTTACGTGGAAAGCGAAGTGGAAAACGGTTTGCCGCCGGTTCCCGCTCACTGGGATCTACACCGTGAAAAAGTGGCAGGTCAGGTTGCTTATCGTCTGTATCACCGTCAGGCACAAGGAGGATCCGATGCCGGTACTGATTAATCTGGGACGTTTGCTGATGCTGGGCGTCTGGGCGTTTTTGCTGCTCAACCTGGTGCACCCGTTCCCGCGCCCGATGAATATTTTTGTTAACGTCGCGCTGATTTTCACCTCGTTCATGCACGCCCTGCAGATGGTGATGCTGAAAAACGGTCTGCCGAAAGATGGCCCGCAGATGACGGGCTGGCAGCAGCTGCGCGTGTTTATTTTCGGCGTGTTTGAGCTGCTGGTGTGGATGAAGAAGTTTAAGGCGCAGGTGAAGAAGTAAGGTGCGTTTAGTCGCCCGGTGGCGCTTCGCTTACCGGGCCTACGAAACCACGTAGGCCGGGCAAACGCAGTGCCGCCCGGCGTTACAACTCCGGAACAAACCCCTCAAACCGCGATCCTTTGTAACTCAGCGTTCCTTTTTCCCCCACCGTCAGCTGGTGGTACTGCTGCGCCTCCAGGCGGAAGGTCATCTCCAGGCCGCCCGTTTCCGGCTTAAAGCTCGCTTCATAACGCATTGTTGTGCCCGCAGGCGTCACCTGCTGCTGGCGCGAGCGGCGGTCATTGAGCGGCTTTTCGCGTTTGTTCGTCACCACCACGCGCTTTTGCATCAGCGGCGCGGCATCGTTATCCGCCTTCTCGCGGCGCTGCTGCACGAAGCGGAACGAGGCGGCAATGACGATAATCGCCACCACGATAATGAAAAACAGCGGCATCTTGCTCATTCAACTATCCCATCAGATTATGCGGAATTCAGGATACCCTGCCTTCCCCGGCATTGCCAAACGCCCGCCCGCGTCACTACACTGGATCAGAAACTGATTATTCAGACTTAACAGATACAGGGAGTTAATATGCTTTGGTCATTTATCGCTGTCTGTTTTTCCGCATGGCTTTATGTCGATGCGTCGTACCGTGGTCCCACCTGGCAGCGCTGGCTGTTTAAACCCGTCACGCTGTTGCTGCTCCTGCTGCTGGCCTGGCAAGCACCGATGTTTAATGCCGTCAGCTATCTGGTCCTCGCCGGGCTGTGCGCCTCTCTGATTGGCGATGCCTTAACCCTGCTGCCGCGCCAGCGCCTGCTGTATGCCGTAGGGGCGTTTTTCCTGTCGCATCTGCTGTATACCATCTACTTCGCCAGCCAGATGACGCTCTCTTTCTTCTGGCCGCTGCCGCTGGTCCTGCTGGTGATTGGTGCCCTGCTGATCGCGGTGATCTGGTCGCGTCTGGAAGAGATGCGGTTGCCGATCTGCACGTTTATCGCCATGACGCTGGTGATGGTATGGCTGGCAGGTGAACTGTGGTTCTTCCGTCCGACCGCTCCGGCGATGTCCGCGTTCTTCGGGGCCGCGCTGCTGCTGATTGGGAATATCGTGTGGCTGGGCAGCCACTATCGCCGCCGTTTCCGGGCGGATAACGCGATTGCCGCCGCCTGCTACTTTGCCGGGCACTTCCTGATTGTGCGTTCGCTGTATATCTAAATAACGCTTGACTCTGGAGTCGACTCCAGAGTGTATGCTGCGGTTAATGAGAAAATTATCATTGCCGGAGACTGCCATGTCGACTCCAGAAACACCCAAAAAAGTCCCTCAATTCTCGGCGCTTAAGCTCAGTCCCGTTCCGTCGAAAGACGACTGCTGCTGCGAAGGCGCGTGCGAAACGCAAACTCAAACGCTTCCTGAAAGCGGCAACCGCTACAGCTGGGTCGTTAACGGCATGGACTGCGCTGCCTGCGCCCGCAAAGTGGAAAATGCGGTGAAACAGGTGCCGGGCGTCAGCCACGTTCAGGTGCTGTTCGCCACCGAAAAGCTGCTGGTTAGCGCCGATAACGACGTCAGCAAACAGGTTGAAGACGCGGTAAGCAAGGCGGGTTACAGCCTGCGCAGTGAAGCCGCGCCCGCGGAAAAAACCTCTTCACTGAAAGAAAACCTGCCGCTCATTACCCTGATCATCATGATGGCCCTGAGCTGGGGGCTGGAACAGATCAACCATCCGTTCGGCAACCTGGCGTTTATCGCCACCACGCTGGTCGGGCTGTTCCCGATTGCCCGTCAGGCGCTGCGTCTGATGAAAAGCGGCAGCTGGTTCGCCATTGAAACGCTGATGAGCGTGGCGGCCATCGGCGCGCTGTTTATTGGCGCGACGGCAGAAGCGGCGATGGTATTGCTGCTGTTCTTAATCGGTGAACGTCTTGAGGGCTGGGCGGCGAGCCGGGCGCGTAAAGGGGTCAGCGCGCTGATGGCGCTGAAGCCGGAAACCGCCACGCGCGTAGTAAACGGCACGCGTGAAACGGTCGCCATCACGACCCTGCGTCCGGGCGACGTGATAGAAGTCGCGGCAGGCGGACGCCTGCCTGCCGACGGCGCGCTGCTTACCGCCACCGCGAGCTTTGATGAAAGTGCCCTGACCGGTGAGTCCATTCCGGTTGAACGTGCCGCAGGTGAAAAAGTGCCTGCTGGCGCCACCAGCGTCGACCGTCTGGTGCAGCTCACCGTGCTTTCCGAGCCGGGTGACAGCGCCATCGACCGCATCCTGAAGCTGATTGAAGAGGCCGAAGAGCGCCGCGCGCCGGTCGAACGCTTTATCGACCGCTTCAGCCGCATCTACACGCCCGCCATTATGCTGGTTGCCCTGCTGGTCACCGTCGTCCCGCCGCTGTTCTTTGGCGCGCCGTGGGAGGGCTGGATTTATAAAGGGCTGACGCTATTGCTGATCGGCTGTCCGTGCGCGCTGGTCATCTCCACCCCGGCGGCCATTACCTCCGGGCTGGCGGCTGCGGCACGTCGCGGGGCGCTGATTAAGGGCGGCGCGGCGCTGGAGCAGCTGAGTCAGGTGCAGCATATCGCCTTCGATAAAACCGGTACGTTAACCATCGGCAAGCCGCAGGTGACCGGCGTGTATTCGCAGGGCATCAGTGAAGACGAACTGCTGACCCTGGCCGCCGCCGTTGAGCAGGGCTCCACTCACCCGCTGGCGCAGGCGATAGTGCGGGAAGCGCAGTCGCGCGGGCTGAATATCCCACCGGCAACCGCTCAGCGGGCGCTGGTAGGCTCCGGGATTGAGGCCACCGTTGACGGTAAAAAAGTTCTGATTGTCGCGGCGGGCAAGTCTTCTCATCCAGAGGTGGAGGCGTTAGAACAGACCGGACAAACTGTCGTGACCGTCATGCAGGACGGCGTCGCAAAAGGGATGCTGGCGCTGCGCGACACCCTGCGCGATGACGCAAAAGAAGCCGTGGCGGCGCTGCATCAGCTGGGCGTGCAGGGGGTGATTCTCACCGGCGATAACCCTCGCGCGGCGGCAGCGATTGCCGGTGAGCTGGGGCTGGCGTTTAAGGCCGGATTACTACCGGCGGATAAGGTCAGCGCGGTAACGGAGCTGAACGCGCACGCCCCGCTGGCGATGGTCGGAGACGGGATTAACGATGCCCCGGCGATGAAGGCGTCCACCATCGGCATTGCGATGGGCAGCGGCACCGACGTGGCGCTAGAGACGGCGGACGCGGCGCTGACCCACAACCGCCTGACCGGACTGGCGCAGATGATCGATCTTGCGCGGGCGACGCGTGCCAACATCCGCCAGAACATCGGCATCGCGCTGGGGCTGAAGGGGATTTTCCTGGTGACCACCCTGCTGGGCATGACCGGGCTTTGGCTGGCGGTACTGGCGGATACCGGCGCGACGGTGCTGGTGACGGCGAACGCGCTGCGGCTGCTGCGTCGCCGGTAAAAAAACGCCCGGTGGCGCTGACGCTTACCGGGCCTACATATCCTGCTAAAACGTAGGCCGGGTAAGGCGAAGCCGCCACCCGGCTTTTTTATATGAAGTAGCTCATCGCCAGCCCTAAAAACAGCACCAGACCGACGTAGTTATTGTTCATAAACGCCTTGAAGCAGGCGTCGCGTTCGCGCTTCGCAATCAGCTTTTGCTGGTACGCAAACAGCAGCCCCGCCACCAGCACCGACCAGTAAAACGCCCAGTTCAGCCCGTTCAGGCGGCCAATCGCCACCATCAGCGCCAGCACGGCGACCTGCAGAATCCCGATAATCAGCTTGTCCTGACGGCCAAAGAGGATGGCGGTGGATTTGATGCCAATTTTCAGGTCATCGTCGCGGTCAACCATCGCGTATTGCGTGTCGTAAGCCACGGCCCAAAGTATGTTCGCCAGGAACATCAGCCAGCAGCTGAGCGGTAAGGACTCACTAACTGCCGCAAACGCCATTGGAATCGACCAGCCAAACGCTGCGCCCAGCACCACCTGAGGCAGGTGGGTATAGCGCTTCATAAACGGATAAACCCAGGCCAGTGCCAGCGCCGCAACGGAAAGCAGTATGGTCATGGTGTTCAGGGTTAACACCAGCAGGAAAGAGAGCAGCACCAGAACAGCAAACAGCACGCGGGCTTCTTTCCCGGTCACCTGCCCGCTGGGTAACGGACGACCGGCAGTCCGCTTTACATGGCCGTCGAATTTACGATCGGCATAATCATTGACCACGCAGCCCGCTGCGCGCATCAGCCAGACGCCAGCAACAAACACGCCGAGGATCCACAGCGGCGGCACGCCCGGCGTGGCGACCCACAGCGCCCATAAGGTCGGCCACAGCAACAGTAACGCGCCAATCGGTTTATCGGTACGCATTAAGCGGTGATACGCCAACAGCTTATTCTGCGTCAGGCTCCACTCCATTTTTTCTTCCTCTTAGTACAACGGTGATGCCGGTAAAAAAAGCTCCGTCAGAATTAACGGTTTACCGCTCAGGCGAAGGCGGGAACGACGCCCCCAAAGTTCAGCATCACGACCAATCTCAATAAAATCCCGGGTAAGCTCAGACGAGGTGAAAAGGTAACGCCCCAGCGGCGTTTTCCCCAGACGCTGCAGCGCCATCTCGGGCCCGGAAAGGGTGGACTCGGGCACCACCGTCCGTCCGGCAAGCCACGGCTCGCCGTCAGCGCAGAGTAAAATTTCACGCAGCCAGTAACGTGGCTCGTGCGGCAGCAGCGGCAGCTCGTTGGCGATCTCATCGCCAGAGACAAACCCTTCCTGAATCAGGGTCACCGTGACCGTTTTTCCCTGCTGCTCAAAACGTTTTGTCATGGAATCTTCCAGCAACAGCCAGTCCAGCTGCTGCGGATCAAGCGCAGGTATTTGGTCGAAATAGCGCAGCGCACGCAGTTGCGTTAGCGCAGGGTGTGACATGCCAGACTCTCCGATACATAACGTACAGGCATTGTATCGCAGAAACGCGGATTGAGGGGGGCCAAACGTTATTTAAGGATCACGATCGCAACAAGAGTGCAACAGCCCGGCGTAGACGAAAAAAAGTGCGCCCACTCAGGCGCACCAAACGACTAACAAATCAGCATTGTGGGGAAACGGTTACCCCTTGCCTTTTACACTGCTGATAAAGGTGGAACGGGCAGTGGTTGAACCTAAACGTTCGGCTTCATCAAGCAGCTTCAGCGCTTTATCGACATCGCCGCGCTTCACTGCCTGCTTGATGGCATTGTTGAAGTATTCTTCGGTGTCGTTAAGCACCGGCTCCGCTTTCTTCGCCGGGGCCGGCGCTGCGGTCGCTACCGGTGCGGCTGCCGTGGCAGCGGGCGCAGTATAGGCAGGCGCAGCGGTGTTGCCCACGGTGACAGGGCCGGTACCGGAGGAGCCAAACAGCGGGCCGACCAGGACGCTGGACGCACTGCTGGTCGACACTTTCAGCTTCACAAGGCCGTCAGTGGTGTGGCGGGCGATCGGATCCGGGATATCCGGTGCGGCGTTACCTACGCCTTTGGCATAGGCCTTCGCAGGATCAAGCAGCGTGGTGGTTTGCTGCAAATCTTTTTCCGTGGTGAAGACGAGTACATAAATTTTCTGCTGACCCAGCGCAGGCGTCAGGCGCATTACCCCTTCCAGGCGATCGGCGCTCATGACACCCGGTTCCTGATAGGTAAAATATTCGCTCGGGAAGAACGCAGAAGGCGTCATGTTCTGGTCAAGAATCAGCACGTTCGGCGCAAAGACGCTGGTCTGTTTATTGACTTCACTGGAGAGCGTTAACGTCAGTTCGCCAATGTTAGCGGGCACGCTGTACGCGACCACCGGACCACTAATACCCGGAACATTAAGCGGTTGCCCACCCGTCGAGAGCTGGGTCGTTTGGGCTTTAGATTGATCGACAGGCGTCCAGACCAGCTGTTGCAACGCAGCTGCCGGAATGGCCGGCGCGGATGTTGTGTTTTGCGGAACGAAATTCACATTAGCGAGCGTTACAGCAGGCGCGCTCGCCAGCAACCCTGCGGATAAACAAAGGGCAAGGAGAGTTTTGTTCATTTTCATTGTTATCACCTCAAAATGCACAGGTCAGCGGTAGCCAGGCAATAGCGCGCCGTCCCAAGGATTGAGGGGCTTGCGCCCCTCAGTTTGGTCATTACGTCAGATTAAGACGGGATTACCACCAGATTTCCATCTGGGCGCCGAAGGACCACTCATCGTTGTCACCACGGCTGTAGGTTGTGGCTTTGGTATCGCTTTTTGCAATGCCGTTGTCATAACCCCATTTCTCATCCCACTTCGCGTAAGTTGCGAAGACACGGATCGCTGGACGGGACCAGATGCTGTTACCGGCCTGCCATTGCTGTGCAAGGGTAATTTTGTACTGGTTGTTGGTATCGTCAGTTTTCTGCGACTTAACGTTGTCGTAGCCAACTTCAAGCAAGGTGCTCATGATTGGCGTCCATTTATACATTGGGCGCACACCCACGGTGTACCAGGTCGTACCGTTGTTGTCGTCACGATCGATATCCTGATACATACCGACGTACATCAGATCCCAGCTGTCACCCAGAGAGATCGCACCGTGGTCGAGAATACGAACCAGGGAACCGTTGTTGTTAATCTTGTTATTTACAACACCAATTTCAGCGTCTTTGTCATAGTTGTTGCCGGTGAAGGAACCCTGCGGAATACCTTTGCCCTGAGTGGTCATTGCATCGGTAGCGTACTGGACAACAAACTTGTTGTAGCCTTTCAGCATGCTCTGGGTATGTTCAGCGGTGAACATCCAGCCATCTTTAGATGCGCCGTCAGCGAAGCTGTAACCGTCAGTTTTGTTAGCTCGGCCATAGTCAACACCCAACTCCAGCGTGCCGCCCGGGTTGATTTCCATCTGCGCCAAGCGCACATCGAAGACGTCGTTAGCGGTGTCTTTGAAGTCATGATAGATATCGTTGCTGGTGAAGATGTATGAGCCGCCCGCTTCCTGAGAACGGGTCGCTGCCAGAGACAGTTTACCGAAGCCCAGATCGACGTTTTCGATACCGGCACCAGGACCTGAAATATCCCAGTAGTAGAAGTCGATCATGTGAACGTCATGACGCTGATAGAAGCGCTTACCGGCCCAGATGGTGGAACCTGGCAGCCACTCAATCAGGTTTTTACCCTGCACGTTGGCTTCACGGAACGCCGGGTCGGTAGCTTCCCAGTCGTTCTGTTGCGCCACGGAGTACGCTACGTTGGTGTCGAAGTAGAAGCTCTTGTCGCCTTCTTTCCACACTTCCTGGCCCAGCTTCAGTTCCGCATAGGTTTCACATTCGTTACCCAGACGGTATTTACTTTGGGCACCGGTTGCCTGGAAGCACTGCTGTTCGCCGCCACTACCCGTCCAGCCGATACCGGAACGAGCATAACCATGGAAATCCACGGCCAGTGCCTGAGCAGACATTACGCCCGCTGCGACGGCAACTGCCAGAGGAAGTTTGCGCAGAGTAATCATCATTCTATCTCCTGAGATCATTGCTTTTCTTTGAACACTTCACCTGTCGGTTTCGTGTCTTCTTTTGGGATTGCTTAAACGCCTGGCTCTTTGTGCAACCGACGACATGCGGTGCCATCCTCACGGAACAGATGGCAGCGCTCTGGCGGCAAGCCGATAGCGAATGTGGCACCCTCTTCTACCAACACCACGTCATTCTGGCGGTAGACCAGGTTCTGACGGATGGCGGGGATCTGGATATGAATCTGTGTTTCGTGACCAAGCTGTTCGACGACCTGAACCTCACCTTCCAGCGTCACATCGGCAATGTGGCTCGGCAGTAAATGCTCAGGACGAATACCGAGGGACATGTTTGCCCCCACCTGTACGTTGGCGCTGTCGACCGGCAGCCAGACCTGCTGGCGGTTTGGCAGCTCCACCTGTACCTGTTCAATGGCTGTCGCGGTCACTTTGACGGGCAGGAAGTTCATCTTTGGCGAGCCAATGAAGCCCGCAACAAAGCGGTCTGCCGGGTAGTGATACAGCTCCAGCGGTTTGCCCACCTGCGCCACGCGACCGGCATCCAGCACCACGATTTTGTCGGCGAGGGTCATCGCTTCGACCTGATCGTGGGTGACGTAAATCATCGTGCGGCCAAGACGCTTGTGCAGACGGGAGATTTCGATACGCATCTGGACGCGCAGGGCGGCATCCAGGTTGGAAAGCGGTTCGTCGAGCAGGAAGACGCGCGGCTCGGCGACCAGGGTACGGCCAATCGCCACACGCTGACGCTGACCGCCGGAAAGCGCTTTCGGCTTACGCTCCAGCAGGTGCGCCAGCTGTAATACTTCCGCCACCTGCGTCACGCGCTGGTTAATCACCTCTTTCTTCGCGCCGGCCAGCTTCAAACCAAAGGACATGTTCTCGGCGACGGAAAGATGGGGATAGAGTGCATAAGACTGGAACACCATGCCTACGCCACGTTCGGCAGGCGGGATGTCATTCATTCGTGTATCACCGATCAGCAAGTCGCCGCTGGTGATGGTTTCAAGACCGGCAATCATACGCAGCAGGGTTGATTTACCGCAGCCTGATGGGCCGACAAATACCACGAATTCACCTTCGTGGATGTCCAGATTGATGTCTTTCGACACCACAACGTCACCCCAGGCTTTCGTTACATTACGCAGCTGTACGCTCGCCATGCCCTTCTCCCTTCGTTACAACCTGTCACCGACAGAAACATTCAAGATAAGGTGACTATGGGGGATCCATTACTTTCACGAATCCTCCACCCCCCGGCTTTTTTATGGGGGAGGAGGCGGGAGGATGAGAGAGCAGGCTCTGCGACCGGCGTGGGCGGGCTGAGGCAAAATTCGTGAAGCCGCCTGCAAAATTCAGTGCGTTTTTATGTGCGCCAGCACTCATAACTTAAATTTATGCAACGGAGATCACACAAACGGGGGGTGGGGCGTAGGGGTTGGGAGGATGGAAAGAGGATGTCAAATAAGGAGACTGAGTCACGTTGAACCACTGAAGTCATACCACGAGACATCACCAAAAAGGATGGCAGATATGAATATCAAGACTGGCGCACGCGTTTTCGCATTGTCCGCCCTTGCAGCAATGATGATTTCCGCACCGGCGCTCGCCAAAATTGAAGAAGGCAAGCTGGTTATCTGGATTAACGGCGACAAGGGCTATAACGGCCTGGCCGAAGTGGGCAAAAAATTCGAGAAAGACACCGGCATCAAAGTGACCGTAGAGCACCCGGACAAACTGGAAGAGAAATTCCCGCAGGTTGCGGCAACCGGCGACGGCCCGGACATCATCTTCTGGGCGCATGACCGTTTTGGCGGTTACGCACAGTCTGGCCTGCTGGCTGAAGTCACCCCGGACAAAGCTTTCCAGGACAAACTGTTCCCCTTCACCTGGGACGCCGTTCGCTATAACGGCAAGCTGATCGCTTACCCTGTCGCGGTTGAAGCCCTGTCTCTGATTTACAACAAAGACCTGGTCCCTAACCCACCGAAAACCTGGGAAGAGATCCCGAAACTGGATAAAGAGCTGAAGGCGAAAGGTAAATCCGCCCTGATGTTCAACCTGCAAGAGCCGTACTTCACCTGGCCGCTGATTGCTGCCGACGGCGGTTACGCGTTCAAGTTTGAAAACGGCAAATACGACGTGAAAGACGTGGGCGTCGACAGCGCGGGCGCGAAAGCGGGCCTGACCTTCCTGGTCGACCTGATCAAGAACAAACACATGAACGCGGATACCGATTACTCCATCGCGGAAGCGGCGTTCAACAAAGGCGAAACCGCGATGACCATCAACGGTCCGTGGGCCTGGACCAACATCGACAAGAGCAAAGTCAATTACGGCGTGACGCTGCTGCCAACCTTTAAAGGCAAGCCGTCTAAACCGTTCGTTGGCGTGCTGAGCGCAGGCATCAACGCCGCCAGCCCGAACAAAGAGCTGGCGAAAGAGTTCCTGGAAAACTACCTGCTGACCGATCAGGGTCTGGATGAAGTGAACAAGGACAAACCGCTGGGTGCCGTTGCGCTGAAATCCTTCCAGGATCAGCTGGCGAAAGACCCACGTATCGCGGCCACCATGGATAACGCCCAGAAAGGCGAAATCATGCCGAACATCCCACAGATGGCCGCATTCTGGTACGCCACCCGTACCGCGGTTATCAACGCTGCAAGCGGTCGTCAGACTGTCGATGCCGCACTGAAAGATGCTCAGGGTCGTATTACTAAGTAAGTCTGAAAAACGGCGGGTAGCGCGTGCGCTTACCCGCCCTACGACTACGGCACGATCCGTAGGTCAGGTAAGCGCAGCGCCACCTGACGATAAGATTCCACCGTTGTAGAGGAAGAACCCCATGGATGTCATTAAAAAGAAACGCTGGTGGCAAAGCGACGCGCTGAAATGGTCAGCGATCGGTCTGCTGTGTCTGCTGGTGGGTTACCTTGTTGTTTTAATGTACGTACAAGGGGAATATCTGTTCGCCATCATGACGCTGATTTTAAGCTCTGCTGGCCTGTATATTTTCGCCAACCGTAAAGCCTATGCCTGGCGCTATGTCTACCCGGGCGTGGCCGGGATGGGGCTGTTTGTCCTGTTCCCGTTGATTTGTACCGTCGCCATTGCGTTTACCAACTACAGCAGCACCAACCAGCTTGCGCAGGAACGCGCGCAGCAGGTCCTGCTGGACCGCTCATACCAGGCAGGCAAGACCTTTAACTTCGGCCTGTATCCCGCAGGCAACGAATGGAAGTTAGCGCTTACTGACGAAGCAAGCGGGAAATACTATGTCTCTGACGCCTTCAAATTTGGCGGCGAGCAGAAGCTGGCCTTAAAAGAGGCCCAGGCCCTGCCGGAAGGTGAACGTGCCAACCTGCGCGTCATTACCCAGAACCGTCAGGCGCTGACCCAGCTCACCGCCGTGCTGCCAGACGACAGCAAAGTGATCATGAGCTCGCTGCGCCAGTTCTCCGGCACCCAACCGCTCTATACCCTGGCGGATGACGGCACGCTGACCAACAACCAGAGCGGCGTGAAGTACCGTCCGAATAACGACATTGGTTTCTATCAGTCCATTACTGTCGACGGCAAATGGGGTGATGATAAACTCAGCCCGGGCTATACCGTCACCATCGGCTGGGACAACTTTACCCGCGTATTTACCGACGAAGGCATTCAGAAACCGTTCTTCGCCATCTTCGTCTGGACGGTGGTCTTCTCCGTACTGACCGTGATCCTCACCGTGGCCGTGGGCATGGTGCTGGCCTGTCTTGTCCAGTGGGAATCCCTGAAGGGCAAAGCGATCTACCGCGTGCTGCTGATTCTGCCGTATGCCGTACCGTCGTTTATCTCGATTCTGATTTTCAAAGGGCTGTTTAACCAGAGCTTCGGTGAAATCAACATGATGCTGAGCGCGCTGTTCGGCATCAAACCGGCCTGGTTCAGCGACCCGACCACCGCCCGCTCGATGATCATCATCGTGAACACCTGGCTGGGCTATCCGTACATGATGATCCTGTGCATGGGGCTGCTGAAGGCCATCCCGGATGACCTGTACGAAGCTTCGGCGATGGACGGCGCGGGCCCGTTCCAGAACTTCTTTAAGATTACGCTGCCGCTGCTCATCAAGCCGCTCACCCCGCTGATGATTGCCAGCTTCGCCTTTAACTTTAACAACTTCGTGCTGATTCAGCTGTTGACCAACGGCGGCCCGGACCGTCTTGGCACCACCACGCCGGCAGGCTATACCGACCTGCTCGTGAGCTACACCTACCGTATCGCCTTCGAAGGCGGCGGCGGTCAGGACTTCGGTCTGGCGGCAGCGATTGCCACCCTGATCTTCCTGCTGGTGGGCGCCCTGGCGATTGTGAACCTGAAAGCCACGCGTATGAAATTTGACTAAGGAGGGCACTGAACATGGCTATGGTACAACCCAAATCTCAGAAACTGCGCCTCCTGGCGACGCACCTGGGCCTGCTGATTTTTATCGCGGCGATCATGTTCCCGCTGCTGATGGTTATCGCCATCTCCCTGCGTTCGGGTAACTTCGCCACCGGGAGCCTGATCCCGGACGAAATCTCCTGGGAGCACTGGAAGCTCGCGCTGGGCTTCAGCGTGGAACACGCGGATGGCCGCGTCACGCCGCCGCCGTTCCCGGTGCTGCTGTGGCTGTGGAACTCGGTGAAAATCGCAGGTATTACCGCCATTGGTATCGTGGCGCTGTCCACCACCTGCGCTTACGCCTTTGCCCGCATGCGTTTCCCGGGCAAAGCGACGCTGCTGAAAGGGATGCTGATTTTCCAGATGTTCCCGGCGGTGCTGTCGCTGGTGGCGCTGTATGCCCTGTTTGACCGCCTGGGCCAGTACATTCCGTTTATCGGTCTGAACACGCATGGCGGCGTGATCTTCGCCTACCTTGGCGGTATCGCACTGCATGTGTGGACTATTAAGGGCTATTTCGAAACCATCGACGGCTCGCTGGAAGAAGCGGCCGCGCTGGATGGGGCTACCCCGTGGCAGGCGTTCCGCCTGGTGCTGCTGCCGCTGTCGGTGCCGATTCTGGCGGTAGTGTTTATCCTGTCGTTTATCGCTGCGATCACCGAAGTACCGGTTGCCTCACTGTTACTGCGTGATGTGAACAGCTACACCCTGGCCGTAGGTATGCAGCAATACCTCAACCCGCAAAACTACCTGTGGGGCGACTTTGCCGCGGCGGCCGTACTCTCTGCCATCCCGATTACCGTGGTGTTCCTGCTGGCGCAGCGCTGGCTGGTGAACGGCCTGACGGCGGGCGGTGTGAAAGGTTAAGTTTCATTTTGTTATGCCACTGCAACCCTCAACTTTAGACGTATTGTATTGACCCAACTTGTGACTGTTGTTAGGCGGCCTCCGGGCCGCCATTTTTTTATTCGCGTTTCAGCCGCTTCGAGTTACACAGCCAGAGGGTGATCACCAGCAGCAGGATCGCCGCCGAGTAGATCAGCACATCGAGCGGGGCTTTATGATCGACGATGATCAGCCGCACAATCGCGGTGATCCCAATGTAGACAAAATAACGCAGCGGGAAGTGAAAGCCGGACTGAAAATACTTCACAATCAGGGCGATAAATTCAAAGTAGAGAAAGTAGACCACCAGGCCTTCCACCAGCGCATATTTGCTGGTTTGTTCAGGGGCGAACAGCACATCCGCCAGATGCACCGTCTCCTTACCCAAAAAGACGACCAGGATCAGGCCAAGGCTCAGCAGACCGAGGTTCAGCACGGTCTGGAGGACAGTTGAGATAAACTCAACGCGCGGGCGAGTCAGGGATGTCATACAGCACCTCATTCTCCAGGGCGAGGTTTCTGTATAACGCAAAAATGTGACGGGGATCTATATTTTTTAATTATGTTTTATGTAGGAAGAAAACCGATGGAGCGTAAACCAACCGGGGTTCGTAACGTGACCTGTGGCGACAATGTGATCGTATATGAACCTGCTAATCTTTACGACTGTGTGCTGGGCAACGGCGTATTCGTCGGCCCGTTTGTTGAAATCCAGGGCAATACGCGCATCGGTGACGACTGCAAAATCCAGTCGCACACCTTCATCTGCGAGTATGTCACTATTGGTAAGCGTTGCTTTGTTGGCCATGGCGTGATGTTTGCCAACGATATGTTTCGGGAGGGGAAACCGAACGCCGACCGAGAGAGCTGGGGCCATATTACCGTGGGGAATGATGTTTCGATAGGCAGTGGAGCGACCATTCTGGCGGTATCCATCTGCGACGGTGCGGTGATTGGTGCAGGGAGCGTGGTAACAAAATCGATCGTTGAGAAAGGTGTCTATGCCGGGAACCCGGCGAGGCTACTGCGCCGCTTGTGATTCGCCCGGTGGCGCT
>NZ_ALNS01000006.1:0-35519 GCF_000286655.1 Enterobacter sp. SST3 | reverse complement strand
TTTTTCTCTTCAACCGACCGGGCTGTTTGTGAAGTGATTCACATCCGCCGTGTCGATGGAGGCGCATTATAGGGAGTTCGCGAACGACCGCAACCGAAAAGTTGCAAAAAAATGACTGACTGCTGCATTCCCCAGCAAAACCCCGCCTTATACCCATTTATGCACAATGTTATCCACAATTCTGCACGGATCCCAATGCGATCCCACGAACTGAGCGGGAAGATCAACTATACTGGCGGCAAATACTCTTCTCTGTGCAGGCCGCTTCATGACTACACAACGCCTCACCCGTGACTGGCGTCTCCCTACCGCTGGGTTGATGCTGCTGGCAATTCTCTTTGCCGGTTTTACCCTGCATGCGCACTGGAACGCCTTTATCCAGTGGTGTCTCGCCACGCAAATTACCCTGCACCGCTATCTGGTGATGTACCTGCTGCAGCTAAATAACCACCAGTACAGCGGCGGATTATGGTTGTTAACGGGGGCTTTCCTTTATGGCGTACTCCACGCCATTGGCCCCGGGCACGGAAAATTCATTGTGACGACCTATCTGACTACCAATAAGGAAAGCGAGCTGGCCGCCCGGGTCGTCCCTTTCCTGGGCAGCCTGATGCAGGGCGTCAGCGCCATTCTGTTTGTCTTTATCCTGGCGGTAGGATTTAACCTCGCCTCAGGGGATATCAGTACCAGCCGCTGGTATGTGGAGAAGATCAGCGCAGTGCTTATTGGCGCATTCGGCGCATTTGTCATTTACCAGGCGCTGAAGAGCCTGCGCCCGCGCAGGATGTCTGTCTCTGCCATTAAGCCGCTTCATCAGCACGACGAACACTGTGGCTGCGGCCATCACGGCGTAGGTACTGACCTGACGCAGGGCGACTGGAAAACCCGTCTGGGCGTGATACTGGCGATCGGTGCACGCCCGTGCAGCGGGGCGATCATGATCCTGATGTTCTCCAACGCGCTGGGCATTGTTACCTGGGGGATGGCCGCAGTCATGACTATGTCTCTGGGAACCGCGCTCTCTATTATGGGGCTTTCACTGGCTGTACGTTACGCCCGCGAACGCACGGTGGCCTGGTTCGGAGAAAGCGCCTCGTTAAAATGGCTGGTGCCGGCCGTCAAAATTGCCGGAGGGATAGTCCTGATCCTGTTCGCGACGGTGCTGTTCCTGACGGTGATCCCCATCAGCGCCAATGGTGACTACATCGCCGCAGGATGCTAATAAAAGAAAACCCGCCAGCGGCGGGTTTTTTGTTACTCGTTGATGCGTGGATGCTGATCCACCAGTCGGGAACGTTTTTTCTGCAGTTCTTCAATCTCGGCGTCAATATCCTCAATCTTCTGCTCTACATTATCGTAGTGCTCACGGAGGATCTCTTTCGCTTCCTGGATATCCGATGCCGCAGGCGTTGCGCCTTTCAGAGGGCGATTCGCCGTCTCCTTCATAGTAATACCGGTAATCAAACCAATCACCGCGATCACCATCAGGTAATAAGCAGGCATCATCAGGTTCTGCGTGCTCTCCACCAGCGAGGCGGCAAGCGTCGGGGTCAGACCGGCAATCAGCACCGAGATGTTGAAGGCCGCGGCCAGCGCGCTGTAGCGAATATGGGTCGGGAACATCGCGGGCAGCGTTGAGGCCATCACCCCGATAAAGCAGTTAAGGATCACCGCCAGCATCAGCAGACCGGCAAAAATCAGCCCCAGTACATTACTGTTGATCAGAATAAATGCCGGGATGGCGAGGGCAAACAGCGCAACGCTTCCCAGAATAATGAACGGTCGACGACCAAAGCGGTCACTCAACAGGCCCATAATCGGCTGCACAAACAGCATACCCACCATGATGGCGATAATGATCAGCACACCGTGATCTTCCGAGTAGTGCAGGTTATGCGACAGATAGCTCGGCATGTAGGTCAGCAGCATGTAATAGGTCACGTTGGTGGAGATCACCAGACCGATACAGACCAGCAGGCTTCGCCAGTGCTTAGTGGCAATCTCTTTGAACGATACCTTCGGACCGTCCTGCAGCCCTTCGCGGTCACCCTGCTCCAGCTTATCAACGTGCTGCTGGAACGCAGGCGTCTCTTCAAGCGCATGACGCAGGTAGAGGCCAATGATCCCCAGCGGCAGTGCCAGGAAGAATGGTATACGCCAGCCCCAGTCGAGGAAGTTCTCTTCCCCCACCACGGTTGAAATCAGGACCACCACACCCGCGCCCAGGACAAAACCGGCAATGGAGCCGAAGTCCAGCCAGCTTCCCATAAACCCGCGCTTACGGTCAGGAGAATACTCGGCAACGAAGATCGAGGCGCCAGTATATTCACCGCCCACGGAGAAGCCCTGTGCCATCTTACAGATCAGCAGCAGAATCGGTGCCCAAATGCCGATAGTGGCGTAAGACGGTATAAGGCCGATACAGAATGTACTGATCGACATAATGACGATGGTGATAGCCAGGATCTTCTGACGACCATATTTATCACCGAGCATACCGAAGAACAGACCACCCAGCGGGCGAATCAGGAAGGGAACGGAGAACGTACCCAGTGCCGCAATCATCTGCAGGCTGGGATCGGCCCCGGGGAAAAACACTTTACCTAACGCATAGGCCACAAAGCCGTAGACACCAAAATCGAACCATTCCATCGCATTACCGAGCGAGGCTGCGGTAATCGCTTTACGCAGTTTGGCGTCATCAATAATGGTGACGTCGCGAAGCGTGATGGGTTTAATCTTTTTCCTTCTCAGCATAGCTATCCTCGTTGACTCGGCCCTGTCTGTTTCACAGTCCAGTGTGCGTTCTGTGAACCATGGGATCCGCTCCATGCGAATCGCCTTATTCAAGCGTAGCAGGTTTACTTACATTGACGTTTTACGTCGATACAACCGAACCTGTTGACGCCTGCCTGGGCAGTTAATGACCTTTTTACCCTACCAGCGTTTATATTTGTGATCAACTTCACACATATTTCAGCATCAGGTCAACTCAGTCCAGTATTTGTCAATCAGTGCAAATAAGCCCTTTCTCATCCCCGCCTCATGAGCTCTCTCACGCACGTCATGAATTCTTTCGCAACAAAAAAACAAACCACGTTTACTCACATTCAATTTACATAAATTTTCTTCATCAGGAAGCCGCCGATAGTTTTACATTGAATATGTGACAAAGATAACTAAAACGATGTTTTATTTTGATTGAATCAATATTCCAATGATCGCATGATAAATCCGAACACAGCATTTCATGTGTTTTCTAAGAAAGTTAATCGAGAGAAAACATTTATTTTCCTGGCGGGATTATCGAGAAACGCCACTCAAAAACAAATGCCAATCAATTGAATTTATTGACTAATTTTTAACACCGAACGCCCGTCCTGCGGGGTCAGATGTGAGGATTGTCCATGAAGATTAAAGCCACGATAGAACGCATACCCGGCGGTATGATGCTGGTTCCGCTGGTGCTGGGCGCCATCCTGAATACCCTTGCCCCTGATACCGGGGCTTATTTTGGTGGTTTCACAAAAGGCATGATAACGGGCACGGTTCCAATTCTTGCCGTCTGGTTTTTTTGTATCGGTGCATCCATTAATTTGCGGGCGACCGGTACCGTATTACGGAAATCCGGCACGCTGGTAATAACCAAAATAGCGGTAGCCTGGGCGGTGGCGATGATATGCGCGATGTTCATCCCGGAGAATGGAATTCAGACCGGGTTCTTCGCGGGGTTATCGGTACTGGCGATTGTCTCCGCGATGGATATGACTAACGGCGGATTGTACGCCAGCCTGATGAACCAGTACGGGACGAAAGAAGAGTCCGGCGCATTTGTCTTGATGTCTCTCGAATCAGGCCCGCTGATGACGATGCTGATCCTGGGGTCAGCTGGCCTGGCCTCTTTTGAACCCCACCACTTTGTCGGCGCAATCCTGCCCTTCCTGATCGGCTTTGCCCTTGGCAACCTCGATCACGATCTGCGTGATTTCTTCAGCAAAGCCACGCCGGTGCTGATCCCGTTCTTCGGCTTTGCGCTGGGGAACACCATCAACCTGAAGGTTATCCTTGATACCGGCCTGCTGGGTATTGTGCTGGGTGTCGCCGTAATCGTCATTACCGGTATTCCGCTGATCGTTGCCGACCGCGTGATCGGGGGAGGAAACGGCACGGCGGGCGTCGCCGCCTCTTCAGCCGCAGGCGCTGCCGTCGCTAACCCGGTGATTATTGCCCAGATTAACCCGGCCTTCGAACCGGTAGCCGCTTCAGCGACGGCGCTGGTTGCCGCCAGCGTGATTGTCACTGCGCTACTGGTGCCGATCATCACGGCGCTATATGCGAAACGCTACGCCAATGCCCCCGAGCAGAATATCGAACGAAAAGCGGTCGAACTCCGCCATTAATACACTGCACCAAACCCTCCCCTCTTCCCTGCGGGGAGAGGGTGAGGGGTAAGGGATTTACCCAAAAATCTCTTCTACCATCCCGTCCACCAGCCGTTTTGCCGAACAGAGCCTCGGCATCCCCAGTGCGACGGTCTGCCAGTTTTGCGTCACTGACCAGCTCACCGGATGCTTATCCGCCTGACACCAGTCCCCCAGCCAGCCCAGCATGTCTTTATGATCGATCGATCCGGGAGAAGCAGGCGCTGTCAGCCACTGGTGATAAAAATGGCGGGTCGTGGGTGAGGCATTAATGCCCTGCGCCAGATAGTTAGCCGCCATGCTGCGCAGGTTATCCTTAAGCATGGCCGCCACATCTTCTTTCGCGAGGCGGCATGCGTCGCCAAATGCTCCCCAGCGCAGCTCTTCCAGAACGATAAAACAGCGTCCGGCCAGCGACCAGCCATCATAATGTCCGGCCCGCCAGCGGGTAAAAATTTGCTCGCTGTGCTCACCCGCCTGCACCGTTAGCCCGCGCTGGGTCAGCGCCTTTTCTTTCCAGGCTGCGCGTTGGGTAAAATGAGACACGAGATCGGCGTACTGCTGCGTCAGTCCGGGAGACTGCAGGGTGCGTGGGTGAGTCTGCTGACGCAGCGCAATCAGCTTCTCTGCCATCAGCGTCAGCGCGAGATGGCCCGGATCAAGCATCCCGGCCAGCTTTTCCGCCAGCCCCAGGCGCAGCGCCGCATTTTCATTGAGCATCCCCGCCATCGCCCAGGGGCGTAGCCGGGTATGCGTCATGATTTCCTGCGTCAAACGCTCGCGAAACTGCAGCTGCTGTGGTCCCAGGCGAGGATGACGCGCCGCGTCTCCCCCCTGCACCAGATCGACCATAAATTTTGGATTAATACACTCCAGCGTTCGCCCGGGGCCGTCCAGTAGTGGTGTTGTCATGGTTGCTCTGCCGCGAATAGAGTTTGAATATCATCGCGTAACAGTCGGGTATCTTCCTGTATCCACGTCGCAGTAGTGATGCTTTGCTTCAACAACTGGCAGAGCGCTCGGGTTGAGTGCTCATTTTGCTGACGCACTGCGAGGCTATCACGCAAGCTTTCCTGTAACCCGGTCAGGCACAACGAAAATTCTGCAAAGAACGTCGCCATTCCTGCCGTAACAGAGACATCGACCTGCGCGGACAAAGCTTTACGTATTTGTTCACAAAACTGATCAATATGTTGCTTAAATTTGTCATGTAGCTGCGCAATGTCGATAACATAGCGCGTGCGCGTTTCCACATACTCGTCCCAGCCCCAGCCAGGATTATTGAGCCAGCGAGAGACCGTTTCGCGCATGCTGCTCCCGCCGGAAGGCGGGGCGGCCTGGCTGTCGTCCTGCGCAATCGCATCGTTAAACAGCGCTCGCGTATTGAAGTTAAGCTGGCTTGCCTGAAACGCCGGGAAGCTGATCCGCGCCCGAAAACCCGCATGGCTCAGATGCTCTTTAATACGCGTTTCAATGGGACGCATGGCTTCGTTAAGAGAACGCGCCAGGGTGGACTCCAGCTGATCGAAGCGTAACGCCAGCTCACGGCCGATTTTCATCTGGGCATCCTGCATCACCCGCTCGCAGGAAGCGCGTAATTTACTCAGCGCAATCTGCGCCTGCCCTTCATCGTCCAGCACCAGCTGCTTCACCCTCTCACCGCGAAGTTGCTGCCGTTCGGTGCCTGCCGAATCAAGAATCGGGGGCGTGCTGAACACCTGGTCAATCGCCTGGTGAAGCGCGGTTTTTTGGGATCCCATAAAGTCTGCGGTGGCGTTCAGCGCTTCCTCAACCTCGTGTTTCACCTCATCGCTCACTACGCGCTGACGCGTCTGCAAAAGCGCCATGTCCTCTTCCAGACGTGCGATATTCAGCTCCAGCGCCTCAAAGGCCACCGTCAGCCCCTGATAGCGGAAATCGAGATACTCGCGGGCGTTTTGCGCGTAGTTAAGAAGCTTATGCGAGGCCGAACGCAGCGCGTATAGCGAGGCATTGGCATAGGCGGCGTAAATCAGTTTCCGTATCGGTTGCTCGAAGAGCGAATCTTCCCAGAGCAAATCGGCAGAATGTCGGATATGGTCGATATCGTCCAGATCCGCCGTACGCCAGCGTCGCCCGAGCGCCGCTTCGGCAAAATCCTGCACCCAGGGTTGCTCCTGATGATCCGGCAGTCGTCCATGCGAACTTAGCTCATAGCGCGCGCGGTTCGCCAGATACGCCCACATGGACGACACGGGGTAAATCTGGCCGGGCGAAATATTGCCTTTCATTAAGGTGCCGGAGATCATCGCCCGAATCTGTTCTTCATCATCGCTATTGCGATCTTTCTGATCGAATTTATTGACCAGCGCATACAGCGGCACCGATTTTCCCGCCGCGGAAATCGCCTGGCGGACTTCTTCATCAGAAATGGATTTAAGCTGGGTATAATCCATCACGGCCAGCACCGCCGATGCGCGGGACAACTGCTCGCTGAGCATTTTTTGCAGATGCGGCTGTCCGGCCTCGTTCGGCCCGGGCGTATCGAGCAGCGTCAGCTGCCCGAGGTGGGCATCCAGGCCCGCAAGATGCACGAACTCCACTTCAATTACCGGGATATGTTCAATAGCCGTATATTCAGAGAACGGAAACTCAACACCCAGCGCCTGGGAAAGTCTCACCAGATCGTTGAGGCTTTTCAGACAATGAAATATCGGCTGCGCGCCCAGGTGATGCTTCTCAAACGCTTCCCCTTTTTCAATGCGCTCCAGCAGCGTATTCATGTCTTTATCAATTTCCAGACGCTGAGCCAGCTTCCCGCGGTCGTAATCACAGAGCTGTTTCTGAAGCAGTTGGATCAATTCATCAATCGGGGAGGCATGAGAGAAATGCAGCACCGGTTCCTTCTGACCCGGCGTGTGGCGAATCAACGTCGGAAGCGCCGTCATTGGACGATTGCGGTTCGGCAACACTTCGGTACCCACAATCGCATTAATGGTGGTCGATTTCCCCGCTTTCATGGTGCCAACAATGGCCAGGACCATTTCCAGCCGGGTTATTTTGCGTAATTCATTATTCAGCATCGCCTGCTGGGCGTCGACACCGCGCGCGCTAAAATGCAAAGGTAAAACGTTGTTTGTTTCGCCAGTAATAGCAGCCTCTGTGCTCTCCAGCATCTCAGTGGGCATTGATTTCAACGTATCAAGATTTTGCAGGGCAAGCTGTAACAAACGCTCGGCTTCCTGGCTTAATTCAAAAATGGTCTGTGTGTGCATGATAAAAGCCTTTCCTTAACGCAAATTTATTACTTTTATTAAGCCACTGGTTTTAATTATGTTGTTCAGGCTTATATGATCACGTGTGGAAAACATGTTCGCCGAAATATAACTGATTGAAGATAATCAGGAATAATTCCCTATCCTTGCATGGCGTGTAGAACTCTTCTCCAGGCCTGATAGCCAAAAGAAAAAAGCGTAGCCCATTTTTAAGAAACTTCAGGATATATCACCATTATTTACCCACCTAAAAAGAGAGGTAATGCACCACTGCCATAAGATATGTATGGCAGCAAAGTCCGGAGATAAATAACAATGTGTCGCTTCACCTTATCCGAAATGGCAGAGCGTAGCAATTTGCTGCAATAAAATATTCGATATATTTATCGTCATTTCTTCCCACCGTGTTAATGGACATAAGCTTCGCGTAACTGACTGACAGAACGTGTCACTCCCGATACGCTTTTTGGCTTTTTTAATTCACAATATCACCGACAACGGTGTGGATTTGCGCTATACTTGCCGCCTTTTTCGGCACCCTGCCGTCATTTAGCTGGCACTTTCCAGCGCGTTTACACTTTTGAGGATACCGATATGTCTCTCCCACACTGCCCAAAATGCAATTCTGAATACACCTATGAAGATAATGGCATGTTCATCTGCCCGGAATGCGCTCATGAATGGAATGATGCCGAGCCGGCTCAGGATGCTGATGCGCTCATCGTAAAAGATGCGAACGGCAACCTGCTGGCGGACGGTGACAGCGTTACCGTCGTTAAGGACCTGAAGGTGAAAGGCAGTTCTTCCATGCTGAAGATCGGCACCAAAGTGAAGAATATCCGTCTGGTTGAAGGCGATCATAATATCGACTGCAAAATTGACGGCTTCGGTCCAATGAAATTGAAATCTGAGTTCGTGAAAAAGAACTGATTTTCCACCTGTACGCCCGGTAAGCGAAGCGCCACCGGGCGCTTTTGCCGGATGCGCTACGCTTATCCGGCCTACAAAAAAAGAACTAAACTTAACGGGCTTTTCTTACGTGAGGTAAAGATTATGCCGTTAAGTCCCTACATCTCTTTCGCCGGCAACTGCGCTGAGGCCACCGCCTTTTACCAGCAAGCCGTCGGCGCAGAACTTCTCTATAAAATTACCTTCGGCGAAATGCCAAAAAGCGATAACAGCGAAGAAGGCTGTCCGTCCGGTATGCAGTTTCCGGATTCGGCTATCGCCCACTCCAACGTCCGCATTGCGGGCAGCGATATCATGATGAGCGACGGGATGCCGCCCGGCAGCAACGCGCAGTACGCGGGCTTCACGCTGGTGCTCGACACGCAGGATGTGTCAGAAGGCAAGCGCTGGTTCGACAACCTCGCCGCGGGCGGGAACATCGACATGGCGTGGCAGGAGACCTTCTGGGCGCACGGTTTCGGTAAAGTCACCGACCAATACGGCGTGCCGTGGATGATTAACGTCGTCAAGCAACAAACGTCGTAGGCAGGACACGCGCAGCGCAGCCGGCAACAGCGACCGGTGGCGCTGCGCTGACCGGGCCTACGGTGATTGTCATCAAACTCCGCTCAACTCTTCAAACTCCCGCAACCTGCACTTAACCCAAATGTCACATTGATGCGCCAGCATGAGGCCACATTTATCGTGAGGCCCCGCACATGCAAACTGTCATCCGCGTCGAGAAACTGAGCAAGACCTTCAATCATAACAAGGCTCTGCATGCCGTTGATCTGACCGTCCGGCAGGGCGACATGGTGGCGCTTCTCGGGCCTTCTGGCTCGGGTAAATCCACCCTTCTGCGCCATTTGAGCGGGCTTATCACCGGCGATAAAACGCCGGAAAGCCACGTCGAGCTGCTGGGCAATACCGTGCAGCGCGCCGGGCGTCTGGCGAGCGATATCCGCAAGAGCCGCGCCCAGACGGGCTGCATCTTCCAGCAGTTCAACCTGGTAAACCGCCTGACGGTGCTGGAGAACGTGCTGATTGGCGCGCTCGGCAGCACCCCGTTCTGGCGCACCTGTCTGCGCTGGTTCACCCCTTCCCAGAAGCAGGAAGCCTTACAGGCGCTGACCCGCGTCGGTATGGCGCATTTCGCCCACCAGCGCGTCTCCACCCTGTCCGGCGGGCAGCAGCAGCGCGTGGCGATTGCGCGCGCGCTGATGCAAAAAGCGCAAATCATCCTTGCTGACGAACCCATCGCCTCGCTGGACCCGGAGTCCGCCCGCATCGTGATGGAGACCCTGCGCGACATTAACCAGAACGACGGCATTACCGTGGTGGTCACGCTCCATCAGGTGGATTACGCCCTGCGCTACTGCGAACGCATCGTCGCCCTGCGTCAGGGGCACGTGTTCTTTGATGGCGCGAGCCATCAGTTTGATAACGAACGTTTTGACCATCTCTACCGCAGCATTAACCGCGTCGAAGAGAACGCGCAGGCTGCTTAAATAAACCCGATCCGAGGAAAGTACATGAGCTACAAAGCCGTTGCCGCGCTGGCCTTTACCAGCATGTTCAGCCTCAGCACCCTGTTAAGCCCGGCGTATGCGGAAGAGCAGGAAAAAGCGCTGAACTTCGGCATTATTTCGACGGAATCACAGCAAAACCTGAAACCTCAGTGGGAACCGTTCCTGAAAGATATGGAAACCAAGCTGGGGATCAAAGTGAACGCCTTCTTCGCCCCGGACTACGCGGGCATCATCCAGGGGATGCGCTTTAATAAAGTGGACATCGCCTGGTACGGCAACCTCTCCGCCATGGAAGCGGTGGACCGCGCGAACGGCCAGGTCTTTGCCCAGACCGTCGCGGCAGATGGCTCCCCGGGCTACTGGAGCGTGCTGATCGTCAACAAAGATAGCCCGATCAACAACCTCAACGACATGCTCGCCAAACGTAAAGAGCTGACCTTCGGCAACGGCGATCCGAACTCTACCTCCGGCTACCTTGTCCCTGGCTACTACGTCTTCGCCAAAAACAACGCCTCCGCCAGCGACTTCAAGCGCACGGTAAACGCCAGCCATGAAACCAACGCTCTGGCCGTGGCCAACAAGCAGGTGGACGTTGCCACCAACAACACCGAGAACCTCGACAAGCTGAAGACCTCCGCACCGGACAAGCTGAAAGAGCTGAAGGTTATCTGGAAATCCCCGCTGATCCCCGGCGACCCGATCGTGTGGCGTAAAAACCTGTCCGAAAGCACCAAGGACAAGGTGTACGACTTCTTTATGACCTATGGCAAAACGCCGGAAGAGAAAGCAGTTCTGGAACGTCTGGGCTGGGCACCGTTCCGCCCGTCAAGCGACCTGCAGCTGGTCCCGATTCGCCAGCTGGCGCTGTTTAAAGAGATGCAGGGCGTGAAGGACAACAAAGGCCTGAAGGACGAGGAGAAGACCAGCAAAGTGGCCGCGATTCAGGCTCAGCTTGAAGACCTCGACCGCCTGACCGCCGCGCTCGGCGCGATGACCAGCGTGAATAAAGCGGTGCAGTAACGCTTTTCGCCCGGTGGCGCTGCGCTTACCGGGCCTACATTTTGGATCGTAGGCCGGATAAGCGTAGCGCCATCCGGCACACAAAGACCTGCGGAGTAACACATGCAAACCATCACCCTCCCGCCGCCGAAGCGCAGCTGGTTCTCGCTCATAAGCTGGGCCATCCTGCTGGCGGTGCTGGTTATCTCCTGGAAGGGCGCGGAAATGGACCCGCTGCTGCTCTTCAAAGACGCGGGCAATATGGCGACCTTCGCTGCCGACTTCTTCCCGCCGGACTTCAGCCAGTGGCAGGACTACCTCAGTGAAATGGCGGTCACCCTGCAAATCGCCGTCTGGGGCACCGCGCTGGCCGTTATTCTCTCCATTCCGTTTGGCCTGATGAGCGCTGAAAACATCGTGCCGTGGTGGGTATACCAGCCCATGCGCCGCCTGATGGACGCCTGTCGGGCGATCAACGAAATGGTCTTTGCGATGCTGTTCGTGGTCGCCGTCGGCCTCGGTCCGTTCGCGGGCGTCATGGCGCTGTTCATTCACACCACCGGCGTGCTCTCCAAGCTGCTTTCCGAGGCGGTCGAAGCCATCGAGCCCGGCCCGGTGGAAGGCATTCGCGCCACCGGCGCCAATAAAATCGAAGAGATCCTCTACGGCGTCCTGCCGCAGGTGATGCCGTTACTCATCTCCTACTCCCTGTACCGCTTTGAGTCCAACGTCCGCTCCGCCACCGTCGTCGGCATGGTCGGCGCAGGCGGGATTGGCGTCACCCTGTGGGAAGCGATTCGCGGTTTCCAGTTCCAGCAAACCTGCGCCCTGATGGTGCTCATCATCGTCACCGTCAGCCTGCTGGATTTCCTCTCTCAACGTTTGCGTAAGCACTTCATCTGAGAAGCGAGGCTTTGTTTTCTATGCACTTATCCAGACATCCGACCAGTTTCCCCACCCGCTGGCAAGAGATCGCGGCAAAGCTCGAAGTGGAGCTGCGCACGCACTACCGCTGCGGAGACTACCTTCCTGCCGAGCAGCAGCTTGCCGACCGCTATGAGGTGAACCGACACACACTGCGCCGCGCCATTGACCAGCTGGTCGAGCGCGGCTGGGTGCAGCGCCGTCAGGGCGTGGGCGTGCTGGTGCTGATGCGCCCGTTCGACTACCCGCTTAACGCCCAGGCGCGCTTTAGCCAGAACCTGCTGGATCAGGGCAGCCACCCGACCAGCGAAAAGCTGCTCTCGGTGCTACGTCCGGCCTCCAGCCACGTGGCGGACGCGCTGGGTATTCAGGAGGGCGACAACGTCATCCACCTGCGCACGCTGCGCCGGGTCAACGGCGTGGCGGTGTGCCAGATCGATCACTACTTCGCGGACCTCACCCTCTGGCCGGTGCTGCAGAATTTCTCCAGCGGATCGCTGCATGATTTTCTCCAGAATGCGACAGGCATTGCGCTGAAACGCACCCAGACGCGCATCAGCGCCCGCCGCGCGCAGGCGAAAGAGAGCAAGGTGCTGGAGATCCCCAATATGGCCCCGCTGCTCTGCGTGCGCACCCTCAACCACCGTGACGGCGAGATCGACGCGACGGAATACTCCGTCAGTCTGACCCGCGCCGACATGATCGAATTCACCATGGAGCACTGAATGCACTTCGACACCGCCACCCGACAGCGCTGGATGCGCGTGCTGGCCCACAGCCAGCCTGCTGCGCTCTCTGCCCGCATGAACGCCCTTAGCCTGGCTCCCGGGTACGACCTCCTCCGCGCGCCGGAGATCGGCCTCGTTCAGATCCAGGCGCGCATGGGCGGCACCGGCGAGCGCTTCTTCGCCGGGGATGTCACCCTCACCCGCGCCGCGATCCGCCTGCACAGCGGCACGCTGGGCTACGGCTACGTGCTGGGGCGTGATAAAGCCCACGCCGAGCGCTGCGCGGTCATCGACGCCCTTTTGCAGGAACCCCCGCATTTCCAGACGCTGATGGAAACCCTTATTTCCCCGCTGGAGGCCGACCGCGCCGCACGCCTTGCCGCGCGTCAGGCCGAAGTGAATACCAGCCGGGTCGACTTCTTTACGCTCGTTCGCGGAGACAACGCATGACGCTTCAACCCGCTTTTACCCTGGCCGTCCAGGATGCCCAACACAGTTTTCGTCGCCTGCTGAAAGCCATGAGCGAGCCGGGCGTGATTGTCTCGCTGCACCAGCTCTCTCAGGGCTGGCTGCCGCTGAACCTGGCGACAACCAGCGTGCTGCTCACCCTGGCCGACAACGATACCCCGGTATGGCTTTCGGGCGCGCTGTCGAACGATATCGCCAACCAGAACCTGCGTTTTCACACCGGCGCCCCGCTTGTTGAACAGCCGCAGCAGGCAATCTTTGCCGTGGCCGACGAACAAATCAGCCATGAACAGCTGAATGCCCTGAGCGAAGGCACCGCCGTCGCCCCGGAAACCAGCGCCACGCTGATTTTGCAGGTCGCCAGCCTGAGCGGCGGCCGCATGCTGCGCCTGACGGGCGCAGGCATCGCCGACGAGCGCATGGTCGCGCCGCAGCTGCCGGAGTGCATCATTCACGAGCTGACCGAGCGCCCGCACCCGTTCCCGCTGGGCATTGACCTGATCCTGACCTGCGGCGAGCGCCTGCTGGCCATCCCGCGGACCACCCACGTGGAGGTGTGCTGATGTACGTTGCCGTCAAAGGGGGCGAGAAGGCCATCGCCGCCGCCCATGCGCTGCAGGCGCACAGACGACGGGGTGATGAACAGCTCCCTGAGCTGAGCGTCGCCCAGATTGAACAGCAGCTTAATCTCGCCGTCGATCGGGTGATGACCGAGGGCGGTATCGCCGACCGCGAGCTGGCGGCGCTGGCCCTCAAGCAGGCCAGCGGCGATAACGTGGAAGCCATCTTCCTGCTGCGCGCCTACCGCACCACGCTGGCGAAGCTGGCGGTCAGCGAACCCATCAACACGGCGGAGATGCGCCTGGAGCGTCGCATTTCTGCCGTTTATAAAGACATTCCCGGCGGCCAGCGGCTCGGCCCTACCTATGACTACACCCATCGCCTGCTGGATTTTACCCTGCTGGCGAACGGCGAGGCGACACGACTCAGCACCTCTGACGCCGAACAGGAACCGTCTCCGCACGTCTTCAGCCTGCTGGCGAAACAGGGCCAGGCGAAGGCGGAAGAGGACTCCGGCGCGCAGCCGGATGACATCACCCGCACGCCGCCGGTTTACCCGTGCTCGCGCTCGTCCCGCCTGCAGCAGCTGATGCGCGGCGACGAAGGCTATCTGCTGGCGCTGGCCTACTCCACCCAGCGTGGCTACGGGCGCAACCACCCGTTTGCCGCCGAAATTCGCAGCGGCTATATCGACGTCGAAATCGTGCCGGAAGAGCTGGGTTTTGCCGTAAACGTCGGCGAACTGCTGATGACCGAGTGTGAAATGGTGAACGGTTTTGTCGCGCCCGAAAATGAAGACCCGCACTTTACCCGCGGCTACGGGCTGGTGTTTGGCCTCGGCGAACGCAAGGCGATGGCCATGGCGCTGGTCGACCGCGCCCTGCAGGCACCGGACTACGGCGAGCACGTTGCTGGCCCGGCGCAGGACGAAGAGTTTGTGCTGGCCCACGCGGATAACGTCGAGGCCGCGGGCTTCGTCTCGCACCTCAAGCTGCCGCACTACGTCGATTTCCAGGCCGAACTGGAACTGCTGAAACGCCTGCAACGGGAGCGCAAACATGGCTAACTTAAGCGGCTACAACTTTGCCTATCTGGACGAGCAAACCAAACGCATGATCCGGCGCGCCATCTTAAAAGCGGTGGCGATTCCTGGCTATCAGGTGCCGTTCGGCGGCCGAGAAATGCCGATGCCCTACGGCTGGGGGACGGGCGGCATCCAGATTACCGCCAGCGTGATCGGCGAGGCGGACGTGCTGAAGGTCATCGACCAGGGCGCCGACGACACCACCAACGCCGTATCGATCCGCACCTTCTTTCAGCGGGTAACGGGCGTCGCGACCACCGAAAAAACCGAAGACGCGACGCTGATCCAGACCCGCCACCGCATTCCGGAAACCCCGCTCACGGAAGATCAGATTTTGATTTTTCAGGTGCCGATCCCGGAGCCGCTGCGCTTTATCGAGCCGCGCGAAACCGAAACCCGCACCATGCACGCCCTGGAAGAGTACGGCGTGATGCAGGTGAAGCTGTATGAGGATATCGCCCGCTTCGGCCATATCGCCACCACCTACGCCTACCCGGTGAAGGTGAACGGCCGCTACGTGATGGACCCGTCGCCGATCCCGAAATTCGATAACCCAAAGATGGACATGATGCCCGCCCTGCAGCTGTTCGGCGCCGGACGCGAGAAACGCATCTACGCCGTACCGCCGTACACCCGTGTAGAGAGTCTCGATTTTGACGATCACCCGTTTACGGTGCAGGAGTGGGACGAGCCGTGCGCCATCTGCGGATCCAAACACAGCTACCTGGACGAAGTGGTGCTGGACGACACGGGCAAACGGATGTTTGTCTGCTCCGACACCGATTTCTGCCGCCAACAGAGCGAGGCGAACGGCCAATGAAACCGCTGCTTTCGGTAAATCACCTGACCCACCTGTATGCGCCGGGCAAAGGCTTTAGCGACGTGTCGTTCGAGCTGTGGCCGGGCGAAGTGCTGGGCATTGTCGGCGAGTCCGGTTCCGGCAAAACCACTCTGCTGAAATCCATCTCCGCGCGCCTGACGCCGCAGAACGGCGACATTTTGTATGAGGGCGCCTCGCTCTACGGCATGAGCGAGGCCGAGCGCCGCCGCCTGCTGCGCACCGAGTGGGGCGTGGTGCACCAGCACCCGATGGACGGCCTGCGCCGTCAGGTCTCTGCCGGAGGCAATATCGGCGAACGCCTGATGGCAACCGGCGCGCGCCACTACGGCAATATCCGCGCTACGGCGCAACACTGGCTGGAAGAAGTGGAAATCCCCGCCTCGCGTATCGACGACCTGCCGACAACCTTCTCCGGCGGCATGCAGCAGCGTTTACAGATTGCCCGCAACCTGGTCACGCACCCGAAGCTGGTGTTTATGGATGAACCCACCGGCGGGCTGGACGTCTCGGTGCAGGCCCGCCTGCTCGACCTGCTGCGCGGCCTGGTGGTAGAGCTGAACCTGGCAGTGGTGATTGTCACCCACGATTTGGGCGTCGCGCGCCTGCTGGCGGACCGCCTGCTGGTAATGAAGCAGGGTCAGGTGGTGGAAAGTGGGTTAACCGACCGCGTGCTCGACGATCCCCATCATCCGTACACCCAGCTTCTGGTGTCGTCCGTGTTGCAGAACTGAGGGGCTGTTGCCGGGTGGCGCTGCGCTTACCCGGCCTACGAATAGCGCACCTGTAGGCCGGGTAAGGCGAAGCCGCCACCCGGCAACGCGAACACCGCACCTTGTAGGCCGGGTAAGGCGAAGCCGCCACCCGGCAACACGAACACCGCACCTTGTAGGCCGGGTAAGGCATAGCCGCCACCCGGCAAAACGAATCGCGAGGCCAACATGATCCACGTACAAAACGTAAGTAAGACCTTTGTGCTCCACCAGCAAAACGGCGTGCGCCTGCCGGTGCTGCAAAATGCCTCGCTGGAGGTTAATCGCGGCGAATGCGTGGTGCTGCACGGCCACTCCGGCAGCGGAAAATCGACCCTGCTGCGCTCCCTTTACGCCAACTATCTGCCCGACGAAGGCCATATTCATATTCGCCACGGCGATGAATGGATCGACCTGGTGCAGGCCCCGGCGCGTAAGGTGCTGGAGGTACGCCGCTCGACGATCGGCTGGGTGAGTCAGTTTCTGCGGGTGATCCCGCGGATCTCCGCCCTGGACGTGGTGATGCAGCCCCTGCTGGATCTTGGCGTGCCGCGCGAAACCTGTGCCGCCAAAGCCGCCAGCCTGCTGACGCGCCTGAACGTGCCCGAGCGCCTGTGGCACCTTGCCCCGTCGACCTTTTCCGGCGGCGAGCAGCAGCGCGTCAATATCGCCCGCGGCTTTATCGTCGACTACCCGATTTTACTTCTGGATGAACCCACCGCCTCGCTCGACGCTAAAAACAGCGCGGCCGTGGTGGAGCTGATCGAACAGGCCAAAGCGCGCGGCGCGGCGATCGTCGGGATCTTCCACGACGAGAGCGTTCGCACCCGCGTCGCGGACAGGCTGCACCCAATGGGGGCTCCCGCATGATTATCAATAACGTCAAGTTAGTACTGGACAATGAGGTGGTTGACGGCTCGATTGAGATCCAGGACGGAACAATCCGCGCATTTGCTGAAACCCAGAGCCGCTCGCCCGAGGCGATGGACGGCGACGGCGGCTGGCTGCTGCCGGGGCTGATCGAACTGCATACCGATAATCTGGACAAGTTCTTCACCCCCCGCCCGAAAGTGGACTGGCCCGCGCATTCAGCGATGAGCAGCCACGACGCGCTGATGGTCGCCAGCGGCATCACCACCGTACTGGACGCGGTGGCCATCGGTGACGTGCGCGACGGCGGCGACCGTCTGGAGAACCTGGAGAAGATGATCAACGCCGTCGAGGAGACGCAAAAGCGCGGCCTCAACCGCGCCGAGCACCGCCTGCACCTGCGCTGCGAGCTGCCGCACCACACCACCCTGCCGCTGTTTGAGAAGCTGGTGGGCCGCGAGCCGGTCTCGCTGGTTTCCCTGATGGACCACTCGCCGGGGCAGCGTCAGTTCGCCAACATTGAAAAGTATCGCGAATACTATCAGGGCAAATATTCTCTCAGCGACGCGGAGATGGCCCGTTATGAAGAAGAGCAGCTGGCGCTTGCGGCACGGTGGTCGCAGCCTAACCGTGTCCGAATTGCGGCGATGTGCCGGGACCGCAATATCGCGCTGGCCAGCCATGACGATGCCACGCACGATCACGTGCTCGAATCCCACCAGCTTGGCAGCGTGATCGCCGAATTTCCCACCACGTTAGAGGCGGCTGAAGCCTCCCGCAAGCACGGCATGAACGTGCTGATGGGCGCACCGAACATCGTGCGCGGCGGCTCGCACTCCGGCAACGTTGCGGCAAGCAAGCTCGCGTCCCTCGGCCTGCTGGATATTCTCTCGTCCGACTACTACCCCGCCAGCCTGCTCGACGCGGCGTTCCGGGTGGCCGACGACGAGGGCAACCGCTTTACGCTGCCGCAGGCGATTCGCCTGGTGACGAAAAACCCGGCCTCGGCGCTTAACTTGCAGGATCGCGGCGAGATAGCCGAAGGCAAGCGGGCGGATTTGGTGCTGGCCCACCGCAAGGGCGAGCACATCCATATTGACCACGTCTGGCGTCAGGGGAAAAGGGTGTTCTGATGGGAAGACTTATCTGGTTAATGGGGCCGTCTGGCTCCGGTAAGGACAGCCTGCTGTCCGCCTTACGGCAGCAGGAGCATCCGCAGCTGCTGGTGGCGCACCGCTACATTACCCGGTCGGCGAATGCGGGGAGTGAAAACCATATCGCCCTGAGCGAGCAGGAGTTTTTTACCCGTGCCGGGCAAAATCTGCTGGCGCTGAGCTGGCACGCCAACGGCTATTACTATGGGATCGGCATCGAGACCGATCTGTGGCTGCATGCGGGGTTCGACGTGCTGGTCAACGGTTCACGGGCGCACCTTTCGCAAGCGCGCGCCCGCTATGGGGCGGCCCTGCTGCCGGTTTGCCTGCAGGTTTCACCGGACGTCCTGCGCAGCCGGTTGCAGAGCCGGGGTCGTGAATCCGCCCGTGAGATCGATCAGCGGCTTGCGCGTGCGGCGCGCTACACCCCGTCCGACTGCCATATCCTTAATAACGACGGAAGTTTGCTACAGTCAGTCGAGACCTTTTTATCGCTTATCCGTCAGAAGGAAAAACAGCATGCCTGACTGCACGCTTCGCCCCGCCACCGCCGACGATGCGCAAATCGTCTATGCGTTAATCTGCGAATTAAAGCAGGCCGAATTTGATCACCAGGCGTTTCACGCGGGCTATCTTGCCAATCTGCAGGATCACAACATGCGCTACCAGCTTGCCGAACTGGACGGGCAGGTCATCGGCATGATCGGCCTGCACATGCAGTTTCACCTCCACCACGCACGCTGGATCGGCGAGATCCAGGAGCTGGTGGTGATGCCGCAGGCGCGCGGGTTAAAGGTGGGCAGCCAGCTGCTGGCCTGGGCGGAAGGGGTGGCACGAGAGGCCGGCGCGGAGCTGACCGAGCTCTCCACCAGCGTGAAGCGCACCGACGCCCACCGTTTTTACGTCCGTGAAGGATATACGCAGAGCCATTTCCGATTCACCAAGACGCTGTAGAGGTGCGTTATGAGTCTGACAATCACGTTAACAGGAACCGGAAGCGCGCAACTCGTGCCGGTCTTTGGCTGCGACTGCGCGGCGTGCCGCCGGGCGCGCCTGCAGGATACCTATCGCCGTCGCCCCTGCAGCGCGGCGGTCAAATTCAATGACGCGGTGACCCTGCTGGATGCGGGCATTCCACACCTGATGGACGACTGGCCGGCTGGCAGCTTCCAGCAGTTTTTACTGACGCATTACCATATGGATCATGTTCAGGGACTCTTCCCCCTGCGCTGGGGCGTGGGCGCGACAATCCCCGTCTACGGTCCGCCGGATGAGGTGGGCTGTGACGACCTGTTTAAACATCCGGGGATTCTGGATTTCAGCCATACGGTCGAACCGTTTGTGATGTTTGAGCTTCAGGGTATGCGGGTTACGCCCCTGCCGCTCAACCATTCGAAACTGACCTTCGGGTATTTGCTGCAGTCGGCCCACAGCCGCGTGGCCTGGCTGTCCGATACCGCCGGGCTGCCGGAAAAAACGGTGAAGTTCCTGCTTAACAATCAGCCGCAGACGATGATTATCGACTGCAGCCACGAACCGCGCGACGAGACGCCGCGAAACCATTGCGACTTAAATACCGTGATTGCGTTAAACGAAGTGATTGGCTGCCCGCAGGTGATCCTGACGCACATCAGCCATCAGTTTGACGTGTGGATGATGGATAACCCGCTGCCTGACGGCATTGAAGCGGGGTATGACGGAATGGTGTTGGTTCTCGACTGAGTTTTGCCGGGTGGCGGCTGCGCCTTACCCGGCCTACGCGCCAGGGTTTCGTAGGCCTGCGTAAGCGAAGCGCCACCAGGCTTTAGCCTCGATCGTAATCGTCTTCCAACCTGCGCTCATCCTCTTCCAGACGGCGTCTGTCGTCATCCAGCTGGCGCTGACGCTCGTCTAAACGGCGGCGTCTGTCTTCAAGCTGCCGACGGCGATCGTCATACTGACGGCTATCCATGCGACGGTTATCGTCATAACGATCGTCATCATCGTTGCTGCGGCTGCTGCTGGGGTTATAGGCATCGTTGATCGCCTGCTGAATGTTGCCAATGGCGTCATCAATCACATCGGCATGCGCCAGCTGGCTGGTGAGTGACAGCAGACCAAATAACAGAGCGGTAGAGTAACGTTTCATAAGGCCAGACTCGCAGGTGAACTGGCCTTAAGGTAATGAACAGCAGGGTGTGGGGGTAGAGGAGGAATCTCAAATTCAGTTATGTCCTGGGACTTCCATCAGTTGATTCGCACGCTGTTTATTTTCTGCGACCAGGACGATGCCGTAGCATTTTTGATCCGGCGAATGGCTCCAGATACGATCTTCGGGGATACACCCTCCGTCATAGATAACCTTGCTACCATCATACGGCCAAAATGCGCCCTGCTCGGTATCAAGAACAAATACAGCGATTTGGTCAGACTCGCGGGCAATTTTCTGCCAGAGCATCTTCCCACCCTCATATTGTTCAAAGTCGCTGACAAGTGTCACGCCACACTGTAATACCAGGGCTTCATACAGGCGAGTTGCCAGTCCCTTGTCACGCTCGGCGGGATCAACACAGATACCTTCTACCTGAATGACATTGGCATCTTCCCAACAGCGCTCGACGGCAATGATATCTTCACCCAAATGCGTTTTACGTTGTAAATCCAGGGCAGCAACAACCCGATGCCGGGGCACCCCATCGAAGGTTTCGATATCCGCTTCAATAATCGCAGCTCTTGGCGTCTGGCTATCAAAAATAACATGTAGCACTCGCCCGGAAAGCTCAAACTCATCAACGAGTTTAAACGACCTGGCAATTGTGCTCGGGCTGTATGTTGTAGGCATCACGATCATTTGTGAGTCCCCCTTTGTGAGTACCGGCATAATTCCTTTTATATCCCAATCTGCTAAATTTTGCGCAGATTAACATCACCGGCGTCAACGATGCTCTTGATGAAATCCTAAACAGGGGCATTTAAAAACATATTTTCCGCAGCGCCTGCGCCAGCTGCACCCGCGTAAACGGCTTGCGCAGTAGCTGAACGTCCGGCAGCTGAGGATTATGCGAGGGCCGTAAATCCTGGCCGCTGATAAGCAGCACCGGAAGCTGCGGATAATGACTGCGCACATGGCTAATCACCTCGGCCCCGCTCAGGCTTCCGGGCAACATCAGGTCGCTGATAAACATGCCAATATCCGGCGACGCCGCCAGCATGCTCAGCGCCTGCTCGCCGTTTTCCGCTTCGAGCGTCAGGTAGCCAAGCTGGTGCAGCTGCTCGCACAGGGTCTGACGGACATCAGCTTCATCTTCCAGCACCAGTACCAGCCGCTCGTTATCGACCGAGGCGGTGGCAGAGAGCGTTTCATCTTCAGGAACTACGGGTAGCGTCGATCGCGGAAGGTGAAGCCGGACGGTCGTCCCCTGCCCCGGCGCGCTCTCGATCTCCACGCGGCCGCCGGACTGGCGCACAAAGCCGTACACCATCGACAGGCCTAACCCGCTCCCGCTCCCGGTCTGTTTGGTGGTGAAGAACGGCTCAAAGACGCGGGATTTCACCTCCTGAGACATCCCGCAGCCGCGGTCAATGACCTCCAGCGCCACCATATCCTGCCTGCGCCCGTCGCTGCGGGTGACGCGCTGATTCCAGGTGCGGATTTTTATCACCCCGCTTTGCCCTTCCATTGCATCGCGCGCGTTCATCACCAGGTTTATGATGGCGTTTTCCAGCTGGCTAACGTCTATCCAGGCGGGCCATGCCGGGGATTGCGCTTCGATCTCCAGGGTCAGGGTGGCAGGGAGGGAGTGACGCAGCAGTTCCCGGAGGTTCTCCAGCAGCGGCTGCATCTCTACCGCATGCGGGGTCAGGGATTGCTTGCGGGAAAACGCCAGCAGGCGCTGGGTCAGCAAGGCGCCACGCTCGGCCGCCTTCAGCGCCCGGGTAATGCGCGGCGCGTCGTTTGATTCGGGGTCGGTCAGCTCAAGGCTGCCGATGATCACCGCCAGCAGGTTATTAAAATCATGCGCCAGCCCGCCCGTCAGCTGTCCGACGGCCTTCATTTTCTGGCTGTGCAGGAGCGCCTCTTCCAGCCCCTGACGCTCAATGCGGTCGATCTCCATCTGCGTGGTTTTTTCTTTCAGCAGACGCGTGGTGTGCTCAAGCGAGGCGGTGTTGCGGGCAAAAACGTTAAACGCGCGCGCCAGTTCACCCAGCTCATCACGCCGCTGCAGCGCGGGAACGGAAACATCCTGTTCGCCGTGAGCAAGGCGTGACATCGCCCGGGAAATGGCCGTCAGATTGGAGGCCAGATGGCGGTAGATATACCAGCAGGCACACCCGGTGATGATCAGCGCCAGCACGGCGAAAATGGTGATAAACACGCTGATGGATTGCAGTTCGTGATGGCTCTGGGCGGTGCGAAGCCGGGAGGCCTGCGCCACCTGCTCAACGTATTGATTGATATCGCTGTTGAGGATCGCCACCAGCGCCTTGATGTGGAACATGTACCAGCTTATCGCCAGATCGCTCTCCTCCAGCTGCTTCGACAGCGGGGCGAGCTGACCTAGCTCGGCATTAAAATCAGGCAGAACCGCCTTCACAACCGGCTGTGCGGCACTCCGGGGCAGCGTTGCGGCCACCGCGTCCAGTTGCTGAACGGTTGCGCGCGGCGAAGGGGTATCGATGGCGGCGGCGATTAGCCGGTCCATCTCCATCAGCTGCTGCGCATCCGGTACGTTACTGTCATAACGGCGGTTGATGTCCTGCAGATGGCGCAGGTAGCTCTGGCTTTGGTACAGCGAGCTCAGCAGCGCGTTACGCTCCAGATGGCGTCGCTGTCCGCGCTCCAGCATCTCCGTCACGCTCTGCTGTAGCTCATTGCTTCGTTGAATAATACGCGCCACCAGCGCCGGCTCCTGCTGCGCCAGCGGCGCCTCCGCAAGCTGCTCCAGCGAGTGGCGCAGGGCCATTTGCGTCTGCTTCAGGCGATCGGCTTCACCTTTGTACTCGAGCGCCCCTACCACCTGCGAGAGCCGCACCGCCGCCGTTGCCACGCTGGCGGTGTCGCGGGCCAGGTTCATGCTGCCGGTCATGTCGTCCAGCGTTTGCTGCTGGACCTGCTCCTGGATTTGGCTGGCGTGGCGGAAGCCGAGCACCGCCACGCCGCTCACCATCAGCGTCACGGCGACCACCAGCAGATTGAAAATCAGCAGGCGGCCTCGGGCGCTGGCGAAGAACGGGGGGCGTGATGGCATGGGGTTGGGCTCCTGTGCGGTTTGGTGCCCTCACCCTGGCCCTCTCCCACAGGGAGAGGGAAAAGGAAAATGTGATGGCGATTAGCTATTCATAACTATGACAAATATGAACAGCTTCTGACATTTTGCATTTACGCACCTGTGATGAAGTGCAGAAATCGGCATTCACAGGAGATCCGCCATGAGCAGAACCCCGGTATTAGAGATGCGCAGCATTGCCAAAACGTTTGGCAGTTTCCACGCGCTCAAGGGTGTGGATTTGACGGTCTTTGCCGGTGAGATCCACGCGCTGATGGGTGAAAACGGCGCAGGCAAAAGCACGCTGATGAAAATCCTCGCGGGCGCCTATACCGCCATCGGCGGCGAGATCCTGATCGACGGCCAGCCGTTTCACATTAAAGGGCCGAAGGATGCGCTGGCCGCAGGCATCACGCTGATTTACCAGGAGATGCAGCTCGCGCCCAATCTGACCGTAGCCGAAAATATCTTCCTCGGCAGCGAGCTGTCGCGCGGCGGGCTGGTCCAGCGCAAGGAGATGGCCGCCCAGGCGCAGGCGGTGATTGACCGCCTCGGCGCGCAGTTTAGCGCCACCGATCTGGTGATGAAGCTCACCATCGCCGAACAGCAGCAGGTGGAAATTGCTCGCGCGCTGCACCGCAACAGCCGCATTCTGGTGATGGATGAACCTACCGCCGCCCTCTCCTCCCGCGAAACCCATCGCCTGTTTGAACTGATTTTGCGCCTGCGCGATGAAGGGATGGCGATCATCTATATCAGCCACCGCATGGCGGAGGTCTATGAACTCTCTGACCGCGTCAGCGTTCTGCGCGACGGGCAGTACGTCGGGAGCCTGACGCGCGACAAGCTGAACGCGTCGGAACTGGTGAAGATGATGGTGGGCCGCCCGCTAAGCGACCTGTTCAACAAGGAGCGTGATATTCCCCTCGGCAGCCCGCGTCTCAACGTCCACCACCTCACCGACGGTAAAAAAGTACAGCCGTGCAGCCTGCAGGTGCGTTCCGGCGAAATCGTCGGGCTGGCGGGACTGGTCGGGGCCGGACGTTCCGAGCTGGCACAGCTTATCTTCGGCGTGCGTAAAGCCACGGGCGGCATGATTGAGGTCGACGGCGAGCCGGTAGTGATCCACTCCCCGCGCGCGGCCATCGAAAACGGCATCGGTTTTCTCACCGAGAACCGCAAGGAGCAGGGGCTGTTTCTGGAGCTGGCGGCGCAGGAGAACATCACTATGGCGACGCTGGAGCGCGACGCCACCTTCGGCTGGCTGAACCGCAAAAAAGCCCAGTCCATTTCCGATGACGCCATTGCCCTGCTCAATATCCGCGTGCCCCATTCGCAGGTGCGCGCAGGCGGTCTTTCCGGCGGCAACCAGCAAAAACTGCTCATCTCCCGCTGGGTCGCCATCGGCCCGCGCATTCTGATTCTGGACGAACCCACGCGCGGCGTGGACGTCGGCGCAAAAAGCGAGATCTACCGCATCATGAACCAGATGGCGCGCAAAGGCGTGGCGATCCTGATGATCTCCAGCGAGCTGCCGGAAGTGGTGGGCATGAGCGACCGGGTGTACGTGATGCGGGAAGGCAGCATCGCGGGTGAACTGCACGGGCGCGACATCTCTCAGGAAAACATTATGACGCTGGCAACCGGCGTGAACGACACTCATCATCAGGCGGTGCAATCATGACAACTCCAACCCATCCGCAGCAGGTGGCGAAATCCGCCTCCGCCAAAAAAATGCTGATGAGCGATCTGATGCAAACGGTCGGTATTTTGCCGATTTTGATCCTGATTGTGGCGGTTTTTGGCTTTATTGCGCCCAACTTCTTCACTGAGAGCAACCTGCTCAACATCACCCGTCAGGCGTCGATCAACATCGTGCTGGCGGCGGGAATGACCTTTATTATCCTCACCGGCGGGATTGACCTCTCGGTGGGGTCGATTCTCGGCACCACGGCGGTGGCGGCGATGGTGGTGTCGCTCATTCCCGAATTCGCCGGGCTGTCCATTCCGGCCGCGCTGATGCTCGGCATGGTGCTGGGCCTGTTCAACGGCGCACTGGTGGCCTTTGCCGGGCTGCCCCCCTTCATCGTCACGCTCGGCACCTATACGGCGCTGCGCGGCGCGGCCTATCTGCTGGCCGACGGCACGACGGTCATTAACTCCAACATCAACTTCGAGTGGATCGGCAATAACTACCTCGGCCCGATCCCCTGGCTGGTGGCGATCGCCCTGGCGGTCATTGTGGTGTGCTGGTTCATCCTGCGCCGCACCACGCTCGGCGTTCACATCTACGCCGTGGGCGGCAACATGCAGGCGGCGCGCTTAACGGGCATTAAGGTCTGGCTGGTGCTGCTGTTTGTCTACGGCATGAGCGGCCTGCTCTCCGGCCTCGGCGGCGTCATGAGTGCCTCACGCCTCTACAGTGCCAACGGCAACCTCGGCACGGGTTACGAGCTGGATGCAATTGCGGCGGTGATCCTCGGCGGCACCAGCTTCGTCGGCGGGATCGGCACGATCACCGGCACGCTGGTCGGTGCCTTGATCATCGCCACCCTCAACAACGGCATGACGCTGATGGGCGTCTCCTACTTCTGGCAGCTGGTGATCAAAGGGGCGGTGATCATCATTGCGGTGCTGATCGACAAATACCGTACCCGACACCATCAAAGTGCATAACAACAATACCCTACGAGTGAGGAAGACAAGATGCGTTTGAAACCCTTAGTGACCGCGCTCTGTGCTGGCGCGCTGCTTGCCGCAACGCCGTTTGCGCAGGCGAAAGATCTGAAGTCCATCGGCGTGACGGTGGGCGACCTGGCTAACCCGTTCTTCGTGCAGATCACCAAAGGTGCCGAGCTGGAAGCGCGCAAGCTGGCGGGGGATAACGTCAAGGTGACGCTGGTCTCCAGCGGTTACGACCTGGGCCAGCAGGTTTCGCAGATCGATAACTTCATCGCCGCGAAGGTGGACATGATCATCCTCAACGCCGCGGACTCCAAAGGGATCGGCCCGGCGGTGAAGCGCGCGAAGGACGCCGGGATCGTGGTCGTGGCGGTTGACGTGGCGGCGGAAGGGGCTGATGCCACCATCACCTCCGATAACACCCAGGCGGGTGAGATGGCCTGTAAGTACATTACCGACCGCCTGAAAGGGAAAGGCAACGTGGTGATCATCAACGGACCGCCGGTCTCAGCGGTGCAAAACCGCGTGGAAGGTTGCCAGACGGAGTTCAAAAAACATCCGGATATCAAGGTGCTCTCGGATAACCAGAACGCCAAAGGCAGTCGTGAAGGCGGTCTGGAAGTCATGACCTCCCTGCTGGCGGCCAATCCGAAGATCGACGGCGTGTTTGCGATTAACGATCCGACCGCGATCGGCGCCGATCTGGCGGCGAAACAGGCGCAGCGCAATGAGTTCTTTATCGTTGGCGTGGATGGATCGCCGGACGGTGAGGAAGCGCTGAAGCGCGAAAATTCCCTGTTTGTCGCAACCCCGGCGCAGGATCCGCAGGTCATGGCGGCAAAAGCGGTGGAGATTGGCTATGACATTCTTCAGGGCAAACCTGCGCCGAAAGCGCCCGTGCTGATCCCGGTGACGATGATCGATAAAAAGAACGTCGGTACCTATAAGGGTTGGACGGTTAAATGATCCTTTTCCCTCTCCCGCAGGGAGAGGGAACTGTTTTCAAGGAGTCCCCATGAAACGCTCCGACATCAATGAAATCCTCGGCCACACGCGGCAGTTTTTCTCCATGCACGACGTTCATCTCCCGCCTTTTGCCAGCTTTCCGCCAACGAAATGGCAGCAGCTTGACCAGGCCGCATGGCAGGAAGTGTTCGACCTCAAGCTCGGCTGGGACGTGACGGCGTTCGGCGGCAACAACTTTGCCGCTGAGGGTCTGACGCTGTTTACCCTGCGCAACGGCTCGCCCAACGGCGTACCGTATGAAAAAGGCTATGCCGAAAAAATCATGCACGTGCGCGACGGCCAGGTGACGCCGATGCATTTTCACTGGCGCAAGCGCGAAGACATCATCAACCGGGGCGGCGGGAATCTGATCATTGAGTTATGGAATGCCGGAGCGCATGAAGAGACGGAAAACACCGACGTGACCGTCACCGTCGACGGCTGCCGCCAGACCCACGCCCCCGGCAGCCAGCTGCGCCTCACGCCAGGGGAAAGCATCTGCCTGACGCCCACTCTTTACCACAGTTTCTGGGGCGAACGCGGCTTCGGCGACGTGCTGGTGGGCGAAGTGTCGTCGGTGAATGACGACGAGCACGACAACCACTTTTTGCAGCCGGTTGCCCGCTATAACAACATCGAAGAAGACGAACCTGCGCTGCTGGTGCTGTGCAACGAGTACAATCTGTTTCGGATATAAGGGGTGAATGATGCCATTGATTTCTCTTGCCGACGGTCTTGCGCACGCCAGACAACACCGCTATGCGCTGGGCGCGTTTAACGTGCTCGACTCCCACTTCCTGCGCGCGCTGTTCGCCGCCGCAAAGCAGGAACGCTCGCCGTTTATCATCAACATCGCGGAAGTGCATTTTAAGTACGTGTCGCTGGATTCCCTTGTCGAAGCGGTGAAGTTCGAGGCCGCTCGCCACGCTATTCCCGTGGTGCTCAACCTCGACCACGGCCTGCATTATGACGCCGTCGTGCGCGCCCTGCGCTTAGGGTTCAGCTCCGTGATGTTCGATGGCTCTACGCTGAGCTATGAGGAAAATGTTCGCCAGACGCGGGAAGTGGTGAAGATGTGCCATGCGGTGGGCGTCTCCGTGGAGGCAGAGCTGGGCGCGGTCGGGGGTGATGAAGGGGGCGCGCTTTACGGACATGCGGATGAAGCCTTCTTCACCGATCCGCAGCTGGCGCGCGAATTTGTTGATTTAACCGGCATCGACGCGCTGGCCGTCGCCATCGGCAACGCACACGGCAAGTATAAAGGCGAGCCGAAGCTCGATTTCCCGCGTCTGGACGCCATTCGTCAGCAGACGGGGCTGCCGCTGGTTTTACACGGCGGCTCCGGGATTAGCGATGCCGACTTCCGCCGCGCCATCGAGCTGGGCATTCATAAAATCAATTTCTATACCGGCATGTCGCAGGCCGCGCTCGCCGCCGTGGAGCAGCGCATGGGGAACCGCCAGCCGCTGTACGACGAGTTTGCCGAACTGCTGCTCGGCATTGAAGAAGCGATTACCGATACGGTCGCCGAACAGATGCGCATTTTCGGCAGCGCGGGGCAGGCATGATGGAACGCAAAGGCATCATCGCCGCAGGCAATATGCTGGTGGACCACGTCCACCAGATCGTGCAGTGGCCGGAGCGCGGCTGGCTGGCGGAAATCACCCACAGCGAACGCTCAACCGGCGGCGCGCCGCTCAACGTCCTGCTGACGCTGGCAAAAATGCACGTTGGCCTGCCGCTGCAGGCGGTGGGGCTGATTGGCGAAGACGGCGACGGGGACTACATTCTGGCGATGCTCGACCAGTACCACGTCAACCGCCAGCGCGTACAGCGCACCACCTTTGCGCCAACCTCCATGTCGCAGGTGATGACCGACCCCAGCGGACAGCGCACCTTTTTCCACTCGCCGGGGGCCAACCGCCTGCTGGATCTTCCCGCCTTCGATCGCTTAGACGGATCGATGAAGATCTTCCATCTCGGCTATCTCCTGCTGCTCGACAGCCTGGATATGCCCGATGACGAGTTCGGCACCCGCAGCGCGCGGCTGCTGGCGCAGATGCGCGACCAGGGGTATGAAACCTCGCTCGATCTGGTTTCCCGCAAGGGCGACCCGCGCTATCAGCCGCTGGTGCTCCCTGCCCTTCGCCATCTCGACTATCTGGTGATTAACGAGCTGGAGGCCGGTGAGTTTAGCGGCCTGACAATGCGTGACGAAAACGACGCCCCGCACATTGCCCATATCGCGGACGCCGCGGCGCAGCTGCTGGCGGCCGGCGTACGCCAGCGGGTGGTGATCCACTGTCCGGAAGGCGCATGGGGAGAAGCTCGCGGTGAAGAGGGTCGCTGGATCCCGTCATGGATGCTGGTGCAGGAAGAGATTATTGGCAGCGTCGGCGCGGGCGATGCCTTTTGCGCGGGCTTTTTATACGGCTGCCATGAATCGCTCCCGCTAACAGAGAGTATTTATCTGGCGCACGCCTGCGCGCGGGCAAGCCTGCTGGCCGCCAATGCGATTGACGGCGCAAAAACGCTGGCCGAGCTGCAGGCGTTTATTCGCGAGAGCATTTAATTTAACAATAATTGCGATTTTTCATTACAGTTCTATGAATTTTATATTCCCGAACTACACTCTCTCCATCTGGCATATTCGGCGTGGGCAGCACTCTGTCCGCACGCTTTTCCGAAATGAGATAGAAAGAGGACAAGGGAAAAATGTTCGCAGCCATCATCATCGGTATTTTCATTATCAGCGTTATTTATGCGCATTCCCGCGGCAAAGAAAAACAGACGCTTTCCCGTCAGCTCTTCGACCATTCGACGTTTATGGCGCCCATCAATATGTTTATGACGGCGTTTTCTTCCCTGCCCGCCAGGCAGCCTTTCTTTGAAACAGAGCGCTTCCCGGAATTAAATAAGCTGACGGAAAACTGGCTGGTTATTCGCGAAGAGGCGCTGCGTTTGCAGCATCATATTAAGGCAGCGGAAAATAATAACGACGCCGGCTTTAACACCTTTTTTAAACGCGGCTGGAAACGTTTTTATCTGAAGTGGTATGCCGATGCCCATCCCTCCGCGCAGTCTTTATGCCCGGTGACGACCCGGCTGGTGAGTGAAATCCCTTCGGTGAAGGCGGCCATGTTTGCCGAGCTGCCGGCGGGTGCAAAGCTTGGCAAGCACCGTGATCCGTATGCGGGCTCGGTTCGTTACCATCTGGGCTTATTCACCCCGAATGACGATCGCTGCTTTATTGAAGTCGACAGGCAGCGCCACAGCTGGCGGGATGGTGAAGCCGTTATTTTTGATGAGACCTACGTCCACTGGGCAGAGAATAAAACGGATCAAACGCGCATTATTCTCTTCTGCGATATCGAGCGTCCGATGAAATGGCGCTGGGCGCAGGCGGTTAACCATTGGGTGGGAACCACGCTAATGTCTGCAGCCAGCTCACCGAATGACGAGAATGACAGTACTGGCGGCATTAACCGCATTTTTAAATACGTTCATGCAGGTCGCGAGCGGGGGCAGCGTCTGAAAAAAAGAAACCGTAAGGCCTATTACGCCCTCAAGTATCTGTGCATCGCTGCAATCTTTGCCGCCATCATTGTTCCGGCGATAACGTAAGCCTTATGCCGCCTGTTCGGGCCGGCTCACGTCAGTGGCAAACACGTAACCCAACCCGCGGATGGTTTTGATGAGCGCAGGCTGATGCGGGTTAGCCTCTATTTTCCGGCGCAGGCGCATGATCAGCACGTCAATCGTGCGGTCGAACACGTCGGCGCTTTCGCTGTGGGTCAGCTCAAGCAGCCGATCGCGGCTCAGCACCCGGCGGGCATTTTGCGTGAGCGCCAGCAGCAGGCCGTACTCGCCCTGGGTTAAGGGCACGGTATTACGCTGCGGATCAATCAGCTCACAGCGGGTGGTATCAAGCGTCCATCCATTAAACGCAATGCCCGCGACGGGCGCTGCTGGGGCTTCTGCCGCCAGCGCGCCCGTTCGGCGCAACACCGCTTTCACCCGGGCGACCACCACGCGCGGGTTGAACGGTTTGCCAATATAATCGTCGGCCCCCATCTCCAGCCCCACCACCACGTCTGACTCACTGCCCAGGCCGGTTAACATCACAACCGGTAGCGCCGGACGCTGCTTTTGCAGCTGCAGCAGAACCTGCAGGCCGTTGATATCCGGCAGCATCATATCCAGCAGCACAAGCGCGATATTCGGCTCCTGCTGCACCTGGCGCAGCGCATCCTGGCCGTTATGGCAGACAAGCACGCTAAAGACGTGCTCGCTCAGCATGTCCTGAAGCAGTTCGCAGACTGCCGTATCGTCATCAACCACCAGAATCGCAGGTTTCATCGTATGCTTCCGTCATGGGATTATGTTAAGTCTGAACTATTCTGCCGTCGGCTCCAGTCAAAAGGTTTTTTCAGTGACGGAAATTCAACCCATGTCACATCCGCCGCCCTGTCGACACGTCAATTTTGACGATTGACTGCTTTTTGTCAGGGTTTTCACCCCGGATGGGCCGTAAAGTCAGGGGATACCCATACAAAAAACATGGCATAGAAGCTGCATAGTGGGTGCGAACGATTCGATTAACTGGAGCAGACTGATGAAAAAAGTCGTCACGGTTTGCCCTTATTGTGCCTCAGGTTGCAAGATCCACCTGGTGGTCGATAACGGCAAAATCGTCCGGGCGGAGGCCGCGCAGGGGAAAACCAACCAGGGCACGCTGTGCCTGAAAGGGTACTACGGCTGGGATTTTATTAACGATACCCAAATTCTTACCCCGCGCCTGAAAACCCCTATGATCCGCCGCGAGCGCGGCGGCAAGCTGGAAGCCGTCTCCTGGAACGAGGCGCTGGATTATGTCGCCACGCGCCTGAGTGCCATTAAGGCCAAGTATGGCCCGGATGCCATCCAGACCACCGGCTCTTCCCGCGGGACGGGAAATGAAACCAACTATGTGATGCAAAAATTCGCGCGCGCCGTTATTGGTACCAATAACGTCGACTGCTGCGCTCGCGTCTGACACGGCCCATCGGTTGCAGGTCTGCACCAGTCGGTCGGTAACGGCGCAATGAGTAATGCCATCAACGAGATAGATAATACCGATCTCGTTTTCATCTTTGGTTATAACCCGGCGGATTCTCACCCTATCGTCGCGAACCACGTTATTCGCGCTAAACAGAATGGGGCGAAAATCATCGTCTGCGATCCGCGCAAAATTGAAACCGCGCGCATTGCGGATATGCACATTGCATTGAAAAACGGCTCAAACATCGCGCTGTTGAACGCAATGGGGCACGTCATTATTGAGGAGAACCTGTACGACCAGGCGTTTGTCGCGACCCGTACAGAAGGCTTTGAAGAGTATAAGAAAATAGTCGAGGGCTATACGCCTGAATCCGTCGAAGCGATAACCGGCGTTAGCGCACAGGAGATTCGTCAAGCGGCCAGAATGTATGCCGGGGCAAAAACCGCCGCCATTCTCTGGGGCATGGGCGTGACCCAGTTCTACCAGGGCGTGGAAACCGTGCGCTCGCTCACCAGCCTCGCGATGCTGACCGGTAATCTGGGTAAAGCACACGTTGGCGTGAACCCGGTGCGCGGTCAGAATAACGTGCAGGGCGCCTGCGATATGGGCGCGCTGCCGGATACTTATCCGGGCTACCAGTACGTGAAGTTCCCGGAAAACCGCGCCAAGTTTGCGAAGGCGTGGGGCGTGGAAAGCCTGCCGGAACACACCGGGTATCGCATCAGCGAGCTGCCGCACCGCGCGGCGCATGGCGAAGTGCGTGCGGCCTATATCATGGGTGAAGATCCGCTTCAGACCGACGCCGAGCTTTCTGCAGTGCGTAAAGGGTTTGAGGATCTGGAGCTGGTGATTGTCCAGGATATCTTCATGACCAAAACCGCGGCGGCGGCGGATGTCATTTTACCGTCGACCTCCTGGGGCGAGCATGAAGGCGTCTACACGGCGGCCGACCGCGGATTCCAGCGCTTCTTCAAGGCGGTCGAGCCGAAGTGGGATCTGAAAACGGACTGGCAGATCATCAGTGAAATCGCCACCCGCATGGGCTACCCGATGCACTACAACAACACCCAGGAGATCTGGGATGAGTTGCGCAGCCTGTGTCCGGACTTCTACGGCGCCACCTATGAAAAAATGGGTGAGCTGGGATACATCCAGTGGCCGTGTCGGGATGAGTCAGAGGCCGATCAGGGGACGTCCTATCTCTTTAAGGAGAAATTCGACACCCCGAACGGGCTGGCGCAGTTCTTCACCTGCGACTGGGTCGCGCCGATCGATAAACTCACCGATGAGTATCCGATGGTGCTCTCCACCGTACGCGAAGTGGGCCACTACTCCTGCCGCTCGATGACCGGCAACTGCGCCGCGCTGGCCGCGCTGGCGGACGAGCCCGGCTATGCGCAAATCAACACCGCCGATGCGGAACGGCTCGGTATTGAGGATGAAGCGCTGGTGTGGGTGAACTCGCGCAAAGGGCGGATTATCACCCGTGCGCAGGTCAGCGATCGTCCAAACAAAGGGGCGGTCTATATGACCTACCAGTGGTGGATTGGTGCCTGCAACGAGCTGGTAACGGAGAACTTAAGCCCGATAACCAAAACGCCGGAGTATAAATACTGCGCCGTAAACGTTGAGCCGATTGCGGATCAGCACGCCGCGGAACAGTACGTGATCGACGAATATAACAAGCTAAAAGCCCGACTGCGCGAAAGCGCAATGGGTTGAAGCCGTTAATTCATCGATGAATAAAGGGAGTGAAATATTCACTCCCTTTTTATTTCCGAGTAACCCATCAATAATATCAATTAATATTCTGGAAAACGGCTCGCAGAAATAATGTAATTTTCGCGAAAAAGAATTACATCTTTGCATTTTAATTCAGAGGGATAAGATATTCTGCGGGTGCTTAAGACTTTCTGTCTTGAGCATTGTTGAGGGACAGAAAGTAGAAAGCCCCGGGAAATTTTCATTTACCCGAGGCTACTCCCTCAACTCCAACAAGTTGAGAGTAGCCTCTTATTCTTTTTTTGACAAGGAGTAAAAGGCATGACGCCATTAAAAACTGCGTTAGGCATCGTCTTTATTGTTTGCCTGACGATAGTGATCTTTACCTTTATTACTCGCGGCAGGCTCTGCGAGTTTTCAATAAAGAGTGAGCATCAGGAGGTGGCGGCTAAATTAGCCTGCAACCCAGGCTAACCTCTACGGGCGGAACAACGGTTCCGCCCGGCTTGTAGGATGCTGAGGTCTTAATGCACCCATTTTTTTCTTTTGCGCCCGCGATTATACTGCGCGGCGTGTACCCAGATGATAAGAATCCATGAAAGCCATTTTTCTGTTGTTAGTGTTTTTAACATCCTTCGCCCGCGCGGATGAGATAGGCAGCCAGTATCGGAAACAGGCGGAAGCCGGTGATGCGCGTGCCCAGTATTATCTTGCCGATACGTACTTCAGCTCCGGCGACAGCAAGCAGGCCGCGCTGTGGGCCGAGAAAGCCGCGAAAGGCGGCGATGTCGACGCCATGGGGTTGCTCTCGCAAATCCTCTTTACGCAGGGCGATTACTCACAGGCCAAAGCCCTGGCCCAACAGGCAAACATTGCTGGCAGCAAACGCGGCGCGATCATGCTGGCGCGCATTCTGGTGAATACTCAGGCGGGAAAAACGGACTATCCCCAGGCCATCAGACTGCTGCACACGGCAACCGAAGATATCGACAGCGACTCTGCGGTCGATGCACAGCTGCTGCTGGGGCTGATTTATGCCAACGGCGTCGAGGTAGCGCAGGATGACGTGCAGGCCGCCTCGTGGTTCAAGCGGAGTTCAGCCCTTTCGCGCACCGGCTACGCCGAGTACTGGGCTGGGATGTTGTTCAGGCAGGGTGAGAAAGGCTTTATCACGCCCAATAAACAGAAAGCGCTGTACTGGTTAAACCTGAGCTGTACGGAAGGGTTTGATACGGGGTGCGAAGAGTTTGATGCGTTGAGCGGGGAGTAAACCATTGCCCGGTGGCGCTGCGC
>NZ_ALNS01000005.1:0-225583 GCF_000286655.1 Enterobacter sp. SST3 | reverse complement strand
GTAGGCCGGGTAAGGCGAAGCCGCCACCCGGCAAAAAAATCTTACTGCGGGAACCACTGCTCGCTAATTTTCTGATACGTTCCGTCCGCTTTAATCGCTTTCAGCGCGCCGTTCAGTTTTTCCAGCAGGGCTTTGTTATCCGGACGTACCGCGATGCCGAGGCCCGTGCCGAAGTACTGCGGGTCGGTCACTTTTTCCGTTGCGGTGCCCAGCTGCGGGTTGGTTTTCAGCCATTCGTTCACCACGGCGGTATCGCCGAAGACGCCGTCGATACGGCCATTTTTCAGGTCGATAATCGCGTTCTGGTAGCTGTCATAGGCCACGGTTTTCACTTCCGGATGTTTGTCCTGCAGGTACTTCTGATGGGTGGTGCCGTTTTCCATCCCGATGCGTTTGCCTTTCAGCTGATCGAAAGAGGTATACGCGCCTTTCTTCGCAATCACCACCGCCGAGTTGGCGTAGTACGGGTCGGTGAACGCAACCTGCTTGCTGCGCTCAGGCGTGATGTCCATCCCGGAGATCACTGCGTCGTATTTTTTGAATTTCAGCGACGGGATCAGGCTGTCAAAAGCATGGTTAGTAAAGGTGCAGTCGGCCTGCATCTTTTTGCACAGCGCTTTCGCCAGATCGATATCAAAACCGACGATCTGGTTGCTGGCATCCAGCGACTCAAACGGCGGATAGGTGGCGGACACGCCGAAATTGATTTTATCCGCAGCGGATGCGCCAGCGGCGAAGGTGGCGAGTAATGCGGCCAGAACTAACTTTTTCATTGTAATGCTCCCGTCTGTCTTATTGATGCGCCGTGTCTGCGGCCTGGATGTACAATGCCAGTTAATGAATTTATATGCAATAAAAATGATTAAGTATTATTTTTAACGCGAAAAAAAAGCGGATAACCCATCAGGTTACCCGCTCCATGAATACCGTTTTATGCACTTGCGCGGTTAATTCCTGCGCTCAAACGCCAGCGCTTTACGCTCAATAAGGCGCATCATCAGCGTCAGCAGGCCGTTCACCACCAGATAGACCACGCCCGCCGCACCGAACACCATCACGTCATAGGTGCGCCCGTACAGCAGCTGTCCGTGTCCCATCACTTCCATCAGGGTGATGGTATAGGCCAGCGAGGTACTCTTGAACACCAGCACCACTTCGTTGGAGTAGGAGGAGAGCGCGCGCTTAAAGGCGTACGGCAGCAGGATCGCCAGCGTGTCCTTCTTGCTCATGCCCAGCGCCCCGCAGGACTGCCACTGGCCTTCCGGAATGGCGCGGATCGCACCAAAGAACAGCTGGGTGGTATAGGCCGCGCTGTTCAGCGAAAGGGCAATCAGGGCACACAGCCATGGCTCAGAGAGTAGATGCCAGATAACCGGATATTCCTGCAGCGACGGGAACTGGCCCGGGCCGTAGTAAATCAGGAAGATCTGCACCAGCAGCGGCGTACCGGTAAACAGGGTGATGTACCCGCGCACAATCCACACCAGCACCGGCGTTTTCAGCGTCAGGATGATGGTGAAGATGAGCGCCAGGATCAGCGCCACGATAATGGACGCCACGGTCAGCGTCAGGCTGGTGTGCAGCCCTTTCATCAACTCGGGAAAGTATTCAAGCATCAGCCTGGTCTCCGTTCAAAGCGCGTCGCTCGCAGGTCAATACGCTTGAGGATGTACTGACTGAGCAACGTGATCACCAGGTAGATTGCCGCCGCCACAATGTACCAGGTAAACGGCTCCTGGGTACGGGTGGCGATGCTTTTGGTTTGCAGCATCAAATCGTTAACGCTGATCAGGCTCACCAGCGCGGTATCTTTCAGCAGCACCAGCCACTGGTTGCCGAGGCCCGGCAGGGCATGACGCCACATCTGCGGCATCACCAGACGGAAGAAGATGGCGGATTTCGACAACCCTAACGCCTGACCCGACTCCCACTGTCCCTGCGGCACGGCTTTCAGCGCACCGCGCAGGGTTTGCGACGCGTACGCGGAGTAGAGCAGGGAGAGCGCAATGACGCCGCACAGGAACGGGCTGACGTCGAAGTTGTCAATCTGCATCTGCACCGGGATCTGCGCAAAGCCGAGATTAATCGTGAAGCCGTCCGACAGCGTGAGCAGCAGCTGCGAGGAACCGAAATAGATGAACAGGACCACCAGAATTTCCGGTAGCCCACGCAGCACGGTGACCAGCGCGGAGCCTGTCCAGGCGACGGGGAACCATTTCGCGGATTCCCACACCGCAAAGAACATCGCCAGCACCAGGCCGATAATCAGTGCGCAAACGGCAAGGCCGACGGTCATCCCGGCGGCGCTTGCTAAAGGAAAAATTTCATTCATCAGGAATTACTTCTGGAACCATTTTTTATAGATGGTTTCGTAGGTGCCGTCTTTCTTCACTTTTTCCAGCGCAGCGTTGAATTTCTGCTGCAGCTCAGTGTTGCCCTGACGAACGGCAATCCCCAGACCGGTACCGAAGTAGTCCTTATCGGTCACTTTGTCGCCCACTGGTGCCAGCTTGTCGTTGGCTTTCAGCCACTCGGTCACGACAGCGGTATCACCAAATACGCCGTCGATACGGCCATTCTGCAGATCCAGCTTCGCGTTCTGGTAGCTGTCATATGGCACGGTGGTGATTTCCGGATGCTTATCCATGATGAATTTCTGGTGCGTGGTACCGTTCTGCACGCCCACTTTTTTGCCTTTCAGCTGATCGACAGAGGTGAATTTGCCTTTCTGACCAATGAACAGGGCAGAGTTATCGTAGTAAGGGGTGGTGAACAGCACCTGCTTTTCACGCTCCGGGGTGATGTCCATACCGGCCATTACGGCGTCGATACGGCGGAACTTCAGGCTTGGGATCAGGCTGTCGAACGCCTGGTTGCTGAAGGTGCAGGTTGCATCGATCTCTTTACACAGGGCGTTTGCCAGGTCCACGTCAAAGCCAACAATTTTGTTGTTCGCATCAATGGATTCAAACGGAGGGTAAGAGGCTTCCGTGGCAAAACGAATGGTCTGAGCTGCGGTAGCGGAAAGGGTAACGCCAGCAAGCAGCACGGCAAGTAATACTTTTTTCATTATATTTCCCCTGACACAATCAATGAGATAAATAGTTTTTGAAGGCATCGGTTTGCGGGTTAGCGAAGCAGCTCGCATCACCTTGCTCAACGATATACCCGTTTTCCATGTACACCACACGGCTGGCGGTTTTACGCGCCACTTCCACTTCGTGGGTAACGATAACCTGCGTAATGTTGGTTTCCGCCAGCTCGCGAATAATGCTGACGATCTGAGCGGTGATTTCCGGGTCCAGCGCGGCCGTTGGTTCATCAAACAGCAGTACCGCAGGCTCCATCATCAGCGCACGGGCAATGGCCACGCGCTGCTGCTGACCACCGGACAGGTGCAGCGGGTAGCGGTCGCTGTAGGGCTTGAGGCGCAGACGCTCCAGCAGCTTTTCGGCACGCGCGATGGCCTGATCTTTGCTTAACCCCAGCACGCGGCACGGGGCTTCAATCAGGTTTTGCAGCACCGTCAGGTGCGGCCAGAGATTGTATTGCTGGAAGACCATGCCGACGTTTTGACGCAGCTCGCGAATCGCTTTATCAGACGGCGTCTTTGCGAAATCAAAATGGTTACCGGCAATTGCCAGCGTACCTGAACGAGGCATTTCAAGCAGATTAAGGACGCGCAGAAGGGAACTTTTGCCTGCACCGCTTGGGCCAAGCAAAACCAGCGTTTCACCTTCCGGGCAGTTCAGCGTGATGTCAAACAGCGCCTGGTGTGCGCCGTAGAAGCAGTTAATGCCGTTTAGTTTAATACTCATCGGGGCAGTCTTTACTCATCCAGGCAATCTATAGCAATTGAGGCCGCAGATAGTACCGTTGACAGAATAGTTATGCAATATTTCTGCGTTAAAAGTTAAATATAACCCGTATTTCCTCTTAAACATAGCACAAAATAGCGAAGGGCAAGGGCGGCGAGTATAAATGTCGGCATTCCGCGAGAAATGCCGGACATTTTACGGGGGTAACATTTTTATCACTGATGAATCAGCGGTTCTCAATCGACTGGCGCAGCGTGCCGGCCGGGGCATGCACGCTGCCGCCCACGTAGCGTACGTCGTCCACCGCCCAGCACTGGCCTTCACGGATCATCAGCACTTCGTCCTGCCAGGTTTGGCTGCCCTGCGTCAGCTTCACGCGCAGCGGAATATTACGGGCATCCGTGTTCGGGATGGTTGACGCGCTGGCCACTTCTGCGCTGTCCGGCAGCGTGGTGCGGCTGGAGAACGGGTCGGATTTCAGCAGCGCGTTGTGCTGCGGATCGCGGGTGGCATCGTTAAGCAGTTTTGCCAGACCATCGCTCAGATACGGGCGCATGCCGGTGAGGTCGTTGCTGCGGTGCTGAATGCGGTAATCATAGAACTGCTGCGCCACGGTGTCCGGGCCGCCCTCAATGCAGGGGCCGCTGCGGGTACCGATATCCTTAAAGGCTGGCGTGACCGTGGTGGTACAGGCGCTGAGCACCAGCGCGCAGGGCACGAAAAGTGTTAAAGCTGAATAGCGCATGTTGATTTCCTTATTTATTAACTATCCTTTCAATCATAGCGTAACGAACCGATAATGCTGTGCCTAAGGCATTGAACGCTAAAGAAGGAGAGAAACCATGCAGTTTTCAACAACGCCAACCCTGGAAGGACAGACAATAACCGAGTACTGCGGCGTGGTCACCGGCGAAGCGATTCTCGGCGCCAATATCTTCCGTGACTTTTTTGCCGGTATCCGCGATATCGTGGGTGGCCGCTCTGGCGCATACGAAAAAGAGCTGCGCAAAGCACGCGAAATCGCCTTTAAAGAGCTCGGCGAGCAGGCGGAAGCCCTCGGCGCGGATGCGGTCGTGGGAATCGATATTGACTACGAAACGGTCGGGAAAGACGGCAGCATGCTGATGGTGAGCGTAAGCGGTACGGCGGTGAAAACCCTGCGATGAGGCGTGCGTTTGCCACGCTCCTGCTGGCGCTGCTGCTGGCAGGATGCGTTACGGAAAAGGGGATTATCGATAAAGGTGCCTACGAGCTGGATACGCGTCATCAGGCGCAGGCGGCTTACCCGCGCATCAAGGTGCTGGTGATCCACTACACCGCGGATGATTTTGACAGCTCGCTGGCCACGCTGACGGATAAAAACGTTAGCTCTCACTATTTGATCCCCGCCAACCCCCCGGCGCCGGACGGCAAGCCGCGCATCTGGCAGCTGGTTCCCGAGAGCGAGCTGGCCTGGCATGCGGGCATTAGCTTCTGGCGCGGCACCAACCGGATTAATGATACGTCCGTGGGGATTGAGCTCGAGAACCGCGGCTGGCAAACGCGTGGCGGCGTGAAAACCTTTACCCCGTTTGCGCCTGCGCAGATTGCAGCGCTGATCCCGCTTGCCAGGGACATTATTGCCCGCTATGACATTCAGCCGCAGAACGTGGTTGCCCATGCCGACATTGCCCCGCAGCGTAAAGACGATCCCGGCCCGCTGTTTCCGTGGCAGCAGCTGGCGCAGCAGGGGATAGGAGCCTGGCCCGATCCCGCGCGCGTGGCGTTCTATCTTAACGGGCGGCCGCGCTATCAGGAGGTCGAGCGCGGTGCGCTGCTTGACGTGCTGAAACGCTATGGCTACGAGGTGCCGGACAACGCCACGGAACAGCAGCAGAAGAGGGTGATCAGCGCGTTTCAGATGCACTTCCGCCCCGCGCTGTGGAACGGCGTGGCTGACGTAGAAACCCTGGCCATCGCCGAGGCGCTTTTAGAGAAGTACGGGCAAGGGTAGTCCTCAGGGCTGCCCCTGACCAGGCCGTATTACCTTAGTTTTCTTGAGATTAATCTTAAGTACATTCTCAATTCATTTTTAGTTAATTGACTTAAAAGTACCCTCATTTAAGATAGATGTATAGCTTGCTAAGTAATTATAAAAAATAACACCTGCATAGTGATTTTTATTATCACTTCTCCTTGAAGTTTTTTATCAGGATTATACGAATAGTTTCGGTGGTTCCACCGTGGCCATTTTTTATCTAAAATTTACATCTTAATTCGGGTATAACAATGTTAAGCATTTACGGCAGAAAATTGCGTCCTCATCATGAAATAGAAAAAATCATTTCCGCAACGGAAGGATTTGAAGAAAAATCGTTAAAGAAATGGCAAAAAATTTCCACCGTCGATAATGAATTTATTCATATTATCGTCAGCGGTGAAGTGGAATTCCGCCGCGAATCCGACGAGCTCTGCTTGTTCACCCTGCAGGGGCAGTGCATTTTTGGACTCTCTTCCATTTTTTATCATTCGTCCCATATGTATGGCCTGGTCCGCTCGAATACCGTGGTGCGCTCGATTCCGAAAAGCGTTTTCTCTCAACTGATGACCGAGAAAGGCTTGTGGCCTGAACTCACCAAGGTGCTGGCCTGGTATATCTGTCTCCTGAGCAAGCGCGATGACGTGCTGGTTGCCCGCAGCGCCTATTCTGTCGTGCGCGAATTTTTGCTGGAAATTAATGAACTGATTGTACATCATCAACGCGATATTAATGTTTATGATTATATTCAGGAATACACCAGCCTGGCACGCAGTACGATTATAAAAATCCTCTCCGATCTGAAAAAAGGTCAATACATTGTGGTGGAAAAGGGTCGACTCCTTAATATCACCAACCTGACTGAAAAATATTAACTATTCCAGCCGGTCTCCCTTTTTACTTAATGGAGACCGGGAACTTTCTTTATGTAATGCGCCCGCCTGAGTATTATCCTGCGTTTCGTCAACCGGCGGTGCGGGTATTTTCCCTTGCGAATAATCCTGCTCTTGTTCTTTTAACGCCTGCTTAAACAGTTCGGTTAATGATGCGTCGTCACCCTCCGTGCGGGGGGAGACGGCATCGTCGTGCGCTTCCGTTCCGGGGAGGGTATCCCGCGAGGTATCGTGCGGCACCGTGCCGTCAGGCATCTGCTGCCAGTCGGCGTCGTCGCTGTTAATTGGCAGATCCTGCATGGCAGGGACGTCGGCCTGCACCGGGACGGGTTTCGGGTGCTGATGCGGGAACGGCTTGCTCACGTACACGTAGTGCATATCGGAAAGCTGCGTCTCGGGCTTCGCCACGTTCACTTTTTTTACCGGCTCCGGCGCAGGGTGGCGCAGTTGCCAGTATACGTGGGCGTACAGCCCCGCCATCAGCATGACGCAGAGGCTTACTATTCCTAAAAAGGCGTTAGAAGCGATTTTTCTCAGGCGGGGAATGCGGTACGAAAACCAGACCGCCTCCCCGGAAACGTAGCTGCGCTGAGCCGCAAGACAGATGGTAGACATTAGGAATGCTTCTCCTGCGTTTTCGCGTCCGGTGCGGCATGGGGGGTCTGAAGCAGCACGCTCGGCGTGGTGTTAGTGTCGCGCATCAACTGCATCAGCGTCTCCTCACCCGGGATACCGTCGACGCGCAGATGCATTTTTTGCTGGAACTCGCGGGTACGTTTCATCATCTCCGTCGTCCAGGTTTGAGCGTGGGTTTCCGGCTCGGCAAGGGCCTGGCTCAGCTGCTGATCCAGCCACCCCATGTCCTTCGCATCGCTGGTGGCGCTGATGGCGTCTTTGCCTTCCGGCGTCAGGCGGTGGAGCTGGGTATAATTGCCGGTGGCATGCTGGTTAAACCAGTGACGGCTTACCTGCCAGGTGCGGTTATTCATCAGTAGGTCGAGTGAGTTATCCCCGACGCGGGCGACCACGGCATAGTTAAGGTGGTTGCCGGTTTTCAGTTCACTCACCCACGGATACCCTTCCTGGGCCAGCGCGTCCGGTGAGGTATTTCCCTGCTTACACATCAGGTTCACCTTCGCGGCGTTCTGGCACAGGGCATCGTCCGCCGAGGCGTCATACCCCCACATCAGATAGAGCTGATGCATCGCATCCGGCTGATTAACCACCTCGTTGTCGATAGCCGGCACCACCGGCGCCTGCTCGATGGGCGTCTGCTGTTTCCAGCTCGCGGGTACCGGCAGTTGAATCGGAAGTCTTGCTCCGATCGAGGAGGTCAAATACCAGCCGCAGGCAGCGAACAGCACGGAGGCGAACAGCCCCACGGTAGCCAGGCGCATACCGTGTTTTTTCGCAGGCAGGATCTCACCGGCCGCCAGGCGCAGATGACGCGGGCTAACCTGTTCTGCGCGTTCGGTCCAGGCGGCGAGCATCGACAGGTGCGCCAGCTCGTTCAGCTTGCTGATATTCCCTTTGGTCAGCGCATGCATTTTACGCACGCGCGCCGGGGTCAACGGCGAGTGCTCACACCCGTGCGCTTCACACTGCGCCTGAACGTAGCTGAGAAACTCCCGGCAGGTAAGGGGTCGCAGGGTGTGGCAGGTATGCGCATATTCACGCAGTTCAGACTGCTGCATCAGAACGGCTTCCCGATCCGCTGCACCCATCAGTACGACGGACAGACGAAACTCCAGCTCCTGCGCGCGCGTCAGCAGCAGAGCCAGCACCTCCCGACAGGTCTCTTTCATGGCATCGGTATGGCTAATCACCAGCACTTTCGTCCTGCTTTTCCCCCCCTGCCACTGGTGCAGGATGGCATCCACCGCCTGAAGCCGGTTTTTGCTCTCTTTCGTTCCCGGGTTGAGTTTATACAGCAGGCTACTGGCACTCAGTTTTGGAAACGCGTTGATGGCAATAACGTCAGGGGTTGCGGATTTCAGGGCGTCGCTGAACTGGCCCAGCAGCGGGGCATCGTCTGCAAAGAGCCCAATAATCCCCGCCTGTTGGGTTTTCTCTTTCAGCAGGTTGAAAATATCCTGGTGATACGGCACGAAGAAATCGCCCGAGGCGCGGGTAATTTTTCGAAAAGGCGGGTGATTAAATTTAAAATGACTCTGATACATAACGACTTACCGTCTCTGGGCATGAATAGCAATGGTCCAGAAAAGTACGGCAAGGGTGCGTCATGGTCAATTTACGGGCAGGGTAAAAATAACCTGTCGGCTTCCTCTAACACTGGTTTTTTTGACGGTCAATCTTTTTCTTTATCAAAGTTAAAGGCGAAGCAGGTGGTCGATTGTCAGGCCGCTAATTACTATTTATGTCACATATTGTCGCAGCATGACGCTGCTTATTTCCGCTTTGCTAAAGGCCAGATGAATAATGAGGCTCTCACTTTTTTCACGGTGGATAACGCCCTGTATTATGTTTGTATTGCTGATTTTTTGCGGTCAGCAAGGCTACGTCATTTTTAAAGATTATAAAAAAGTGACGAATAAACTCGCGAACGCAGCGGCGAAACCGCAAAAAAAACGTCAGGAAGAAAAGACATTTTCACTTTTCACCGCCGCCGTGCGTCAGGACAACCTGCCAGCGGCCGGGAAAGCCCCGCTCGCTGCCGAAATTGAGGGGATCGTCCGCAGCGACGATGCCTGGTTGTCCTTCGCCGTGATCAAAACGCCGGGTGGTCAAAAGAGCTATCGCGAAGGCGAAGCGCTGACCGGTTTTAACGATGCCTTTATTCAGGAAATAAATAAAGACAATGTGGTGGTTAATTACGAAGGTGCTACGCAGGTACTGGCGTTAAATAAACCTGACTATTTTAAGGGCGGCGTTGACAGCGGCCCGGTAACCCAATCGACGAAAGATGCTGGTACTGAAAGCGTGCATCTGGATGATTATCTGGTGTTAAAGCCACTTATCGAAAAGGGCCAGCTGGAAGGCTACAACATTAATCCAAGGAATGCCTCTGACTTCTACAGCCATGCCGGTCTGGAAAAAGGTGATGTGGCGGTAAAAGTCAATTCTGTCGATATGACCGATGCAGAAAAGGCAAAAGATATTATTGCCAACTGGTCGAAAATGAAAGAAGCGGAGGTCGTCGTCAGACGTCACGCTCACCTTGAAAATATTCGGGTCAATGTTCTAAACAATTAACAAGTGTACAGACATGAAGAAATTTCCTTGGGCGTGCGTGGCGCTGACCGCATTGTCGTTATATTCCAGTTCGCTGCTCGCAGCTAACTTTAGCGCCAGCTTTAAAAACACCGATATCCGCGAATTTATTGATACGGTAGGCCGCAATCTGAACAAAACCATTCTGGTCGACCCGTCCGTTCAGGGCACGGTGTCGGTCAGAACCTATAACGTGTTGACGGAAGACGAATATTACCAGTTTTTCCTGAGCGTGCTGGACCTGTACGGCCTGTCGGTGATCCCGATGGATAACGGCATGGTTAAAGTGGTGCGCTCGAGCATTGCCCGCACCGCCGGTGCGCCGCTGGCCGACGGTAAAAATCCGGGCAAAGGCGACGAGATCATCACCCGCGTTGTGCGCATGGAAAACGTGCCTGTTCGCGAGCTGGCGCCGCTGCTGCGTCAGCTCAACGATGCCACCGGCATCGGTAACGTGGTCCACTTTGAGCCGTCCAACGTCCTGCTGCTAACCGGTAAAGCCTCGGTGGTGAACCGCCTGGTGGATCTGGTTCAGCGCGTGGACAAAGACGGTATTCAGCGTCGTGAAATCGTGCCGCTGCGCTTTGCGTCCGCCAAAGAGCTCTCGGAGATGTTGAATAACCTCAACAACGAAGAGCAGAAAGGGCAGAACGCGCCGCAGCTGGCGACCAAAGTGGTGGCCGATGACGAAACCAACAGCCTGGTGATCAGCGGTTCGGAAGATGCGCGCGCGCGGACCCGCTCCCTGATCCAGCAGCTGGATCGCGAGCAGAACAACGAGGGGAATACCCGCGTCTTCTATCTCAAGTATGCCAGCGCCACCAAGGTGGTGCCGGTACTCACCGGCATCGGCGAGCAGCTGAAGGACAAGGCCGGCGCGCCGAAGTCGAAAACCGCGCCAGCGTCCAGCGATCTGAACATTACCGCCGACGAAGCAACCAACTCGCTGGTGATTACCGCCCAGCCTAACGTGATGAACTCCCTTGAGAAGGTGATCGACAAGCTGGACATCCGTCGTCCGCAGGTGCTGGTGGAAGCTATCATCGCGGAAGTGCAGGACGGGAACGGCCTGGATCTCGGCGTGCAGTGGACCAGCAAGCACGGCGGCGTGCAGTTCGGCTCCACCGGCCTGCCAATCAGCCAGATTAAAAATAGCACCATGAAAGGGGCGAGCTTCACTGGCCTGGCGACCGGCTTCTTTAACGGTGATTTTGGTGCGCTGGTGACTGCGCTTTCCACCGACGGCAAAAATGACATCCTCTCCACGCCAAGCGTGGTCACGCTGGATAACAAAGAAGCGTCGTTCAACGTGGGCCAGGATGTGCCGGTACTTTCCGGTTCGCAAACCACCAGCGGCGATAACGTCTTTAACTCCGTTGAGCGTAAGACGGTCGGTACCAAGCTGAAAATTGTGCCGCAGATTAACGATGGCGACATGATCCATCTGAAGATTGAGCAGGAAGTCTCCAGCGTCGACAACAGCGCGACGGAAGACTCCAGCCTCGGCCCGACCTTCAATACGCGCACGATCAATAACGAAGTGATGGTCCACAGTGGCCAGACGGTGGTGCTTGGCGGTCTGATGGAAAATGTGACCAAACAGTCCGTGTCCAAAGTGCCGCTGCTCGGCGATATCCCGCTGGTCGGTCAGCTGTTCCGCTACACCTCCCAGGATACCTCCAAGCGCAACCTGATGGTGTTCATTCATACCACCGTGCTGCGTGACGACGACAACTACAGCGCGGCCTCGAAAGAGAAATATGACCAGATCCGGGTGCGCCAGATGCAGCGTGTGGAAGAGAAAAAGCTCGGTATTGTTGAGCCGAGCGACAATGCCGTCCTGCCCGCGTTTCCTTCAGCAAGCCCTCACGCCGCACCGGTGAAAACCCGCGCGACACGCAATCCGTTTAAAGAGTAAGGCGGAGGGGCAACGTGGACGAACTGAGTAAAACACTGTGTAGCAGCAGCTACGCAAAAGATAACGGCGTTCTGCTTTACAACAATGACGTCTATATCCGTGAGGACACCCCGGCGTTAGCACTGCTGGAAGTGCGCCGGGTGTTGGGCCGCGCGTTCGTCCCGGTTACTGTGACGCCGGAAGCGTTTGACGAGATGCTGGCCAAAATCTGGCAGCAGAGCAGCGGCGTTTCACAGCAGCTGGTGGACGACATGGATGCGGATATCGACCTGATGGCGTTAACCGAGGAGATCCCGGATAACGAAGATCTGCTTGATAACGACGAAAACTCGCCGGTGATCCGCCTGATCAACGCCATTCTCGGCGAGGCGGTTAAGGACGGTGCGTCGGATATCCATATCGAAACCTTCGAGCGCACGCTGAGCATTCGCTTCCGCGTTGACGGCGTGCTGCGCCCGGTGCTGCAACCGGCGCGTAAGCTCGCCCCGCTGCTGGTGTCGCGTATCAAGGTGATGTCGAAACTCGACATTGCCGAAAAACGTCTGCCGCAGGATGGCCGTATCTCACTGCGCATTGGCCGCAAGGCGATCGACGTGCGCGTCTCGACCATTCCGTCCCAGTACGGCGAGCGCGTGGTAATGCGCCTGCTCGATAAAAGCAATCTCAAGCCCGACATCAACAAGCTGGGCCTGATCGATGAAGAGCTGGAGAAGTTAAAAGGGCTGATTGAGCGCCCGCACGGCATTATCCTGGTCACCGGGCCGACAGGCTCCGGTAAAAGTACCACCCTGTACGCCATTCTTTCGGCGCTGAACGGCCACGAACGCAACATCCTGACCGTGGAAGACCCGATCGAATATGAGCTGGAAGGGGTGGGGCAGACGCAGGTTAACCCGCGCGTGGACATGACCTTTGCCCGCGGGCTGCGCGCTATTCTGCGTCAGGACCCGGACGTGGTGATGATCGGGGAAATTCGTGACGGTGAAACCGCGCAAATTGCGGTGCAGGCGTCGCTCACCGGTCACCTGGTCATGTCTACGCTGCACACCAACAGCGCCGCCGGGGCGATTACGCGTCTGCGGGACATGGGGCTGGAGTCCTTTTTAATCGGTTCATCGTTGCTCGGTGTCATTGCCCAGCGTCTGGTGCGTCGGCTGTGTACGCACTGCCGGACCACCAGTCCGCTGGATGCCAATGAAAAAGCGCTGTTCAGCTTTATGGACGCGCCGCCAAAAGCCATTTATCGCGCGGTGGGCTGTGAACACTGCCGCCAGAGCGGCTATCAGGGCCGTGCCGGTATTCACGAGTTCCTGGTGGTGGACAGCGCCATGCGCCGCGCCATTCATGAAGATAAAGACGAAATGTCCATCGAGACGCAGCTCTTTAAGCAGGCTTACAGCCTGCGCGAAAACGGGCTGTTGAAGGTGATTAGCGGCGTCACCTCGCTGGAAGAGGTGATGCGTGTGACCGCCGAGCGCGGGGGGGATGCGTAATGGCCTTCTACGCCTGGACGGCGACGGATGTCGCAGGCAAAACCCAGCGCGGCACGCTGCAGGCCGAGGGGCAAAAGCAGGTTCGCCAGATGTTGCGCGAGCAAAAGCTGATGCCCGTCAGCATCAGCGAAACCCGTGAAGCGGCGTCTGCCGGAAAAGCAAAAACCGGAGCCAGGCTCTCCACGCCGGTGCTGTCGATGTTTACCCGTCAGTTATCCACGCTGGTCAACGCCGCACTGCCGCTCGAGAGCGCGCTGAAGGCGATCTCGAAGCAAACGGAAGACAACAAGCTGGCGGCAATGGTGGTGGAGATCCGCGAGAAGGTGGTGGAAGGTCACACCCTGTTCGACGCCTTCAGCCAGTTCCCGCGCACCTTCGACAAGCTCTACTGCACGCTGGTGATGGCCGGTGAAAAGACCGGCCACCTGGGCGACGTGCTGGAGAAGCTGGCGGAGTACAACGAGCAGCGCCAGAAGATGAAAAGCAAGCTGACGCAGGCGATGGTCTACCCGATTACCCTCACCGTGGTCGCCATCGCGGTCATCAGCATTCTGCTGGTGGCGGTGGTGCCGCAGGTGATCGAGCAGTTCACCCACATGAAGCAGCAGCTGCCGATCACCACCCGCACGCTGATTGCGGTGAGCGATTTCCTGCAGGCGTACGGGATCTACATCGTGGGGATCCTCGGCGGCGGATTTGTTGGCTTTAAGACCTGGCTCAGAAACGCCAAAAACCTTTTTCGCTGGCACAGCTGGCTGGTGAATGGCTCGCCGATTAAAAAGCTGGTGTGCGCGATCAACAGCGCCCGCTATATCCGCACGCTCAGCATCCTGCAGGCGAGCAGCGTGCCGCTGCTTGAAGGGATGTATATCGCGATGGACGGTATCGAAAACCTCTACGCCCGGCAGGTGCTGGAGCAGGCGGCGGATACCGTGCGTCAGGGGGCCTCGCTCTATGCCGCGCTGGAGCAGGCGAAATTATTCCCGCCCACCATGCTGTACATGATTGCCTCCGGCGAAGAGAGCGGCGAGTTAGGCAACTTAATGGACCGCGCGGCGGAAAACCAGGAGTCGGCGCTACAGCATCGTATTACGTTAACGCTCTCGGTATTTGAACCAGCGCTGGTGGTCTCCATGGCGACGATTGTTTTATTCATCGTGCTGTCAATATTACAGCCGCTTCTGCAACTTAATAATATGGTAGGTTAAATCATGGCTATAAAAACAAAACGTCTGGCTCGCCAGGCGGGGTTCACCTTGCTCGAATTAATGGTGGTGATCGTTATTCTCGGCGTTTTAGCGAGTATGGTGGTGCCCAATTTAATGGGTAATAAAGAAAAAGCGGACGCGCAAAAGGCGACCAGCGATATTGTTGCGCTCGAAGGCTCGCTGGATATGTATAAGCTCGATAACCACCGCTACCCAACGACCGAGCAGGGTCTGCAGGCGCTGGTGACCAAGCCTGAGATCGCGCCTATTCCCAACGGCTACCGCGCCGACGGCTATATTCGCCGCCTGCCGCAGGATCCGTGGGGCAACGATTATCTGCTCGTCAGCCCGGGTGAACACGGCGCCGTAGACGTCTTCTCTGCCGGTCCTGATGGCGAAGCCAACACCGCAGACGATATTACGAACTGGTCTCTGGATAAGAAAGAGAAATAATGAAGAATCAACGCGGCTTTACGTTGCTGGAAATTATTCTGGCGCTGGTGATATTTGCCAGTTGCGCCATGATGGTTGTCTCAACAATACCCTCACGCAGCGGTGCGGATATATTTGGTCAGCAATTAAAAGCCCTCGTTGATTATGGTTCAGACCGCGCGGTCATGGACGGAAATATTGTCGGGCTGGTGATCGCTACCGATAAATATCAGCTGGTCACGCTCGACGATAAAAATGGCGAACGTCACTGGGTGCCGTTATCCGCCGGCCGTATTACCACGAAGGGCGATTTCCCGGAAGAGATGCACGTGTCGCTCTCGCCTCAGCGTCTGGCGGCTAACGTCGAGGCCGACCCCCAGATCCTCTTTCTGCCGGACGGTGAGATTGGCCGTTTTACGCTGACGCTGCAGAGTTACGACAAACAGCATCACTTCCGCGTGGTGTCGCAGGGCGCGGCCCCGGTTTCGGTAGAGAACGATGACTAAAGGCAAGGTTAAGCAGAACGGGATGACGCTCCTGGAGGTGATGGTGGCGCTGGTCATTTTCTCCACCGCCGCGCTGGCGCTGATGAATTCCGTCTCCCTGAACGTGCGCTTCACCCACGGGCTGGCCGAAACGCTGCAGGCCAGCTGGGTTGCAGAAAATCAGCTGGCTGAAGCCCAGCTCAGCAAAACCGATTTTCCCGATGCCGAGGAGCAGGGGACGGAAATCATGGGGGGGCGCAGCTGGTACTGGCATAAGCAGCGGGTGAAAACCGCCAATAGCGGTTGGGCCAATGCCATCCGCGTTTACGCCGAAGGCGATAAAAGCCAGCCGGTCATTTCGCTTCAGATCATTGGGCCGGGAGAAGAGAGCAAGTGCAGACGAGCCGACGCCAGCGCGGTTTTACCCTGCTGGAGATCATGATTGCGCTGACCATTTTTGCGGTCATCAGCACCCTGGCCTGGCAAATTCTCGACGGCGCGATGCGCACCAGTTCGGCAACCGATACCCGCGCGGCGAAGCTTAATCAGCTTCAGCGTGCCTGGAGCCTGATGGAGCGCGATTTTTTCCAGCTGCAGGCGCGGGCGCCGCGCAACGCACCGGATCTGTTTTTACAGGATGGCGATGCCGTGGAATTCACCACGCTGAACGGCGTGAGTGGCACGGTCCAGCTGGAGCGCGTGCGCTGGCGGCTGGAAGAAGGGCGTCTGTATCGCGACGTCTGGCCGGTGATTGACAGCCCGGCGGACGTCAAACCCGATGAAGTGCCTATCGTCAGCGAGGTGAAAGCGATGCAATGGCGGTTTTATCACCAGGGCTGGCAAAAAAGCTGGGGTGACTCTGCCCATCTGCCAGACGGCGTGGAGCTTACGCTGACCATGGAAAATGGCGACACCTGGCGCTGGGTGTTTACCACGCCGGGAGAGATACCAGAAGCGGTGGCACCGGCGGCAGAAAACGCGCCTGCCCCGCAAAATGCGCCTGCGCCGGACGTGAAGCCATGAGCCGGGTCCATCAGCAACGCGGTGTTGCCCTGCTGGTTGTGCTGATCCTGCTGGTCATGATGTCGGCCCTGGCGGCCAAAATCAGCCAGCAGTTCTGCCGTAATTTGCAGAAAACCCACTATCAGGTGAGCCAGCAGCAGCTGCGCTGGGCAATGCAGGCGCAGGAAAAAGTGGTGAAAGACCGGTTGCAGAACGACGCCAGCGGCGAGAGCAAACCGCTCGACCCGGCGGGCGACTGGCACCTGCCGCTGGAGACGCAGGGTGAAGACTATACGGTGGTCAGCCAGGTCGACGACGCGCAGGACTGCTTCAACGTCAATAACCTGCTGGCCGCAGACAAAGTGGCTCAGGATCAAAATGCGTCAACCGTGCCGGAAAAACCGCGAAAAGAGAAGATTGTCGAGCAGATCCTGACGGACGGCGGCATCAGCCAGACGGCGGCGGAAGAAATTTATCAGCAGCTGGTGGATTATCTCGACGGCGACGCCACGACGGTGAAAGAGGGCGCGGAGATGGACGCCTGGTCTGGCGTAGTGCCGGCGCGTCAGCCTGCGAATCAGATGATGCGCACCCTTGCCGAGATCAAGCTGCTGCCGGCGTTTCCTGCTGCAGCGTACCCGAAAGTGAGCAAGCTGTTATGCGCGCTGCCGGACTCGGCCAGCAAGGTGGATGTCAATACTCTGACGCCGGAGCAGGCGCCCTTACTGGCAGCCCTGTTCCCGGGAAAACTCACCGCGGACGATGCCGTACGCCTGATTGAGTCGCGGCCGGAAACCGGCTGGGAAAGTATGGACGTCTTCAGCAAAGCGCTGGAACAGGCCTTCCCGCAGTTGAAGGAAGAGTTGCCGCAGGTGGCCGGGCTGCTCTCCATCAACAGCCGGTATTTTCGCGTCAACTACACCGGCAATACCGATGAGTTAACGCTTCGCGTGGTGAGCCAGCTTCAGGTGAATAACGAAGCCGGTGAAATTGTGACGTGGCAACGTCGTTACCGAATGATTGAATAAGAAAAGTAGAACGCTATGAAACAGGTCCTTTTTGTTCGTCCCGACAGCCGTGAGGACGGGAAAATCATGTGGTGTGAGTCGGGAAGCGAACAGGTTACAACCCTGGCCCCCCCGCAGGCGCTGCATACCCTTGCCGACCATCCTCTGGCTGCGCGCGTGTGTCTGCTGCTGCCCGCCAGTGAGATGATCTTCCGCCACTTTACGCTGCCGAAGAAAATGGCGTCGCAGGCGACCGCCTTCTCGTGGATGGCGGAGGAGACTCTGATTGGTGAGGTGGACGATCTCCACTGGACGGTGCTGAACAAAAAAGGTGCCGAGGTGGACGCCGTGGCGATAGATTCCGCCCGCCTGCAGCAGTGGCTGACCCGCTTTCACGAGGCGGGCCTGAAGGTCATTCAGGTCCTGCCTGACGCCTGGCTGCTGCCGGTCACGGCGGGTGGAAGCACGCTGGTTGCGCGGGAAGAGAACTACTGGTTGCGCTTGTCGCCGCATATCGCCTGTAACGTTGAGGTTGGCCTGTTGCCGCTGCTGATGCAAAAAGCCGGAGAGGGCGAGGTCCGCTGCTACGGGGATATCCCGCAAGGCATTGAGGTTGACGAACAGCTGGCGGCAGAACATCCGCTGGTGCTGATCCAGCCGCAGTGGCGGGCGTGCCGCGTCAACGTGCTGCACGGTGCGTTCAGCGCGAAAGCGACCAGCGCGAGGGCGGCGAAAGGGGTGAAGGCCGCCATCGCGGTGATGGGACTTCTCTCTCTGGGCCTGCTGCTCGGCCCCCGCATCACCCTGGCGTGGATGCTGGCAGATCGGGAAAATCAGGTGCAGCAGGAGATGGTCGAGCTTTATCAACACCATTTTCCGAGTATGCGTCACCAGACCAACCTTAAGTACCATTTTGGACAGAACATCAAGAAGCAGCCTAAAGGCATTTTTTTGCAGATGGACGAACTGGAAAAGATCCGTCAGTCCGTTCCGTCGATGGAAATTACGCTGTTTGAATATGACGACACGCAGGGAGCCCTGACATTAAGCGTGAGTGCGCAAAACGCGCAGGCATTACAGGAATTCATTCATCAGGCCAGCACGAATTTTGATTTTACATTACAGCCTATTTCAAAGGACGCGCCGTATACGGCCATGATTACAGGGAAATATAAATGAAAGCGCGAATTGCACAGTTTACATCTCGTTATCAACAATACAGCACCAGAGAAAAATTCATTTTAAAAATAGCGGCGGGAGCTTTATGCAGCGCCATCATCTATTACGCAGGGATAATTCCCCTGGATAACATGATAAAAAATAGCCAGGCGACGCTGGCGCGACAAATTGAAACGGTAAACTGGATGAAAACAGAAATTGATAAAAATCATCTGCCGGTGCTACAGGTGAAAACCGATAATCCACGCAGCGTGGTGGAGAATAGCGCGCATGAAATTAACCTGACGCTGACCGATATTCGTCAGGACGGTCAGACTCTGGCCTTTGTCGTGAACCGGGTCAACGTGTATGAATTAAAAAACTGGCTGCGAGAGATGAACCTCGCGTCAGGCGTCAGGCTGGAGAAAATGAACCTCACGCCCGTGGATCACCTGAGCGACGTGAAGGCCGAAATCCAGCTGACCTGGAAAAAAGTGGCATGAACGGGCTGATACTCGTCCGGGAGAGTTATCCCGTCGGGTTTGCCGCGATGAGCGGCGTGTTCGGCGCGATCCTAGGGAGCTTTCTCGGCGTTGTGGTGGATCGCGTGCCGGGGATGGTGCTAGAGGAGGAGAGCCGCAGCAACCTGCTTTTCCCGGCGTCACACTGTCCCGTCTGCCAGCATGCTCTGCGCGCATGGGAGAACATCCCGCTGCTGAGCTGGCTGGCGCTGCGGGGACGCTGTCGTTGCTGCAAGTCGCCGATTCCGCTGCGGTTATTTTTACTCGAGCTGTTGACGGCGGTGTTCTTTGGCCTCACCGCCCGGTGGATACCGGACTTAGCATCCCTTTTCTCGCTGTGGGTGCTGGCGGCCTTTCTGCTGCCGCTGGCGATGATTGACGGACAGCACCAGCTGCTGCCCGACTGCCTGACGCAGCCGCTGCTCTGGGCCGGGCTGCTGTTCCACGCCTTCAGCCACGGGCTGCCCCTGCGTGATGCGCTGCTCGGCGCGGTGGCAGGCTATCTTTCGCTCTGGCTGGTGTACTGGGCGTTTCGTCTGCTTACCCGTCGGGAAGGGCTGGGCTACGGCGATTTCAAGCTGCTGGCGGCGCTGGGCGCCTGGTGCGGCTGGCAGTCACTCCCTGCGATTGAATTAATTGCCGCATTAAGTGGCATAGTGGGTTATTTGCTATTAAATAAATCGAATAAAAATAACCAAACCATCGCTTTCGGACCTTATCTGGCTTTTGCTGGAATAGCGCTCTATACCTGCCAGCTATTTGTGAATACCTATTAAATAACCGGGTCAAGTTTTTTTATCAATATTTTCGACGAGGAAAGAGAAGGACGACCTTTTATCCTCAGTGTATCGTAAAAGGCATAAGCTACACGGATTTTTAGCTTGTATCTTTTAATGGAGGAATACAACGCGTCTTTAAGGTTTGGATAACGGCTGTCTGCGTATTTAAAAACGCACTATGTGAATATCATTCCATGTTCTAAAGGAAGACATGGATCAATTTCGTTTACGAATAAATTTATCAGGAAAGAAAAATGAAATTTATTAAGCCTAAATATCTGGCGCTCTTTATTGCAGCGGCAACCGGTTCTGCATTCGCTGCTGCGCCAGGTGCGCCGACCATCGGCTCCGGCAATGACAAATTTGCGCTGGTCGAGGTGGATCAGGCCGCGCAGGATTACAACAGCCTCGTCAAGGTACATAACGACGGCGTGGATGTGAAAGTCGAGTGGAACGTGTGGAGCGGCGACGCGCCAACGTCTGCCAAAGTGCTGCTGGATGGTAAAACCGTGTGGACCGGCGCAGCTGGTGCAAGCGGCTCAGCCACCTTTAAAGTGAAAAAGGGCGGACGTTATCAGGAGCAGGTGGAAGTCTGTAATGCCAGCGGCTGTACCAAAAGCGCCAGCAAGCTGATCATCGTGGCGGACACCGACGGCAGCCATCTGCTGCCGCTGAACGCGCCGCTGCAGGAGAACAACAAAACGTTCGCCAAACATACTGATAAAGTGGTTGCGGCGTATTTCCCTGAATGGGGCGTTTACGATCGTAACTTCCCGGTTGATAAAATCCCGGCAGCGAACCTTAACCACATCCTCTATGGCTTCATTCCAATCTGTGGCGGCGACGGCATCAACGATGGCCTGAAAACCGTTGAAGGCGGTAACAGCTTCTCCGTACTGCAGCGCGACTGCGCGGGTCGTCCGGACTATACCGTCGCCATTCACGATCCGTGGGCTGCGCTGCAAAAACCGCAGTCTGGCGTCTCCAACTGGGACGACCCGTACAAAGGTAACTTTGGCCAGCTGATGGCGCTGAAAAAAGCGCATCCGGACCTGAAAGTGCTGCCATCCATCGGTGGCTGGACGCTGTCCGATCCGTTCTTCCACATGGGCGACCCGGCAATCCGTGCCCGCTTCGTCTCCTCTGTGAAAGATTTCCTGCAGACCTGGAAGTTCTTTGACGGTGTGGATATCGACTGGGAATTCCCTGGCGGCGGCGGCGTGAGCGAACACCTGGGTAACCCGCAGCAGGATAAAGCGACGTATACCGCCCTGATGCATGACCTGCGCACCATGCTGAACGAGCTGTCTGCACAGACTGGCCGTACCTATGAACTGACCAGCGCCATCGGTGCGGGCCGCGATAAGATTGAAGACGTGGATTACACCGCTGCTCAGCAGTACCTCGACCACATCTTCCTGATGAGCTATGACTTCTACGGCGGCTGGAGCAACACCGAGCTGGGCCACCAGGCCGCACTGCGCGCGCCGTCATGGCGTCCGGACACGAACTACACCACCGAGAACGGCGTGGACGCGCTGCTTGCTCAGGGCGTACAGCCAGGCAAGATCGTGGTGGGTGCGGGCATGTATGGCCGCGGCTGGACTGGCGTGCATGGCTACACCGGTGACAATCCATTCACGGGTACCGCAACCGGTATGGTGAAAGGTACCTGGGAACCTGGCGTGGTCGACTACCGTCAGATCGTTAACGAGTACAAAGGCAAGCCTGGCTGGGAATATGGTTACGACGCGAATGCTGAAGCGCCATATGTCTTCAATAAGTCTACCGGCGACCTGATCACCTATGAAGATGCACGCTCTACCGCCGCTAAAGGCAAGTATGTGCTGTCGAAAAACCTGGGCGGACTCTTTGCCTGGTCTATTGACTCTGATACCGGCGACATCCTGAACGCGATGAACGAAAGTCTGCTGGGCGGTTCTACCCCGGTCGATCCGGTCGTCACCAACCATGCGCCAATCGCGTCTTCTGCGGATCAGAACGTCTCTGGCCCGGCAACCGTCACGCTTGATGGTTCTGCTTCCAGCGATCCAGACGGCGATGCGATTACCTACAAATGGACCCAGGTTTCTGGCCCATCTGTGACTCTCTCCAACAGCACCAAAGCGAAAGCAACCTTCAACGTTGCGGCAGCGACCAGCGATCAGACCATGGTGTTCCGCCTGACGGTTACGGATGCTAAAGGCCTGAGCAACGCCATTGATGTGCAGGTTGTGAATAAAGCGCCAAAAGCTAACCAGGCGCCAGTCGTGAACGCAATGGAGGCAGTGACGCTGCAGGCAGGAGAAACCTATGCTCTGCACGCGCAGGCTGTGGATCCAGACGGTGATGCGATGACCTTCTCCTGGAGCGTGCCAGCGGATATGCATGCAACCGGTACCGATACCGCGAACGTGACGATTACTGCACCAGACGTTGCCACCACGTCTACCTATACGCTGAGCGTAGTTGTAGGCGACGGCAAAACCAGCGTGCAGTCTAACGTGCAGGTTACCGTGAATCCGAAACCGGCTGACGTTACACCACCGTCTGATGAGGTTACACCTCCGTCTGATGACGTAACGCCACCCTCTGATGAAGTTACACCTCCGTCTGATGACGTGACCCCGCCATCTGACGAAGGTTCTGCAACCGGTAGCTGCGATGCGCCTGTCGATGCTAACGCCAGCAAATATGCCGCGTGGGATGCCAGCAAAATCTACAACAGTGGCGATACCGTGAGCTTCGACCATCTGGTGTGGAAAGCGAAGTACTGGACGCAAGGCAACCAGCCTGGGTTCGGTGTGGATGCCTGGGAGCTGGTCAGCAACGTGAAGATGAACTGGCGTTCTGACCTGGTTTATAACGGCGGCGAAACCACAACCTACCAGGGCAACGTTTACCGTGCCAAATGGTGGACCCGCGGTGACAACCCGGCTAACAGCGATGTATGGGTGAAAGAAGGTCCTTCAACAGACTGCAAATAACCTTCTGAACCGTGGATTGCGGGAATGATATCAACCCGCAATAGTTGGTCACACCCCACTTCGGGTGTGACCAACACTTCAGAATTATCGCTAATGATGAGCGGAAAGAGGTTCAGTATTTAAAAAGCAGGTGCTCATGAAACGCGTGATTATATTTTTACTGCTGTTTAGTCAAAGCGTATTCGCGAACTGTTGGGATAACGCCGGACATTATTATCATGTCGATCCGTGGTTATTGTATGCAATTGCCAAAGTCGAATCCGGAATGAATCCCCACGCGGTAGGCTGGAACCACGACGGCACGCGTGACGTCGGGTTGATGCAGATTAACAGCTCACACTTCAGTGAGTTAGAACGTCAGGGTATTGATGAAAATCAGCTTATTAATGAGCCCTGTACCTCCATTATGGTCGGCGCCTCCATCTTGTCCGGGATGATAAACGTGTATGGCTATAACTGGGAAGCGGTGGGCGCGTATAACGCCGGATTGAAAAAAGAAAATTATCCGCAGCGCATGCGTTATGCCCATAAAGTGTGGGCGAAGTATCAGCAAATAAAATCGGGTAAATAACCGTAGCATTATTTTTATTTTTTGAAGAATTCCTTTCGGTGTTCTTCAGAAAATGAAAAAGAACCACACTCTCTGGCTTATTTATTAAGGGAGTAATACATAAGCCGGGAATGTACTCACCCTAGTTGCTTAAATACAGGATTATTTGAAATGACGAAAAGGACATTACTGAGCGTTCTCGTGGCGGGGGCATGTATTGCACCCTTTATGGCCCAGGCTGCATCACTGCAGGCGGCCAGCAGTGAGCCGTACACCATGAAAGCCAGCGATCTGGCGAAAAAGGAAAAAGAGCTGACCAATTTCCCGCTGATGGTTTCGGTGAAGGATACCATTGCGACCCTGGACAATAGCCTCGTTGAGCAGATTGAGCCAGGTCGTGCCTCGAACCCTGACAACGTCAAGCGCGTTGAAGGGATCGTGAAGGCCAGCGACTGGGAATATCTCTTCCCGCTGCGCGCTCAGTCTTATACCTACAGTAACTTCCTGAAGGCTGTTGGTAAATTCCCGGCACTGTGTAAGACCTATAACGATGGTCGCGACAGCGACGCCATCTGCCGCAAAGAGCTGGCGACCATGTTCGCCCACTTTGCGCAGGAAACCGGCGGCCATGAGAGCTGGCGTCCGGAAGCCGAGTGGCGTCAGGCCCTGGTTCACGTTCGTGAAATGGGGTGGACCGAAGGCCAGAAAGGCGGCTATAACGGCGAATGTAACCCAGACATCTGGCAGGGGCAGACCTGGCCATGCGGTAAGGACAAAGACGGCGACTTCGTAAGCTACTTTGGCCGCGGCGCGAAGCAGCTGTCTTACAACTATAACTACGGTCCGTTCTCTGAAGCGATGTTTGGCACCGTCCGCACCCTGCTCGACAAACCTGAGCTGGTGGCGGATACCTGGCTGAACCTGGCAAGTGCGATCTTCTTCTTCGCCTATCCGCAGCCGCCAAAACCAAGCATGCTGCAGGTTATCGACGGCACCTGGCAGCCAAACGATCACGATAAAGCCAACGGCCTGGTTCCGGGCTTCGGCGTGACCACCCAGATCATCAACGGTGGCGTAGAGTGCGGCGGCCCAACCGAGATTGCCCAGTCTGAAAACCGCATCAAGTACTACAAAGAGTTCGCGAACTACCTGAAAGTGCCTGTTCCGGCGAATGAAGTGCTGGGCTGCGCCAACATGAAGCAGTTCGATGAAGGCGGCGCCGGCGCGCTGAAGATCTACTGGGAGCAGGACTGGGGGTGGAGCCCGGATACGCCGGACGGTAAGACCTACTCCTGCCAGCTGGTGGGGTACCAGACGCCGTTCAGCGCGTTCAAAGAGGGTGACTACACCAACTGCGTTAAGAAGTTCTATAACGTGAACATCATTAACGACGACGGCTCAGCCGTGACCCCAGGAGAAGACAAAACCCCGGCAGACACCACGCCGCCAGCGGATACGACGCCAGCGGAAGATACCACCCCTGTTGAACCGGCTACCGTGAATCACGCCCCTGTGGCGCAGATTGCGGGCCCAATCGGGGCGGTTGAAGCGGGTGCGCAGGTTTCCCTGAGCGCGGAAGGCTCCACTGACGCCGACGGTAACAAGTTGACCTACACCTGGCGTTCCCAGGATGGCCAGACCGTGACCGGTCAGGACAAAGCGGTGGTGACCTTCAAGGCGCCAGAGTCGGCAACGGCTCAGCAGTACGAAATCGGCCTGACCGTCAGCGATGGTGAACTGACCAGCACCACGTCCTACCTGCTGAATGTGAAAGCGAAAGCCGAGTCTAAGGACGAAGGCACTTCCGGCTCTTACGCCGCCTGGAGCGCGAACAGCAAGTACAACGCAGGTGATATCGTGAACAACCACGGTAAACTGTTCCAGTGCAAACCGTTCCCGTACAGCGGCTGGTGTAACAATGCCCCGGCATACTACGAACCCGGCGCTGGCCTGGCGTGGGCTGATGCCTGGACGGCTCTGTAAAAGCAAACGGCAACCTTCGGGTTGCCGTTTTCGTATTTGCACCCTCTGTCTTTTACCGGGTGGCGCTGCGCTTACCCGGCCTACATGAGGCTAAGGGGCGAGGGGTCAGTACGGAGCCGTTGTAGGCCCGGTAAGGCGAAGCCGCCACCGGGCAAAAAGGCTAGCGATGCAGCTTCCCGTGATCCCGCAGCCATGCCGCCGTGCGCATAATCCCTTCATCCAGCGTCACAACCGGTTTATACCCCAGCTCATTCTCCGCCCGCGAAATATCCAGCGTGAAGTCAAAGTTGAGTTTAGAGACGCCGTAATGCGTCAGCGCAGGCTCTTTGGCTGTTTTACTGCCAAAGCGCTCCATGCTGCGGGCGATCATGTCCAGCATTGGGTAGGGTACGGAACGGATACGGCAGTTGATCTGCAGCTCGTCGATCAGCCGCTGCACAATGCTGCGCAGCGTGCAGGGTTCGCCGTTAGTGATGTTGTAGGCGCGACCGGAGATCAGCTTATCGCAGTCCGGCTGGCTGGCCAGCCACATGGCGTGAACGGCGTTTTCGTAATAGGTCATATCCACCAGCGCATCGCCGCCGCGCGGCAGCAGCACGCTGCCGTAGTGATGCATCATCTGGGCCAGTCGCGGGATAAAGACTTTGTCGTGCGGCCCGAACAGGCTCTGCGGACGCAGGACCGTAAAGCGGGTGTGCGGGTTTGACTGTGCCAGCAGGTCGATGACCTCTTCGCTGGCCGCCTTGCTGCGAGCAAACTCACAGGCAAAGCGAGCAGGGCGGAAATCTTCCTGCACGTCACGGTGATGGTGATAGTCGAAATAGAGTGACGGGGAGGAGATATGAATAAAGTTACGCACGCCCCAGGCAACGGCCCATTCCCCCAGACGACGGGTGGCGCGCACGTTGGCGAGATCGAAGGCTTCCTGGGTCCCCCACGGGGAGGTAAAACTGGAGCAGTGCCATAGCGTGTCGATACCGGCGAGCATCACCTTCGCCTGCGAGGAGACCAGCTCCGTCAGGTCGGCATGGACGAACTCTGCGCCCATTTTTTGCAGCAGCTTACCCATCGCTTCGTTGCGACCGGTAGCCCTGACGCTAATGCCCTTGTTGCGCAGAAATTCGACCGCATTTCGGCCTAAGCCGCTGGTCGCCCCGGTAACCAGTACCTTCATAGCTATCCACTGTGTTGAAAAGAATTTCGTGCGCATTCTTTCGTGAATTACGGCGCTATGCAATGGGAAAGGTGAAAGAAAGAGAGTTTTATTTAGATCTTTTCCGTCTTTTGTTCTGCCCGTTGCGCAATGCGTTTCGCCATTCCCCGGAAGATAAACAGGTGGGCAGGGATCATCAACAGCCAGTAGAACAGACCCGGCATTCCGTGCGGATGCCACCAGGCGCGCACGTCCAGTTCACGATGATCGCCTTTGTCTTTCAGGGTAAAGCAGAGTCGGCCCAGCCCCGGGGCTTTCATGCCGAACAGCAGCGCCAGCTGTTTTTCCGGCTCGACGATGATCACCTTCCAGCTGTCGACTGCGTCGCCCACCTCAAGATACGGGCGTGCCGGGCGGCCTTTCGCCAGCCGGTGGCCCACCAGCAGGTCCATCGCCCCGCGCGTTTGCCAGAGGAGATTACCGAAGAAATACCGTTCTTTGCCGCCAATCTGGTTCACCACCTCCCAGAGCGCGGCCAGGCTCGCGGAGGTTTTCACCGTGCAGCCCGCCTGTTTCGGGTAATAACCATACTCAGGCCGCCAGCGGGCAAAGGCCTGGGCGTCGTAGCCCCAGTCGCTGGAGTTCACCAGCTGTTCTTCTTCCTTCAGCGTATTGCGCACGGCGTCGTCAAAGCGGATCAGATCCTGAGGAATTAAGGCGCGCAGCGCGCGATCGTCGGCCAGCAGATCGTGCTTCAGCCCCTGGATCAGCGCTTTGGCGGTCGTCGGCGGCACCGAGGTGATGACATTCAAAAACCACACCGAAATCCAGCGCGTCGGGAAGGGAATGGGGATCAGCCAGCGGCGGCGGCCGCTGACGCGCATGAAATGTTCGAACTGCGCCTGATAGCTCAATACTTCAGGACCAGCGGCTTCCAGCACGCGATGTTTCTCCGCCGGGTGATCCAGCAGGGCCACCAGATAATGCAGGAGGTTCTCCAGCGCAATCGGCGTGGTGCGCGAACGGACCCAGCGCGGCGGCGTGAGCACCGGCAGGTTGTAGACCATATCGCGCATCACTTCGAAGGCGGCAGAACCGGCGCCGACGATGATCCCGGCGCGCAGTTCGGTGACGGGGATATTGGCCCCCCGCAGGATGTCCGCCGTCAGCTGGCGGGCGCGCAGGTGATCGGACTGCTCGCGTTCAGGTGCCTGAAGTGAACTGAGAAAAATCACCTGCTTCACCGGGCTTTGCAGCAGGGCATCGCGGACGTTCATCGCTACCTGACGCTCGTGGGCGATAAAATCTCCGCCTTCACCCATGCTGTGCACCAGGTAGTAAAGCGTGTCGACCCCTTCCAGCAGCGCGGGAAGCGCCTTTGGCCAGTTGAGGTCAACGTTGTGACAGGTAACGCCCGGCAAACCGAGTTTTTGCAGGCGTTCGGTATTGCGTGCCGCAGCCAGCACCTGGTGCCCCTGCTGGCTTAACGCCGCGGTGAGATGCTGACCGATATACCCGCTGGCGCCGAGCACCAGAATGCGTTGCGGCACGTGATGCTCCTTATCGCTGTAAAAACGCCTGCCAGTGTTTTACCACGTCGGCCAGCTGCTCGCGGTTGACGTCGAGATGCATGACCAGACGCACCACAGGTGAGGCGTTGATCAGCACGCCACGTGCTTTCATGAACTCGCCAAGCGCAGCGGCGCGATCGTCGCCCACGCGGACGAACAGCATGTTGGTGTCGTGGCGCATCACGTCGGCGCCAATTTCACGCAGCTGCGCCGCCATCCACGCGGCGTTGTCGTGATCGTCCTTCAGGCGCGCCACGTTGTTTTTCAGGGCATACAGCCCGGCTGCCGCCAGAATACCCGCCTGGCGCATGCCGCCGCCGGTCATTTTACGCCAGCGGTTGGCGCGCTTGATGTAGTCCGCATTGCCCACCAGCAGGGAACCCACTGGGGTGCCCAGCCCTTTAGAGAGGCAGATGGTGAACGAGTCGCAATATTGCGTAATCTCTTTCAGCGCGCAGCCGTATTCCACCACGGCGTTGAAGATGCGCGCACCATCCACGTGCAGACCGAGCCCGCGCTCGCGGGTAAACTCCCACGCCGCCTTCAGGTATTCGCGCGGCAGGACCTTGCCGTTGTGGGTGTTTTCGAGGCTGAGCAGCCGGGTGCGGGCAAAATGAATATCATCGGCTTTGATTTTCGCTGCGACTTTATCAAGGGGCAGGGTGCCGTCCGGCGCGGCGTCAATCGGCTGCGGCTGAATGCTGCCGAGCACCGCGGCACCGCCCGCTTCGTAGAGATAGTTATGCGCGCCCTGGCCGACGATATACTCTTCACCGCGCTCGCAGTGGCTGAGCAGCGCCACCAGGTTGGCCTGCGTGCCGGTGGGCAGGAACAGGGCGGCCTCTTTTCCGCTCAGCTCTGCGGCATAGCGCTGCAGTTCGTTGATCGTCGGGTCATCGCCGTAGACGTCGTCCCCGACCGGGGCGGCCATCATCTCTTCGAGCATGGCGCGACTCGGGCGGGTAACGGTATCACTGCGTAAATCAATCATGGCATGTCCTTATATTTAAAAAGGCGATGCCAGATGTTTTACCTGAGCCAGTTGGTTTTTGCCAGTTCGATCACCTCGTCACCGCGCCCGCTGATGATGGCGCGCAGCATGTACAGGCTAAAGCCCTTGGCCTGCTCCAGCTTGATCTGCGGCGGGATCGCCAGCTCCTCTTTGGCGACGACCACGTCCACCAGCACCGGACCGTCGATGGAGAAGGCGCGCTGCAGGGCTTCATCCACCTCGGACGCTTTCTCCACGCGGATGCCGGTGATGCCGCAGGCCTCGGCGATGCGGGCAAAGTTGGTGTCGTGCAGCTCGGTGCCGTCCGTCAGATAGCCGCCGGCCTTCATCTCCATCGCCACGAAGCCCAGCACGCTGTTGTTGAAGACCACGATTTTCAGCGGAAGCTTCATCTGCACCACCGACAGGAAATCACCCATCAGCATGCTGAACCCGCCGTCGCCGCACATCGCCACCACCTGACGCTCCGGCGCTGTCGCTTTTGCGCCCAGCGCCTGAGGCATGGCGTTAGCCATCGAGCCGTGGTTGAACGAGCCGAGCAGTCGGCGTTTGCCGTTCATTTTCAGGTAGCGTGCCGCCCAGACGGTTGGCGTGCCGACGTCGCAGGTAAAAATGGCGTCTTCGTCTGCGAAATGGCTGATCTGCTGCGCCAGATACTGCGGGTGAATGGCTTTGTCGCTCGGTTTGGCCAGGTCGTCCAGACCCTTGCGGGCATCGCGATAGTCGCTCAATGCTTTATCAAGGAATTTGCGGTCCGTTTTCTCTTCCAGCAGCGGCAGCAGGGCGGCAAGGGTGGATTTGATGTCGCCCACCAGCGCCATATCGACCTTGCTGTGCGCGCCGATGCTGGCCGGGTTGATATCAATCTGAATGATTTTGGCATCCGTCGGGTAAAACGCGCGGTACGGGAACTGGGTGCCGAGCAGAATCAGCGTGTCGGCGTTCATCATGGTGTGGAAGCCACTGGAAAAACCGATCAGACCGGTCATGCCTACATCGTAGGGGTTATCGTATTCGACGTGCTCTTTGCCGCGCAGGGCGTGGACGATCGGTGCTTTCAGCTTTCCGGCAAATTCCAGCAGCTCTTTATGCGCGCCCGCGCAGCCGCTGCCGCACATCAGGGCGATATTGCTGGCGTAACGCAGCAGCTGCGCCAGCTTTTTCAGCTCCTCCTCGGCTGGCGTCACCACCGGCTGCGGCGCGTGATACCAGTGGGTGCTGGCTCCTTCCGGCGCGGCCTTGAGCGCCACGTCGCCCGGGATAACGACCACGGACACGCCGCGATTCAGCACGGCCTTGCGAATGGCGATCGCCAGAACCTGCGGGATCTGCTCCGGGGATGAAACCAGTTCGCAATAGTGGCTGCATTCACGGAACAGCTCCTGCGGATGCGTCTCCTGAAAATAACCGCTGCCGATTTCGGACGAGGGGATGTGGGCGGCAATCGCCAGCACCGGCACGTGATTGCGGTGGCAGTCGAAGAGGCCGTTGATCAGGTGCAGGTTACCCGGCCCGCAGGATCCGGCGCAGACGGCCAGCTCACCCGTAAGCTGTGCTTCAGCACCTGCGGCGAACGCGGCAACCTCTTCATGGCGGGTCGGCATCCATTCGATGGTCTTCATCTTGTTGAGGCTGTCGCTGAGTCCGTTCAGGGAATCGCCGGTGACGCCCCAGATACGTTTTACGCCAGCCTGTTCGAGCGTTTTCGCTATATATGCAGCCACGGTTTGTTTCATGGTTGTCCGTCTCCTTTTTGTGATAACGCTTACAAGCTTAGAAGAAAGTCTCCGTATTGCCCGTCAGATCCCCCCAATTAAAAGGTGCTTTTCACGCGCAACGCTTCGGCATAATCTGGTGATACCTCAGTGAAAACAGGAATCATTTCAAATGGTTAAATCATTGTTAATTGCTGTTAATGAAAAGCTATCGTGCGACGATCTCGGCAAACTCTTGTTACGACTTGCCGTCGGCGGGCTGATGCTCTTTCACGGTTTGCATAAGCTGTTTGGTGGGGTGGGCTTTATCAGCGGCATGCTGGTGGAGAAAGGGCTGCCGGGGTTTATTGCCTACGGCGTGTTGATTGGCGAAGTGGTGGCGCCGATCCTGATTATTGTCGGGCTCTTTACGCGCCCGGCCGCGCTGGTGCTGGCATTTACGATGATCGTGGCGTGGCTGATGGTGGGATTGGATGAGACATTCGCGCTCGACAAGGTCGGCGCATGGGCGATTGAAAGCCTGGTGTACTTCTTTATCGGCTCGCTGGCGGTGGCGTTTTTAGGGGCAGGGCGGTTTGCGCTGGGGAAAGCACCTGCGTGGCGGTAGGGGGGGGTAGGCCGGGTAAACGCAGTGCCACCCGGCAAAAAAGCCCGGTGGCGCTGACGCTTACCGGGCCTACGAACGAGCGTTTATTGTTTATGCGAGGACCAGATCGCCCTGCGGATGGCAAGAGCATGCCAGCACGTAACCCTCGGCAATTTCCGCGTCGGACAGCGTCATGGTGCTGGTGACGGTGTACTCCCCGGAAACCACCTTTGTTTTACAGCAGCCGCACACCCCGGCACGACAGGCCGCCGCCACCGGCACGTTGTTGCTTTCCAGCGCCTCCAGCAGCGTCGTGCCCACGCGGCCAAAGAAGGTCTGCGCAGGCTGCAGTTTGGTGAACTGAATCCCGCTGGTTGCCGCTTCCGCCACCGGCGTGAAGAACTGCTCTTTGAAGAAACGGGTCACGCCGAGCGCTTTCACCTCTTTCTCGACGATATCCATGTACGGCGCCGGGCCGCAGGTCATCACGGTGCGGTTCGCGATATCCGGCACGCTTTGCAGCAGCTCGCGGCTCAGGCGACCGGGCACAAAACCGTGCGTCGCGTTGTGCTCAGCCACCAGCGTCACCGAATAATCACGCCACTCCTCGGCAAAAATGACATCGTCCGGAGAGCGCACGCTGAAGATCACCTGCACGTCGGCCTGCGGGCGGTTTTTTGCCAGCCAGCGGCGCATCGACATAATCGGCGTCACGCCACAGCCCGCCGCCAGCAGCAGGAATTTATCGTCCGCTTTGTCGTCACAGGTGAAATCCCCCTGGGCGTCGGAGAGCCAGATGTAATCTCCGCGCTTCACGTCACGGGTCAGCCACTGAGAGCCGGCACCGTCATCAATGCGGCGGACGGTGAGCGTGATGTATTCGCTGACGCCCGGCGTGGAGGAGAGGGTGTAGGCGCGCAGGGTGTCCGCCGAATGGCGAACGCTAACCAGCGCATACTGACCTGCTCGGTACGGATAGTAGTCGTGGCACAGCAGCGACAGCGTCCACACATCCGGCGTCTCCTGATGGATGTGATGCACCTGCATCCGCCACGGGCATTGTGAGGTTGGCATGGTCATAAATTACTCCTTACGCGCTCAGCAGCTGCTTCATATCGTCTTCAACGTTGGTCACGGAACGCAGGCCGAATTTCTCGTTCAGCACGGCCAGCAGGTCCGGCGTCAGGAAGCCAGGCGCTGTCGGGCCGGTCACGATGTTGGTCACGCCCAGAGAGAGCAGGGTCAGCAGGATGACAATCGCTTTCTGCTCAAACCAGGAGAGCACCAGGGAGAGCGGCAGATCGTTGACGCCGCAGCCCAGTTTTTCCGCCAGCGTGACCGCCAGAATAATGGCCGAGTAAGCATCGTTACACTGGCCCGCATCGATCAGGCGCGGCAGGCCTTCGATGTTGCCGAAGTCCAGCTTGTTGAAACGGTATTTACCGCACGCCAGGGTCAGGATCAGGCAGTCTTCCGGCACGCGGGTGGCGAAATCGGTGAAGTAGTTACGCTCGCCGCGCGCGCCGTCGCAGCCGCCGACGAGGAAGATGTGGCGCAGCTTTTCGCGGCTGACGAGATCGATCAGCGAATCGGCGGCACCGAGCAGGGTTTCACGACCGAAGCCGACGGTGATCAGATGCGGGATCTCACTGTACGGGAAGCCTGCCATCTGCTGCGCTTGCGCTATCACCGGTCCGAAATCGTCACCTTCAAGATGGCTCACGCCCGGCCAGCCGACGATGCTGCGGGTCCAGATGCGGTCGTCATACGCGCCCACGGTCGGGTCGATGATGCAGTTAGAGGTCATCACGATAGGACCGGGGAAGCGGGCAAATTCCACCTGCTGGTTCTGCCAGCCGCTGCCGTAGTTACCGATCAGGTGCTTGAATTTACGCAGCTCCGGATAGCCGTGCGCTGGCAGCATTTCACCGTGGGTATAGACATTAACGCCGGTGCCTTCGGTTTGCTTCAGCAGGTTGTAGAGATCTTTCAGGTCATGACCGGAGATCAGGATGCATTTGCCCTCGGTCGCTTTGACGTTGACCTGCGTCGGCGTCGGGTGGCCGTAGGTGCCGGTTTCACCCGCGTCCAGAATGCTCATCACGCGGAAGTTCATCTGGCCGATTTCCATTGAGCATTCCAGCAGCGCGTTCATATCGGCAGGCCAGGTGCCCAGCCACGCCATGATTTTATGGTACTGGGCGTAGATGTCGTTATCGTACTGACCGAGCACGTGCGCGTGTTCCATATAGGCCGCAGCGCCTTTCAGGCCGTACAGGCACAGCAGGCGCAGGCCGAGAATGTTGTCGCCAATCGCTGCTTTGTCTTTGTTTGGGGTGAATTCTGCCGCCTGACGCTGTAGCTCGCCCAGATCGTCGCTCACCAGCTGAAGGTCAGACATCGGGTTTTCCACGCGGGCGTTAGCATCCGCCTTCATGCACTGCGCCTTCAGCGCTTCACGCAGGGCAATGGCTTCGCGGGCATAGCCAACAATGCGCGGAGAGTCGAAGTTAACGTTGGTCAGCGTGGAGAAGAAGGCGCGCGGGGCGAAGCTGTCGACGTAGTGGTCGATGATGCCATATTCGCGGGCTTTAAACGCCCATGCGGAAAGGCCTTGCAGGGCGGCAATCAGCAGGTCCTGAAGGTCAGATGTTTCTGCGGTTTTGCCGCACATACCCTGTGCGTAAGAGCAGCCATTGCCTGCCGGCGTACGGATGGTTTGTTCACATTGCACACAAAACATAATCACACCTGTTAAAGTTATATTTGATATACATGTTTAAGATTATGCCTGTGCCAGAACGGAGAAAAGGGCTTTCTGCTACAAAATAGAGGGAGATTGATTTAGCGCAATTTTGGCGGCAGGCACCCTACCGCCAAAGAGGTATCAGGCCGAGAAGACGGCCATCAGAACCGGAACCAGCAGGCTTAAAATAAAGCCGTGAACGATGGCGGCGGGCACCATCTCCAGCCCGCCAGAGCGTTGTAACACTGGCAGGGTAAAGTCCATCGACGTCGCGCCGCACAGGCCCAGCGCGGTAGAGCGGCTGCGGCGAACCAGCCCCGGGATCAGCATAATGGCGAGCAGCTCACGCGCCAGATCGTTAAAGAAGGCAGCACTGCCGATGACCGGACCAAAGGATTCGGTCAGCAGGATACCGGAGAGGGAATACCAGCCAAAGCCTGACGCCATCGCGAGGCCGGTTTTCAGCGGCAGGTCGAGAATAAAAGCGTTAATCACGCCCGCCACCATGGAACTGGCGACCACAATGACCGCAACCATCATTCCCCGACGGTTTAAAACAATTTGCTTCAGCGTCATGCCATTATTTCGCAGCTGGATACCGATCAGGAACAGCAGGAAAATTAGCGTATATTCACTGGCCTCTGTCGCGTGCTGTAAAAATGCCCAGCCGGTCAGCCCAAGAAGAAAACCGAGCACCACGACGCCGCACAGTTTTAATGATTCTAGCGCCATCGCAATTCGGGAAGGCAGTTTTTCCTGATGATGATGGTTTTTCCACGGAACGGTGCGCTCAAGCCAGAATAATGCGGCGATATTACACAGCAAAATAACCACCACGGTGACCACAGAATAATGCAGGATGGAAAGCAGATTCGTCGCCAGATTATCCAGGAAGGCCAGGCTGATCCCCATAAAGAAAAGAATGACGTAAACAATCCAGCTGAGAAAACGGTTGATAAGCCGTAATGCGGATTCTCTGTGCAGCGGGATGAGATAGCCCGCAATCAGGGGCAGCAGAATAATGAGGAGTCCTGAAAACATGAACAGCCGGTCCTTTTGAGTATCTGTTGAGCGCCAGAGACACTACCCAATAAAGACTGTTCAGTAAAGCGGCAATAAAAAAGCCGGGTGGCGGCTGCGCCTTACCCGGCCTACAAGTGCACACTCACGTGGGTCGGGTAAGCGTTAGCGCCACCCGACACCGCGCGCAATTAATCGCGTTTTTCCAGCAGGGTGCGGTACAGCACGCCACCCAGGATACCGCCGATAATCGGCATCACCCAGAACAGCCAGAGCTGCTCAAGCGCCCAGCCGCCCTGGAAGATGGCGACGGCGGTGCTGCGTGCCGGGTTAACGGAGGTGTTGGTGACCGGAATGGAGATCAGGTGGATAAGCGTCAGTGCCAGACCAATGGCAATCGGCGCGAAACCGGCTGGCGCGTGTTTATCGGTTGCGCCGTGGATCACCAGCAGGAAACCTGCGGTCAGCACAATTTCAATCACGATGGCAGACAGCATGGAATAACCGCCCGGAGAATGCTCGCCGAAGCCGTTAGAGGCGAAGCCGCTGGCCGCCGCGTCGAAGCCAGCTTTACCGCTGGCAATGACGTACAGAACGCCCGCTGCGATAATACCGCCCACCACCTGAGCGACAATATAACCAATTACCTCTTTCGCCGGAAAACGACCGCCGGCCCATAAACCTAATGTCACTGCCGGGTTAAAATGACCGCCGGAAATATGCCCCACGGCAAAGGCCATGGTTAATACGGTTAAACCAAATGCCAGCGCGACGCCGACAAAACCGATACCTAATTCCGGGAATGCTGCTGCCAGAACGGCGCTACCGCAGCCACCAAATACCAGCCAGAATGTACCAAAGCATTCTGCTGCCAATTTTCTAAACATAACCACCTCAAATAATTTTCCGCACGCTTTCCCGCGCGCGGGATATATCGCCATAAAGGGATGACGACTCAAAGAGTCCGTATTTTAGAAACCAATAACACCCCTTCGCCACTTAAATAAATTCGATTAATTTGATTTAAGGCAATGTGATGTCAATCCTTGTTCAAATCAGCGGTAAATAGAGCATAGACCAATTCTCGTCAGGGTGAATGTTGTGCTGTCGTGACAGGGCGCCTCCCGCTATACTGCTGATAACTTAAAGGAAAAAGTGAACATTGCGCGGGGGATTTATGCTTCTCGAACGTGTGGAAATTGTCGGGTTTCGCGGTATTAACCGCCTGTCGCTGCAGCTGGAACAGAACAACGTCCTGATCGGCGAGAACGCCTGGGGTAAGTCCAGCCTGCTGGATGCGCTGACGTTACTGCTTTCGCCCGAAGACGATCTTTATCACTTCGTTCGCGACGATTTCTGGTTCCCCCCCGGCGACGTGACGGGGCGCGAGAAGCACCTGCATATCATCCTGACGTTCCGCGAATCCGAACCCGGGCGCCATCGGGTGCGTCGCTTCCGCCCGCTGTCACCCTGCTGGGTACCGTGCGATGACGGTTTCCACCGGATATTCTACCGGCTGGAAGGGGAGATGGCGGAAAACGAGGGCGTGCTGACCCTGCGTGATTTTCTTGATGAGAAGGCCAGCCCGATCCCGCTGGACAATATCGACGATCTGGCCCGCCATCTGATCCGCCTGACGCCGGTGCTGCGCCTGCGCGACGCGCGTTTTATGCGGCGCATTCGTAACGGTACTGTACCGAATATGCCGGAAGTGGAAGTCACCGCCCGCGAGCTGGATTTTCTGGCGAGAGAGCTGGTGTCGCGTCCGCAGAATCTGACCGACGGTCAAATTCGTCAGGGGTTGTCCGCAATGGTACAGCTGCTGGAGCACTATTTTTCCGAGCAGGGAACGTCGGAGTCGCGCCATCGCCTGATGCGCCGCCGCTCTCATGACGAACAGCGCAGCTGGCGCTACCTCGATATCATTAACCGGATGATCGACCGGCCCGGCGGTCGTACCCATCGGGTGATTTTGCTGGGTCTGTTTTCAACGCTTCTGCAGGCCAAAGGCACCGTTCGTCTTGACCGGGACGCCAGGCCGCTGCTGCTGGTGGAAGACCCGGAAACGCGCCTTCATCCCATCATGCTCTCCGTGGCATGGCATCTGCTGAACCTGCTGCCGCTCCAGCGCGTTACGACCACCAATTCCGGTGAATTATTATCGCTGACGCCGGTCGAGCACGTCTGTCGTCTGGTGCGTGAATCTTCCCGCGTCTCCGCCTACCGGTTAGGTCCGGGTGGATTGAACGCGGAAGACGGGCGGCGCATCGCGTTTCATATTCGCTTTAACCGCGCGTCGTCGCTCTTTGCCCGCTGCTGGCTGCTGGTGGAAGGAGAGACGGAAACCTGGGTCATCAACGAACTGGCGCGCCAGTGCGGCCACCATTTTGATGCGGAAGGCATCAAGGTGATTGAATTTGCCCAGTCGGGACTCAAGCCGCTGATAAAATTTGCCCGCCGGATGGGGATCGAGTGGCACGTTCTGGTCGACGGTGATGAGGCGGGCAAAAAATATGCCTCGACCGTGCGTAGCCTGCTGAATAACGAGCGCGAGGAAGAGCGCGACCATTTAACCATGCTGCCCGCCATGGACATGGAACACTTTATGTATCGTCAGGGGTTCGACGACGTATTCCACCGAATTGCCATGGTGCCGGTCGATGTCCCGATGAACATGCGGCGCGTGATCGCCAAAGCTATTCATCGTTCTTCAAAACCGGATTTAGCCATTGAAGTGGCGACGGAAGCGGGGAGACGGGGCGTGGAGGCGGTGCCGACCCTGCTGCGGAAGATGTTTTCCCGCGTGCTGTGGCTGGCACGCGGGAGAGCGGATTAACGTTGAGTCGCCTGGTTCACCTGCTGAATCAGGCTGTCCAGCAGCGCGTAGCGGCGGCGATATTCGGAGCGTTTTTTGCTCGCAATCTCTTCCATCGGTTTACGCGGCATGACGAGGGGCAGCATGAAGTTGCCGCTATCCTGCTTTTCGCCGCCGATGGAGATCCAGAAACTGTCGTAATCGGCCAACAGTTTCCCCTCTTTTTTCTTGCGGTAGCGCCAGCTGCGATAAATATGGGTGTCGTTACTGACGGCGACAATCTGTTCTACCGGGAAGGCGGTGCCGAGAGTCATGGCAGCTTCGACCAGCAGACGTTTTGGGAACAGACCATGGCAGGCCTTCGTCGCACCCTGGATCAGCTCATGGGGAACGTGGGCTTTTGCGCCCTGCAGGCCGCCGATAAACAGCGTCGATTTTCCCTCAAACTGGCACAGGGTGAAGGTCATCTCGGCCAGCACCGTATTCTGATGGTCGCAGAAGGCGAGGGTGGCTTCCCCTTCTTTATCCAGAAACGCATCGGCGCACAGGCGGACGGTAAATGGCTCTTCATCTTTACCGGTTAAGGTGAGCAGCGTGAAGCCCTTTTTCGACAGATAGCCCGAGAGCAGCGATGCCGGCATATGGCGGCTCATCGTTTGATAGTGCCAGTTAAGGGACTCAAGGGCCTGCTGGCGATCCATATTCACCGTCAGCCAGGGGCGATGCAGACGGCACGGCAGTCCTGGCTGCACCTGCAGCATTTGCATCAGGCTCGGCTGTTTTGCAAGGCTCGTCAACAGGCGAGCGGTACTTACAGGCGTCGCCAGCGAACGTAGCATGAATTTACGTCGATAGGCTGGGTTTTGCCACGCCAGCCCTGGCGTGAGCTTACCGGAAGCCAGATGACTGAAGAGCTGCCAACCCGATGCAGGCTGTGGCAGGTTTGAAAAAGGTGTATCGACGATGGAAGACATGTTAGATCCTGCTTCTTGATGAAGATTTCTATTTCAGCAGGCGAACGTTCAACGTCTCGTAAACAAATTGTGACGATTTCGGAGAACAGGGGTTTCGTTGAGGAGTCGTTTAGATAGAATCAGCATTTATCATTGCCAGAACATTTATTTGGAATATTTATGAACCTCAAGGGAAAACGCAGAACGCTGTTTCTGCTGCTGGCGGTCGTGGTGTTAGCCGGTGGGTACTGGCTATGGCAGGTGCTGAATGCGCCGGTGCCGCAGTATCAGACGCTGATTGTTCGTCCGGGCGAACTGCAACAAAACGTCCTCGCGACGGGCAAACTTGATGCCCTGCGCAAGGTTGACGTTGGCGCACAGGTCAGCGGTCAGCTGAAAACGCTGTCGGTTGAGATTGGCGATAAGGTAAAAAAAGGCCAGCTGCTCGGCGTGATCGATCCTGAACAGGCCGAGAACCAGATCCGCGAGGTGGAAGCCACGCTGATGGAGCTGCGCGCGCAGCGCGCGCAGGCGCAGGCAGAGCGTAACCTGGCCCAGGTGACGCTGACCCGTCAGCAGGCGCTGGCCAAAACCCAGGCGATCTCGCAGCAGGATTTAGATACGGCCACCACGGAACTGGCGGTGAAGCAGGCGCAGATTGGCACGATTGACGCGCAAATCAAACGCAACCAGGCCTCGCTGGATACGGCGAAAACCAACCTCGACTACACCAAAATCGTTGCGCCGATGGCCGGGGAAGTGACGCAAATTACCACGCTGCAGGGGCAGACGGTGATTGCCGCGCAGCAGGCGCCCAACATTCTGACGCTGGCGGACATGAGCACCATGCTGGTCAAAGCCCAGGTCTCGGAGGCGGACGTTATCCATCTCAGGCCGGGGCAGAATGCCTGGTTTACGGTGCTGGGCGATCCGCAGACGCGCTACGAAGGCGTGCTGAAAGACATTCTCCCGACGCCGGAAAAGGTTAACGACGCCATCTTCTACTATGCCCGTTTTGAAGTGCCGAACCCGCAGGGCGTGCTGCGTCTCGACATGACCGCGCAGGTGCATATCCAGCTGACTGGCGTGAAGAACGTGCTGACCATTCCCCTCTCCGCGCTGGGTGAGTCCGCCGGTGATAGCCGCTATAAAGTGAAAGTGCTGCGCAACGGCGAAACGCGCGAGCGCGAAGTGGTGATTGGCGCGCGCAACGACACCGACGTGGTGGTGGTGAAAGGACTGGAAGAGGGTGAGGAGGTTGTCATCAGCGAAAGCCTGCCCGGAGCCGCGAAATGACGGCATTGCTTGAGCTGAAAGACATTCGCCGCAGCTATCCGTCGGGCGATGGCCCGGTGGAGGTGCTAAAAGGCATCTCCCTTCGGGTGGAGGCGGGCGAGATGGTGGCGATTGTCGGGGCATCGGGCTCCGGTAAATCGACGCTGATGAACATTCTCGGCTGCCTGGATAAACCAACCAGCGGCACGTACCGCGTGGCCGGGACGGACGTCTCAACGCTGGACGGCGACGCGCTGGCGAAGCTGCGTCGGGAGCACTTCGGCTTTATCTTCCAGCGTTACCATCTGCTTTCTCACCTCAATGCCGCTCAGAACGTAGAAGTTCCGGCGGTCTATGCGGGCGTCGAGCGGAAAAAACGCCTCGAGCGCGCGCAGATGCTGCTGACGCGCCTGGGGCTGGCGGAGCGGGTGGAGTATCAGCCCTCGCAGCTGTCCGGCGGCCAGCAGCAGCGCGTGAGTATTGCCCGTGCCCTGATGAACGGTGGGCAGGTGATCCTCGCGGATGAGCCAACCGGGGCGCTCGACAGCCATTCCGGCGAAGAGGTGATGGCGATCCTCCACCAGCTTCGCGATCAGGGGCATACGGTCATTATCGTGACCCACGATCCGCAGGTGGCGGCGCAGGCGGAGCGAATCATTGAGATCCACGACGGCGAGCTGGTCAGCAACCCGCCGCCGCGTGAGTCCAGGGCTGCGGCGCCGAAAGAAGTGCTTCCGGCATCAACCGGATGGGGGCAATTTTCCAGCGGCTTTCGTGAAGCATTGACCATGGCCTGGCTGGCGATGGCGGCCAATAAAATGCGTACCCTGCTGACCATGCTCGGCATTATCATCGGTATCGCCTCGGTGGTGTCGATTGTGGTGGTGGGCGACGCGGCCAAGCAGCTGGTGCTGGCCGATATCCGCGCAATCGGGACCAACACCATTGACGTCTATCCCGGCAAAGACTTTGGTGACGACGAGCCGCAGTATCAGCAGGCGCTGAAATACGACGATCTGGCGGCCATTCAGAAGCAGCCGTGGGTCAACTCCGCCACGCCTGCGGTTTCGCAGAACCTGCGCCTGCGCGTGGGCAATGTTGACGTGGCGGCCAGCGCGAACGGCGTCAGCGGGGATTATTTCAACGTCTACGGTATGACCTTCAGCGAAGGCGCCACCTTTAACGCCGAACAGCTGGCGGGCAGGGCGCAGGTAGTGGTGCTGGATGCAAACTCGCGCAGGCAGCTCTTCCCCAATAAAGCCAACGTGGTGGGCGAAGTGATCCTGGTCGGCAACATGCCTGCCACGGTCATCGGCGTGGCGGAAGAGAAGCAGTCGATGTTTGGCAGCAGCAAGATCCTGCGCGTCTGGCTGCCGTACACCACCATCTCCGGGCGGATTATGGGCCAGTCCTGGCTCAACTCCATCACCGTGCGCGTGAAGGAGGGCTACGACAGCGCCATGGCCGAGCAGCAGCTTGAGCGGCTGCTCACCCTGCGCCACGGGAAGAAAGATTTCTTCACCTGGAATATGGACGGCCTCTTGAAAACGGCAGAAAAGACCACACGTACTCTTCAGCTGTTCCTCACGCTGGTGGCGGTGATTTCGCTGGTCGTCGGCGGTATCGGGGTGATGAACATCATGCTGGTGTCGGTAACCGAGCGTACCCGGGAGATTGGCATCCGCATGGCGGTCGGGGCCAGAGCCAGCGACGTGCTGCAGCAGTTTTTGATTGAAGCCGTGCTGGTGTGTCTGGTCGGCGGTGCGATGGGGATTGCGCTCTCGATGATGATCGCCTTCGCGCTCCAGCTCTTTTTACCCGGCTGGGAGATTGGCTTCTCGCCGGTGGCCATTATTACCGCATTCTTGTGTTCAACCTTTACCGGCATTTTGTTTGGCTGGTTGCCCGCCCGCAACGCGGCGCGGCTGGATCCGGTGGATGCGCTGGCTCGGGAATAACCCGAAAATAAAAATGCCAGCCGATCGGGCTGGCATTTTGACTGCGGGATGTACACAATAAAACAGAGAGCTATGCAACCGTCTCTGCTTCAATGGGGACGATAAGGCTTGCATGATTGCCTTTTGGTCCCTGGTGGACATCGAACCGGACGGACTGCCCGGCTTTGAGCGTTCTGTAACCATCCATCTGAATGGTGGAATAGTGAGCGAAGATATCCTCGCCGCCGCCTTCGGGGCAGATGAAGCCAAACCCTTTGGCGTTGTTGAACCACTTAACAGTACCCATTTCCATGCTTCGACATCCTTCGTAAATCTTATAAGTTAAGATGGAATGAACCGGTGGTGGAGTGGGGGCTGTTCAAAACCTCGCCATCTCACGCTTGTACAATTTAGAGAAACGAAAGACGTCGTCAAGCGTTTGGCGCTGGAGATGGAACAATAATCAACCAAAGTTTGAAGCAGTTAACGCTATTGCAACAGTTTGTGACAGACATCGCGGATGACAGTAATAGATGATTGTTATCTAACATCTGAGGTAGATTCAAAGTGGTTATGCAAAATGGGTAAGACCAACGACTGGCTGGATTTTGACCAGCTGGCGGAAGACAAAGTGCGTGACGCGCTAAAACCGCCATCTATGTATAAAGTTATGTTAATGAACGATGATTACACGCCGATGGAATTTGTTATTGACGTGCTACAAAAGTTCTTTTCTTATGATGTAGAACGTGCAACGCAACTGATGCTTACCGTTCATTATCGTGGCAAAGCTATCTGCGGCATCTTCACAGCCGAAGTGGCGGAAACCAAAGTGGCGATGGTGAACGACTATGCGAGGGAGAACGAGCATCCGTTGCTGTGTACGCTGGAAAAGGCCTGATAAGGCATAAAATTGGGGGAGGTGCCTATGCTCAATCAAGAACTGGAACTCAGTTTAAACATGGCTTTCGCCAGAGCGCGTGAGCACCGACATGAGTTTATGACCGTCGAGCATTTACTGCTCGCACTGCTTAGCAACCCATCTGCCCGCGAAGCGCTGGAAGCCTGCTCCGTGGATCTGGTGGCGCTACGTCAGGAACTCGAAGCCTTCATCGAACAAACCACACCGGTGCTGCCTGCCAGTGAAGAGGAGCGCGACACGCAGCCGACGCTCAGCTTCCAGCGCGTGCTGCAGCGCGCGGTATTCCACGTCCAGTCTTCCGGACGTAGTGAAGTGACTGGCGCAAACGTCTTAGTCGCCATCTTCAGCGAGCAGGAGTCACAGGCTGCCTATCTGCTGCGCAAACACGAAGTCAGCCGCCTCGATGTGGTTAACTTTATCTCTCACGGAACGCGCAAAGACGAGCCTAACCAGGCATCGGATTCCAGCAATCAGGTCAATAACAATGAAGAGCAAGCAGGCGGGGAGGATCGTATGGAAAACTTCACCACCAACCTTAACCAGCTTGCTCGCGTTGGCGGTATCGACCCGCTGATTGGTCGCGATAAAGAGCTGGAGCGCGCGATCCAGGTGCTGTGCCGTCGCCGCAAGAACAACCCGCTGCTGGTGGGGGAATCTGGCGTGGGTAAAACCGCGATTGCCGAAGGCCTTGCCTGGCGCATTGTGCAGGGCGACGTACCGGAAGTGATTGCCGACTGCACCATCTACTCGCTGGACATCGGCTCGCTGCTGGCGGGCACCAAATACCGTGGTGATTTTGAAAAACGCTTCAAGGCGCTGTTAAAACAGCTGGAGCAGGACACCAACAGCATCCTGTTTATCGATGAAATCCACACCATCATCGGCGCAGGGGCGGCCTCCGGTGGCCAGGTGGATGCGGCTAACCTGATCAAACCGCTGCTCTCCAGCGGCAAGATCCGCGTGATTGGCTCCACCACCTACCAGGAGTTCAGCAACATCTTTGAGAAAGACCGCGCGCTGGCGCGCCGCTTCCAGAAAATCGACGTGACCGAACCGTCCGTCGAGGAAACGGTGCAGATCATCAACGGCCTGAAGCCGAAGTATGAAGCGCACCACGACGTGCGTTACACCGCGAAAGCGGTGCGTGCGGCGGTGGAGCTGGCGGTGAAATACATCAACGACCGTCATCTGCCGGATAAGGCGATTGACGTGATTGATGAGGCTGGGGCGCGTGCGCGCCTGATGCCGGCCAGCAAGCGTAAGAAAACCGTTAACGTGGCGGATATTGAGTCCGTGGTGGCCCGCATCGCGCGTATCCCTGAGAAGAGCGTCTCTCAGAGCGACCGCGACACGCTGCGCACCCTCGGCAATCGCCTGAAAATGCTGGTCTTTGGTCAGGATAAAGCCATTGAGGCCTTAACCGAAGCGATCAAGATGGCCCGTGCCGGACTGGGGCATGACCACAAGCCTGTCGGTTCCTTCCTGTTCGCCGGTCCGACCGGCGTGGGGAAAACCGAGGTGACGGTTCAGCTCTCCAAAGCGCTGGGCATTGAGCTGCTGCGCTTTGATATGTCCGAGTATATGGAGCGTCACACCGTCAGCCGTTTGATTGGTGCGCCTCCGGGCTACGTGGGCTTTGACCAGGGCGGCCTGCTCACCGACGCGGTGATCAAGCATCCGCACGCGGTACTGCTGCTCGATGAAATCGAGAAAGCGCACCCGGACGTGTTCAACATCCTGCTGCAGGTGATGGACAACGGGACGCTGACCGACAACAACGGGCGCAAAGCGGACTTCCGTAACGTGGTGCTGGTGATGACCACCAACGCCGGGGTGCGTGAAACCGAGCGTAAATCCATCGGCCTGATCCACCAGGACAACAGCACCGATGCGATGGAGGAGATCAAGAAGATCTTCACGCCGGAGTTCCGTAACCGTCTGGACAACATTATCTGGTTCGATCACCTCTCTACCGAGGTGATCCATCAGGTCGTGGACAAGTTCATCGTCGAGCTGCAGGTTCAGCTGGATCAGAAAGGCGTGTCGCTGGAAGTAAGCCAGGAGGCCCGCAACTGGCTGGCCGAGAAAGGCTACGACCGTGCGATGGGGGCCCGTCCGATGGCGCGTGTGATTCAGGACAACCTGAAGAAACCGCTGGCGAACGAGCTGCTGTTTGGCTCGCTGGTGGACGGCGGCCAGGTGACCGTGGCGCTGGACCAGGCGAAGAACGAACTGACGTACGATTTCCAGAGTGCAGCGAAGCACAAGCCGGAAGCGGCTCACTGATTTCTTACGTAGGGCTTAAAAACCGGGCAATAGCCCGGTTTTTTTATGCCTGCCTTTCGCCCTCTCCCTGTGGAAGAGGGCTGGGATGAGGCCACCAGGTTGCCAAAAAATACATCCCCCGGCATAGCCAAATTAAAGCCACAAATAAAAAAGGCCGGGATTAACCCGACCTTTTAAATATTCATCTGCCATTACAGGCGAAAAAATTAGCGACTACGGAAGACAATGCGGCCTTTGCTCAGGTCGTACGGGGTCAGTTCAACAGTCACTTTGTCGCCCGTCAAAATGCGGATGTAGTTTTTGCGCATTTTACCGGAGATGTGCGCAGTTACCACGTGACCGTTTTCCAGCTCTACGCGAAACATGGTATTAGGTAACGTATCAAGTACGGTACCCTGCATTTCAATATTGTCTTCTTTGGCCATCTAATCCTCTGGGGTATCACTACCAAGTTTTGAACCGGCAAGATAATGCCGAAATTCATCAATTAAGTAAAGAATTGCGCGTTTGAAACGCAGCAAAACAGTTTCGGCGCATTGCCCAAGCGTCACGGTACAACCGAACGGAAAGCGCATTCGTAAAGGGGAGACAACAGGATAAACGTCAGGACGTTATCTGAAGCGAAGGTCCCAAACGGCGGCGGGGCAACAGGCAGAAGCTACTCTGCGGCGTAATTATAACACCCTCACAAAAAATATGCGGAAAACATTTAGGCATTGGGCATAAAGAGCGTTCTCGGTATCCAGAAGTCGCGCGGGAGCTTTTCCTGACGGCTGGCATCCAGATGCTCGATGTACTGGCGTCGCGGTATCTCAACGGCGCCGAGGGAAGCCGTGTGCTCATTGAGCACCTGACAATCGATCAGGCGTCCGCCGCGCTGGGCAAACGCCTGGCAGAAGACCAGCAGCGCTGTTTTCGAGGCGTTAACCGCGCGGGAGAACATCGACTCACCACAAAACAGCGTCCCCTGCGCCACGCCATACATGCCGCCGACGAGTGCTCCGCCGTCCCACACCTCAATAGAGTGCGCGTAGCCAAGCTCGTGAAGCTGGTGGTAGGCGGTAATGATATCGCGGGTTATCCATGTTCCCTCAAACCGGTCTTCGGCACAGCCTTCAATGACCTGACCAAAGGCGTGGTTCAGGGTGACGCGGTACGGTGATTTTGCATGGAAACGCTTCATGCTGCGGCTCAGGTGAAACTGCTCTGGCCACAGCACGGCACGCGGATCGGGAGACCACCATAAAATCGGGTCTCCGGGAGAAAACCAGGGGAAGATGCCGCGCTGGTACGCCATCAACAGCCGCGCAGGGCTGAGGTCACCACCAAGGGCCAGCAGCCCATTGGGTTCACGCAGCGCCCCTTCTGGAGAAGGGAACGCGATGTTATGACGAGAAAGCTGGACCAGGCGCATGACAGCAAAACTCCAGTACGCGAGTGAGGACGCTACAAATATAGTCTACAGACGCTGTTTAAACTGGAAGTAGCGACCCTGTTTCGCCAACAGCTCTGCGTGACTACCTTGCTCAATAATGTGTCCGTTGTCCATCACAATTATCCGATCAAAACTCGCCAGTCCGCGCAGGCGGTGCGTAACCATCAGGACGGTTTTACCGGTCATGACATTGGCCAGCAAATCAAGGATTTGGCTCTCGGTCGTGGCATCCAGTCCTTCGGTGGGTTCGTCAAGCAGCATCAGCGGCGCATCGTGCAGCAGCGCGCGCGCAATCGCCAGACGGCGCAGCTCTCCGCCGGAAAGCTGACGACCGCCTTCACCGAGCCAGCTGTTCAGTCCATCGCCCTCAAGCAGCTTATGCAGACCGACTTGTTCCAGCACGGCGCGAAGCGCATCATCAGAGGCCTCTGGCGCAGCCAGCAGCAGGTTATCGCGCAGGGTGGCGCTAAACAGATGCACGCGCTGCGGAACGACGCTGACGGTTTTGCGCAGGGCCTGCTCGCTGAAATCGGTCAGCAACGTATTATTAAAACGAATCTGACCGCGCTGCGGGTCCCAGGCGCGGGTTAACAGCTGCAGCAGCGTCGATTTACCGCAGCCGGTACGGCCGAGGATCGCAATCCGCTGGCCGGCATTCACAGAAAGGGTGATACCGTCCAGCGCGTTCTGCGCCTGTTTGTCATAGCTGAAGGTGACATCTTCAAGCGTCAGCGCAACCTGCTCAGGGACAACGGTCTGCCCGGCACTGAACGTGACTTCAGGCTCCTGCTCGGCAATCTGGGTGATGCGCAGGGCAGAGGCGATGACCTGTCCCAGATGCTGGAAGGCGCCCGTCACCGGAGCCAGCGCTTCAAACGCGGCCAGCGCACAGAAAACGAAAAGGGCAATAAGCGGACCCGGCTGTGTGTTTCCCCCAATATCGCCGGAAGCCAGCCACAGCATGGCAATCACCGCCACGCCGCCGATCAGCATCATTAGCGCCTGAGAGAAGGCCGTCAGCTCCGACTGACGGCGCTGGGCCTCATGCCAGTTCAGCTCCGTACTTTCCATCCGCGCGCGGTAGCGCTTGCTGGCACCAAAAATGGTCAGCTCTGCCTGCCCCTGAAGCCAGGCGGTCAGCTGCTGGCGGTAGTCCCCGCGCAGGCGCGTCAGGTTTTCCCCGGTGGATTTCCCGGCGCGGTAAAACAGCGGCGGCAGAACGATAAGCGTCAGCAGCATAATCCCGCCCAGCGTCAGCGCAACGGGAACATCCAGAACAGACAGCCCCAGCGTGACCACCACAATCACCACAAACGCGCCCACGATAGGGGAAATCACGCGCAGGTAAAGGTGATCCAGCGTGTCAACGTCCGCCACCACGCGGTTAAGCAACTCGCCCTGACGAAAACGCGCCAGCCCGGCAGGGGAGAGGGGCAGCAGTTTGCTGAAGGTATAGATACGCAGGTGCTGCAGTACGCGGAAAGTGGCGTCGTGGCTGACCAGGCGTTCGAAATAGCGCCCGGCAGTACGGGTGATAGCGGTACCGCGAACCCCGGCGGCCGGAAGCATATAGTTGAAGCTGTATAATCCGGCGAACCCCGCGACGGCCGAGGCCGACAGGAACCAGCCGGAAAGCGTGAGCAGGCCGATGCTGGCGAGCAGCGTGACAATCGCCAGCACAATCCCCAGCGTCAGCATCCATTTGTGGCGTTTATAGAGCGCAAGATAAGGCAGCAGAGCGCGCATCAGATATCCTCCTGACGGTTTGCCAGCAGGGTCGCAAATGGCCCCTGGGCGGCAACGAGAGAGGCGTAGTCGCCTTGCTCAACAATACGGCCGTTTTCCATGACCCAGATCTGGTCCCAGTCGGCAATCCCTTCCAGCTGGTGGGTGACCATCAGGGTGGTTTGCTGCAGGGAGGCGGCGTTAAGCGCTTCCATTACGCGCTGCTCGCTGTGTGCGTCAAGGCTGGCTGCGGGCTCGTCCAGCAGCATAAGCTGGCATGGGTTAAGCAGCGCGCGGGCAACGGCCACACGCTGCGCCTGCCCGACCGACAGCCCGGCGGACTGGTCGCCGACTATGGTATCCACCCCTTGCGGCAGCAGCGGCAGAAATTCGCTGACCCAGGCGCGGTCGAGAACCGATTGCAGCTCATCTTCACGCGCGTCCGGGCGCGCCAGAAGCACGTTTTCACGGAGCGTAGATGCCGGGAGCAGCGGGTTTTGGCCTACCCAGCTGAGCTGTTTACGCCAGGCGTCAGGATCGAGGTTGCGCAGTTCAGTTTTGTTGATCCGTAGTGAACCCGTGTAGGCCATAAAACCGGACAACGCGTTCAGCAGAGAACTTTTCCCGGAACCGCTGATGCCGACAAGCACCACGCGTTGTCCGGCAGGTAAGGTAAAGTTCAGCGGACCGGCGAGCACTTTGCCTTCGGGCGACAGAATGGAAAAGTCCTGCGCTTCAATGGTCACGGGGTCTTTAGCATTCAGCGTTACATCACCGCGCTCCGGGTGGGCCAGCGGCGTTTCCAGGAACGTTTTCAGGCTATCGGCGGCGCCAACCGCCTGGGCTTTGGCGTGATAGAAGGTCCCCAGATCGCGAAGCGGCTGGAAAAACTCCGGCGCCAGGATCAGCGCCAGGAACCCGGCGGAAAGGGTCACCGCCGTGCCGTAATGGCCGAAATCCAGCGCGCCGAGGTAGGAGAAGCCGAAGTAGACCGCCACGAGGGCAATCGACAGCGAGGTGAAGAATTCCAGTACGCCGGAGGACAGGAAGGCGAGGCGTAACACTTCCATGGTGCGCTGACGAAAGTCCAGCGACGCCAGGCGAATATTTTCGGTTTCCGCTTCACCGCGGCCAAAAATGCGCAACGTCTCCATGCCGCGAAGGCGATCGAGGAAATGACCGCTCAAGCGACCCAATGCCAGGAAGTTTCTGCGGTTGGCATCCGCTGCCCCCATCCCGACCAGCGCCATAAACAGCGGGATCAGCGGGGCGGTGCCCATCAGAATCAGCGCTGCCATCCAGTTCACCGGGAAGATGGCGATCACGATCAGCAGCGGAACGAAAACGGCAAGGGCCATCTGCGGCAGATAGCGCGCGTAGTAGTCATGCATATCGTCAATCTGCTCAAGGATCAGCGTCGCCCAGCTACCGGCCGGTTTACCCTGGATCCACGCGGGCCCGGCTTCCTGAAGCCTGTCGAGCACCTGACGGCGGATCTCGTAGCGGATGTGCTGTCCGGCGTGAAAACCGACGCGCTCACGCAGCCACACCACCCAGGCGCGCAGGATAAAAATCAGGATCAGGACAATAAAGGGCAACAGGAGCGCTTCGCGGGGAATGTTCTCCATGATCATGTGATTAAGAATGCGGGCCAGCAGCCATGCCTGGGCAACAATCAACAGACCGCTGATGAAACCCAAAATACGGGAAATCGTAAGCCAGCGGCGGGAAAGAACGCTTTGCTGTTTCAGCCAGCGTGTTAACTCTTGTTGACGGGTTTTTTCCATTGCGTACTTTGCAGGTGACGTTATTAGAAGTTGGGCAGCGCAATGTTACAACGGGGAGACAATAAAGGCGACTTATCGCCGCCTTTATTTACGTTTGTTACTGACTTGTAGAGATTATTTACCTTGTTCAGCCAGTCCATCGAGGTAGCGTTCAGCGTCCAGCGCGGCCATACAGCCGGTGCCCGCAGAGGTGATCGCCTGACGGTAAATGTGGTCCATTACGTCGCCGGCCGCGAATACGCCCGGGATGCTGGTTTGAGTCGCATTACCGTGAATGCCGGACTGCACTTTGATGTAGCCGTTTTCCAGCTCCAGCTGGCCTTCGAAGATCGCGGTGTTCGGGCTGTGGCCGATAGCCACGAACAGACCCGCCACTTCCAGCGTTTCGACGTTATCGGTGTTCTGGGTATCACGGATACGCAGACCGGCAACGCCCATCTGGTCGCCCGTCACCTCTTCCAGGGTGCGGTTGGTGTGCAGCACGATGTTGCCGCTTGCCACTTTATCCATCAGACGTTTGATCAGGATCTTCTCCGCGCGGAAGGTCTCGCGACGGTGGATCAGGTGCACTTCAGAGGCAATGTTGGCCAGATAAAGCGCTTCTTCCACCGCGGTGTTGCCGCCGCCGATAACCGCGACTTTCTGGTTGCGATAGAAGAAACCGTCGCAGGTGGCGCAGGCAGAAACCCCGCGGCCTTTGAACGCTTCTTCGGATGGCAGACCGAGATAACGGGCAGAGGCGCCGGTAGCGATGATCAGCGCGTCACAAGTGTATTCACCGCTGTCGCCCGTCAGGCGGAACGGACGGTTCTGCAGGTCGACCTTGTTGATGTGATCGAACAGAATTTCGGTTTCGAATTTAGCGGCATGCTCGTGCATGCGCTCCATCAGCAGCGGCCCGGTCAGGTCGTTCGGGTCCCCTGGCCAGTTTTCCACTTCGGTGGTGGTGGTCAGCTGACCGCCTTTTTCCATACCGGTGATGAGTACCGGGTGCAGGTTAGCGCGTGCAGCATAGACCGCCGCGGTATATCCCGCAGGTCCAGAACCAAGGATTAGCAGCTTACTGTGTTTGGCCGTGCCCATGAGATCCCCATTGTTGTTGGCAGACATTTGGCTGGATTGTAGGGAATTTGTTGCCGTAAAAAAAGAGCGCAGCAATTTTGATATCAATCTGTGTAATAGCCGTGGACGATGAATCGCGCGCGATAACATCACGCTTTCTTAAGAAAACCGGTCGTTTATAAGGCAATAAAATGAGGATTAATACCCTGTCGTAATGAATATCCGGCATGTTGTACTAAAAAACGATGTTTTGCTTTGACAATCCCCTGCGCTTTTGCGAAAACATTCAAGGAAGAAAAAAAACCGCGTTAACCGTATGCCGCATAGGCATGCACGTAAATGCCATTTTTACCGGGTCAGTGAAATCTACGCATGGCGTGGACAGACGCCATACGTGATGTCGGTGACAGCCTTCGGGCAACGGTCTTCTTACCAACAGAACCCGAATCCGCATCGCGTCTAATACAAAACCAGGCGATGTGATGACTAACGGGTACAGGCTCTGAACAGTGATGTGCACAGGGTCCAGGCAGGAGTAGGGAAGGAATACAGAGAGACAATAATAATGGTAGATAGCAAGAAGCGCCCTGGCAAAGATCTCGACCGTATCGATCGTAACATTCTGAATGAATTGCAAAAGGATGGGCGTATTTCCAACGTCGAGCTTTCAAAACGTGTGGGACTTTCCCCGACGCCGTGCCTTGAGCGTGTGCGCCGACTGGAAAGACAGGGTTTTATTCAGGGCTATACGGCTCTGCTGAACCCGCATTATCTGGATGCCTCACTTCTGGTATTTGTTGAGATTACTCTGAATCGTGGTGCGCCGGATGTGTTTGAGCAATTTAACGCCGCTGTACAAAAACTTGAAGAAATTCAAGAGTGCCATCTGGTGTCCGGTGATTTCGACTACCTGTTGAAAACCCGTGTGCCTGATATGTCCGCCTACCGTAAGCTGCTGGGGGAAACCCTGTTGCGTCTGCCGGGCGTGAACGACACCCGTACTTATGTGGTAATGGAAGAGGTCAAACAGAGCAATCGTCTGGTTATTAAGACGCGCTAACACGGAACAGGTGCAAAATCAGCGTAGTTTGATTACACTCCTGTTAATCCATACAGCAACAGTGCCGGGGAGTCCCGGCACTGTTGTCCGTTTTAGCAAACAGGCAGGATATGCCTGATACCTGGAGAGCCTTTCTTGAGCCAGGAATACACTGAAGACAAAGAAGTCACACTATCGAAGCTAAGCAGCGGACGTCGTCTCCTCGAGGCTTTGCTGATTGTTATTGCCCTTTTTGCCGTCTGGCTGATGGCAGCCTTACTCAGTTTCAACCCCTCTGATCCCAGCTGGTCACAAACTGCATGGCATGAGCCTATCCATAATTTAGGCGGTGTCCCCGGTGCCTGGCTTGCGGACACGCTGTTTTTCATTTTCGGTGTGATGGCCTACACCCTTCCCGTCATTATCATTGGCGGGTGCTGGTTTGCGTGGCGTCATCGTCAGAACGATGATTACATCGACTATTTCGCCGTCTCGCTGCGCCTGATTGGCGCGCTGGCGCTGATTCTCACTTCCTGCGGGCTGGCAGCGATCAATGCGGATGATATCTGGTACTTCGCCTCTGGCGGGGTTATCGGCAGCTTATTAAGTTCCGCGCTTCAGCCGATGCTGCACAGCAGCGGCGGCACGCTGGCGCTGCTGTGCATCTGGGCCGCCGGGCTGACGCTGTTTACCGGCTGGTCCTGGGTGAGCATTGCCGAGAAAATTGGCAGCTTTATCCTCACCATTCTGACCTTCGCCAGTAACCGTACCCGTCGTGACGATACGTGGGTGGATGAAGACGAATACGAAGATGAAGAGGAAGACGATGCGCCTGTGCAGCGTCGCGAGTCTCGTCGTGCCCGAATTCTGCGCGGTGCGCTGGCGCGTCGCCAGCGTGTTGCTGAGAAATTTGCCAACCCGCTGGGCCGTAAAACCGATGCGGCGCTCTTCTCCGGTAAACGCATGGATGAAGACGAGCAGGTTGAGTATCGTGCAGCAGGTACCGCCGTCGATCCTGATGATGTGCTTTTTTCCGGTAGCCGTGCCACGCCGGGTGACTTCGACGAATACGATCCACTGTTGAACGGCCACTCGGTTACCGAGCCGGTTGCGGCTGCCGCCGCCGCGACGACCGCTGCGCAGGCGTATGCCGCGCCTGTCGACGCCGTGATGCCATCCGCGCCGGTCCCGCCGCCGGAATCCGTTATTCAGCAACCTCAGGTTGACTGGCAGACTGCGCCGGGTGTTCACACGCCGGAGCCCGTTATTGCGCCTGAACCTGAAAGCTACATCCCCGTGCAGCAGGAACAGTGGCAGCAGCCTTATCAGCCGCCGCAGCCTGAGTATGCACCGCAGCAATATCAGCAGCCAGTGTCCCAGCCTTATCAGGAGTACGTGCCTGAACCCGTTGAACCTGTGCAGCCTTACGTGGCACCGCAGCCTGAACCTGAGCCTGAAATCGTGGAAGAGGTGAAGCCTGCGCGTCCACCGCTGTACTATTTCGAAGAAGTCGAAGAGCGTCGTGCGCGTGAACGCGAACAGCTGGCCGCCTGGTATCAGCCTGTGCCTGAACCGGTGCAGGAGCCGGTTACGAAGGCGCCTTCTGTTTCTGTTCCGCCGGTCGACCCGACGCCTGCTGTAGCACCCGTAGCGGAAGGCGTTAAGCAGGCTACTGCGGCCGCAGCAGCGGCGGCACCGGTCTTTAGCCTGGCAACAGGGGGCGCACCGCGTCCTCAGGTGAAAGAGGGGATTGGTCCGCAACTGCCTCGTCCTAACCGCGTCCGCGTGCCAACCCGCCGTGAGCTTGCGTCTTATGGCATCAAGCTGCCTTCCCAGCGCATGGCTGAAGAAAAAGCGCGCGAGTCTGAGTACGACGATGATGCTGATGAAATGCAGCAGGACGAGCTGGCCCGCCAGTTCGCTGCGCAGCAAAATCAGCGCTACGGTCAAGACTATCAGCACGACGAACCTGCGCTGGAAGACGAAGATGATGCGGCAGAAGCCGAATTAGCGCGCCAGTTTGCGGCAACGCAGCAGCAGCGTTACTCCGGTGAACAGCCGGCAGGGGCAAATCCGTTCTCACTGTCGGACTTTGAATTCTCGCCGATGAAAGATCTGGTGGATGATGGCCCAAGCGAGCCTTTATTTACCCCGAGCGTGATGCCGGAAGCGGAGCCTGTGCGCCAGCAGACACCATCGACCTACGCACAGCAACCTGTTCAACAGCCGTATGTGCAACCACAGCAGCCGCAGCAACAGCAGCCGCAGTTCCAGCAGCCTGCGCCACAGCCGCAGGAGAGCCTGATTCACCCGCTGCTGATGCGTAACGGTGACAGCCGTCCGCTGCAGCGTCCAAGCACGCCGCTGCCGTCGCTGGACCTGCTGACGCCGCCGCCAGCTGAAGTCGAGCCGGTTGATACGTTTGCGCTGGAGCAGATGGCCCGTCTGGTTGAAGCCCGTCTGGCTGACTTCCGTATCAAGGCGGACGTGGTGAACTACTCGCCGGGTCCGGTGATCACCCGTTTTGAACTGAACCTGGCGCCGGGCGTAAAAGCCGCGCGTATTTCCAACCTGTCCCGCGACCTGGCGCGTTCGCTGTCGACCGTGGCGGTGCGCGTGGTGGAAGTGATACCGGGCAAACCGTACGTTGGTCTTGAGCTGCCGAACAAGAAACGTCAGACCGTCTACCTGCGTGAAGTGCTGGATAACACCAAGTTCCGTGATAACCCATCTCCACTGACCGTGGTGCTGGGTAAAGATATCGCTGGCGATCCGGTGGTGGCAGACCTCGCAAAAATGCCTCACCTGCTGGTCGCGGGTACCACCGGTTCCGGTAAGTCCGTCGGTGTGAACGCCATGATCCTCAGCATGCTCTATAAAGCGCAGCCGGAAGATGTGCGTTTCATCATGATCGACCCGAAAATGCTCGAACTGTCGGTCTATGAAGGTATTCCACATCTGCTGACTGAAGTGGTCACCGACATGAAAGACGCCGCCAACGCCCTGCGCTGGAGCGTGAATGAGATGGAACGCCGCTACAAGCTGATGTCTGCGCTGGGCGTGCGTAACCTGGCTGGCTATAACGAGAAAATCGCCGAAGCGGCGCGCATGGGCCGTCCGATTCCGGATCCGTACTGGAAGCCGGGTGACAGCATGGATGCCCAGCATCCGGTGCTGGAAAAACTGCCTTATATCGTGGTGCTGGTCGACGAATTCGCTGACCTGATGATGACCGTCGGTAAGAAAGTGGAAGAGCTGATTGCCCGTCTGGCGCAGAAAGCGCGTGCGGCCGGTATTCACCTTGTGCTGGCGACCCAGCGTCCTTCCGTGGACGTTATCACCGGTCTGATTAAAGCGAACATTCCGACGCGTATCGCCTTTACCGTATCCAGTAAAATTGACTCCCGTACCATTCTTGACCAGGGCGGCGCAGAGTCGCTGCTGGGGATGGGTGACATGCTCTATTCCGGGCCGAACTCCACCTCTCCGGTGCGTGTTCACGGCGCGTTCGTGCGCGACCAGGAAGTGCACGCGGTCGTGCAGGACTGGAAAGCGCGCGGTCGTCCGCAATACGTCGATGGTATTACCAGCGACACGGAAAGCGAAGGCGGCGGCGGTGGCTTTGACGGCGGTGAAGAGCTGGATCCGTTATTCGATCAGGCGGTGAATTTCGTTACCGAAAAACGTAAAGCGTCTATCTCTGGCGTACAGCGTCAGTTCCGCATCGGCTATAACCGCGCTGCGCGCATCATCGAGCAGATGGAAGCGCAGGGCATTGTGAGCGAGCAGGGGCATAACGGTAACCGCGAGGTGCTGGCTCCGCCACCGTTTGATTAACCTTCCGCGATTGCAAAGAAGGGTAAATCAGCCAAAATTAAGCATTTTCTTCTGTCGCCTGCCTCCGGGCAGGTCCAGAATAGAAGTCGGAAACCCCATTTCGGGAAGACGTATTTTAAGGAATAACAATGAAAAAAATCGCCATCGCCTGTGCATTACTCACCAGTTTTGTCGCCAGCAGCGTCTGGGCTGATGCAGCCAGCGACCTTAAAAGCCGACTGGATAAAGTAAGCAGCTTCCACGCCAGCTTTACGCAGAAAGTGACGGACGGCAGCGGCAACGCGGTGCAGGAAGGTCAGGGGGACTTGTGGGTAAAACGGCCAAATCTGTTTAACTGGCACATGACCCAGCCGGATGAAAGCATCCTGGTGTCTGACGGTAAAACCTTATGGTTCTACAACCCGTTCGTTGAGCAGGCTACTGCGACCTGGCTGAAAGATGCCACCAGCAATACGCCATTTATGCTGATTGCCCGTAACCAGGCCAGCGACTGGCAGCAGTACAATATTAAACAGACGGGTGACGAGTTTGTCCTGACGCTGAAAGGCAGCAACGGCAACCTGAAGCAGTTCACCATCAATGTCAGCACCAACGGTACCATTAATCAGTTCGGCGCGGTTGAGCAGGACGATCAGCGTAGCAGCTATCAGCTCAAATCTCAGCAGAACGGCGCCGTTGATGCATCGAAGTTCACCTTTACCCCGCCGAAGGGCGTAACGGTGGACGACCAACGCAATAAGTAAGAGGCGTGAGTGGGCAATCTGTCGCTCGATTTTTCAGATAACGCGTTTCAACCTCTGGCCGCCCGTATGCGGCCAGAAAATTTAGCGCAGTACATCGGTCAGCAGCACCTGCTGGCTGCCGGTAAGCCCTTGCCGCGCGCCATTGAGGCAGGGCATTTGCACTCCATGATCCTCTGGGGCCCCCCAGGTACCGGCAAGACTACGCTTGCAGAAGTGATTGCCCGTTATGCCAACGCGGATGTTGAGCGTATCTCAGCGGTGACGTCCGGCGTGAAGGAGATCCGTGAGGCTATCGAGCGTGCGCGTCAGAACCGCAACGCCGGACGCCGCACCATTCTTTTTGTCGACGAAGTCCATCGCTTCAACAAGAGCCAGCAGGATGCCTTCCTGCCGCATATTGAAGACGGCACGATCTTCTTCATTGGGGCGACCACCGAAAACCCGTCGTTTGAGCTGAACTCGGCGCTGCTTTCCCGTGCGCGCGTTTATCTGCTCAAATCGCTGACGACCGAGGATATCGAAAAGGTTCTCACTCAGGCGATGGACGACAAATCGCGCGGCTACGGCGGACAGGATATCGTTCTGCCTGACGAGACGCGTCGTGCGATTGCCGAGCTGGTTAACGGCGATGCGCGTCGGGCGCTGAACACGCTGGAAATGATGGCCGACATGGCCGAGGTCGACGATGCCGGCAAGCGGGTGCTAAAACCGGAACTGCTCACCGAAATTGCCGGGGAACGCAGCGCGCGTTTCGATAATAAAGGTGACCGTTTTTACGATTTGATTTCGGCGCTGCATAAGTCCGTGCGCGGCAGCGCGCCGGATGCGGCGCTGTACTGGTATGCGCGTATTATTACTGCGGGTGGCGATCCGCTATACGTCGCGCGCCGCTGTCTGGCGATTGCCTCAGAAGATGTCGGCAATGCCGACCCGCGCGCCATGCAGGTCGCACTGTCGGCCTGGGACTGTTTCACCCGGGTTGGACCCGCAGAAGGTGAGCGCGCTATTGCGCAGGCGATTGTCTATCTGGCCTGTGCGCCGAAAAGCAATGCGGTTTATACCGCCTTCAAGGCAGCGATGTCTGATGCGCGTGAGCGTCCGGACTACGATGTGCCGGTTCACCTGCGTAACGCGCCGACCAAACTGATGAAAGAGATGGGGTATGGGCAGGAATACCGCTACGCTCATGATGAACCCAATGCCTACGCTGCCGGGGAGGAATATTTCCCGCAGGAGATGGCACAAACGCGCTATTATCACCCCACAAACAGAGGTCTTGAAGGCAAGATTGGTGAAAAGCTCACCTGGCTCGCCGGACAGGATCAAAATAGCCCTATAAAACGCTACCGTTAGTTCAATCGTTGCGGTAATGTTGGCAATTCTATCCTTGTGACCGCAGGCTGTGGTCACATTTCCTATTTTAATTCGATAAGCACAGGATAAGCATGCTCGATCCCAATCTGCTGCGTAATGAGCCAGACGCAGTCGCTGAAAAACTGGCACGCCGGGGCTTTAAGCTGGATGTAGATAAGCTGCGCGCTCTTGAAGAGCGTCGTAAAGTACTGCAGGTACAAACTGAAAATCTGCAGGCAGAGCGTAATTCTCGATCGAAATCCATCGGCCAGGCGAAAGCGCGCGGGGAAGATATTGAGCCATTACGCCTGGAAGTGAACAAGCTGGGTGAAGAACTGGATCAGGCGAAAGCTGAACTGGATGTTCTTCAGGCCGAAATTCGTGATATTGCCCTGGCTATCCCGAATATTCCTGACGACAGCGTGCCTGTCGGCAAAGATGAAAACGACAACGTTGAAGTGAAACGCTGGGGTACGCCTCGTGAGTTTGACTTCGAGGTGCGCGATCACGTGACGCTGGGCGAAATGCACGCGGGCCTGGATTTTGCGGCTGCTGTTAAGCTGACCGGCTCTCGCTTCGTGGTAATGAAAGGCCAGATTGCCCATCTGCACCGTGCGCTGGCGCAGTTCATGCTGGATCTGCACACCGAGCAGCATGGCTACAGCGAAACCTATGTGCCGTATCTGGTCAACCACGATACGCTGTACGGTACGGGCCAGCTGCCGAAATTTGCCGGCGACCTGTTCCATACCCGTCCGCTGGACGAGGAAGCAGACAGCAGCAACTACGCGCTGATCCCAACCGCGGAAGTGCCGCTGACTAACCTCGTGCGTGATGAGATCATTGACGAAGACGACCTGCCAATCAAACTGACGGCGCACTCTCCGTGCTTCCGTTCTGAAGCAGGATCTTACGGTCGCGACACGCGCGGTCTGATCCGTATGCACCAGTTCGACAAAGTTGAGATGGTGCAGATCGTCCGTCCTGAAGAATCCATGGACGCGCTGGAAGAGATGACCGGCCACGCTGAAAAAGTGCTGGAGCTGCTGGGTCTGCCATACCGTCGTATGGCGCTGTGCACCGGTGATATGGGCTTTGGTGCCTGCAAAACCTTCGATCTGGAAGTGTGGGTACCTGCGCAGAACACCTACCGTGAGATCTCCTCCTGCTCTAACGTCTGGGATTTCCAGGCGCGCCGCATGCAGGCACGTTGCCGCAGCAAATCTGATAAGAAAACCCGTCTGGTGCATACCCTGAACGGTTCTGGCCTGGCTGTGGGCCGTACCCTGGTTGCCGTGCTGGAAAACTATCAGCAGGCAGACGGTCGTATCGAGATCCCTGAAGTGCTGCGTCCATACATGAAAGGCCAGCAGTACATCGGCTAATAATTTGTCTTAAAACAAAAAAGCGCCTCAGGGCGCTTTTTTTATGCCTTTGGTTTGATACGACGCAATAACCTCTCCCTCTAAAGTAGTAATACTCCTTCGAATGAAAGCCAGCATAAAAAGCTGATAACGATAATATTCGTTATATATAAAACTACATAGCGGTTTGCGCCGCCTCTCTTTTTTTTGTGAGCAACCAAAGTGAGTCTCTATGAAAATCAACGCGCCTGAAGCATTAATGGCTGCCGAGGTCACTCGCCGTGGGTTGATGAAAACCACGGCAATAGGCGGCCTGGCGGTAGCCAGTAGTGCCTTCACGCTCCCTTTTACCCGACTGGCGTCGGCGGCAGATGCTCTGTCTCCGGCCACTTCGCCGGAAAAAGAGGTGTGGAGTGCCTGTACCGTTAACTGCGGTAGCCGTTGTCCGCTGCGTATGCATGTGGTGGATGGCGAAATTAAATATGTCGAAACCGACAATACCGGGGACGATAACTACGAAGGGTTACATCAGGTGCGTGCGTGTTTGCGTGGTCGCTCCATGCGTCGCCGCGTCTATAATCCGGACCGCCTGAAATATCCGATGAAGCGTGTCGGTAAGCGTGGGGAAGGGAAGTTCGAGCGGATTAGCTGGGATGAGGCCTACGACATCATCGCCACCAATATGCAGCGCCTTATTAAAGAGTACGGCAACGAATCCATCTACCTGAACTACGGTACAGGGACGCTCGGCGGCACGCTGACCCGCTCCTGGCCACCGGGAAAAACGCTGGTGGCGCGCCTGATGAACTGCTGCGGCGGTTATCTCAATCACTATGGTGACTACTCTTCTGCGCAGATCGCGGCTGGCCTGAACTACACCTACGGCGGCTGGGCGGACGGCAACAGCCCGTCAGATATCGAAAACAGTAAGCTGGTCGTGCTGTTCGGTAACAACCCGGGTGAAACCCGCATGAGCGGTGGTGGAGTAACCTACTACCTCGAACAGGCTCGCGCCAAATCCAATGCCCGCATGATCATCATCGATCCGCGCTATACCGACACCGGTGCCGGACGTGAAGACGAGTGGATTCCAATACGTCCGGGTACCGATGCGGCCCTGGTCTCAGCGCTGGCGTGGGTGATGATCACCGAGAACCTCGTCGATCAGCCTTTCCTGGATAAATACTGCGTCGGCTATGACGAGAAAACCCTGCCAGCCAGCGCACCGGCAAACGGACATTACAAAGCTTACATTCTCGGTCAGGGTAGCGACGGCGTGGCAAAAACGCCGGAGTGGGCGTCCACCATCACCGGCATCCCGGCAGAGCGTATCGTTCAGCTGGCGCGTGAGATTGGCTCTGCCAAACCAGCCTACATTAGCCAGGGCTGGGGCCCGCAGCGTCATGCGAACGGTGAAATTGCGACCCGTGCCATTTCCATGCTCTCCATTCTGACCGGCAACGTCGGTATTCACGGCGGTAACACCGGCGCGCGTGAAGGCTCATATGAAGTGCCGTTTGAACGTATGCCAACGCTGGATAACCCGGTTCAGACCAGCATCTCCATGTTTATGTGGACCGATGCGATTGAACGTGGCCCGGAAATGACCGCCCTGCGCGACGGCGTGCGCGGTAAGGACAAGCTGGACGTGCCGATCAAGATGATCTGGAACTATGCCGGTAACTGTCTCATCAACCAGCACTCTGAAATCAACCGCACCCATGAAATCCTGCAGGACGACAAGAAGTGCGAGATGATTGTGGTGATCGACTGCCACATGACCTCCTCGGCAAAATATGCCGATATCCTGCTGCCGGACTGCACCGCCTCTGAGCAGATGGATTTCGCGCTGGACGCCTCCTGCGGCAACATGTCCTACGTGATCTTTACCGACCAGGCGATTAAACCGCGCTTCGAGTGCAAAACCATTTATGAGATGACCTCTGAGCTGGCGAAACGTCTAGGCGTTGAGCAGCAGTTCACCGAGGGGCGTACTCAGGAAGGGTGGATGCGCCATCTGCATGAACTCTCCCGTAAGGCGATTCCTGACCTCCCTGACTTTGATACCTTCCGCAAGCAGGGGATGTACAAACAGCGCGATCCGGAAGGACACCACGTGGCGTACAAAGCGTTCCGTGAAGATCCGCAGGCGAACCCGCTGACCACGCCGTCGGGCAAAATCGAAATCTATTCCGAAGCGCTGGCAAACATCGCCTCCACCTGGGAGCTGCCGGAAGGGGATGTTATCGATCCGCTGCCGATCTACACGCCGGGCTTTGAAAACTATAACGATCCGCTGACGGCGAAATTCCCGCTGCAGCTGACCGGCTTCCACTATAAAGCGCGTGTTCACTCCACCTACGGTAACGTCGACGTGCTGAAAGCCGCCTGCCGCCAGGAGATGTGGATCAACCCGATGGACGCGAAAGCGCGCGGCATCAGCAATGGCGATCGCGTGCGCATCTTCAACGGTCGCGGCGAGGTGCATATTGAAGCCAAAGTCACCCCACGCATGATGCCCGGCGTGGTGGCGTTAGGGGAAGGGGCCTGGTACAGCCCGGATGCCAACCGCATCGACCAGGCAGGCAGTATTAACGTACTGACCACACAGCGTCCGTCGCCGCTGGCGAAGGGTAACCCATCCCACACTAACCTTGTCCAGGTTGAAAAGGTTTAAGGAGTAACCGATGACAACTCAGTATGGATTTTTTATTGATTCCAGCCGTTGTACCGGGTGCAAAACCTGCGAGCTGGCCTGCAAAGATTACAAAGACCTGACGCCGGACGTGAGCTTCCGTCGCATCTACGAATACGCCGGGGGCGACTGGCAGGAAGATAACGGCGTCTGGCATCAGAACGTCTTTGCGTATTACCTGTCAATTGCCTGTAACCACTGTGAAGATCCCGCCTGTTCAAAAGTCTGCCCGAGCGGGGCGATGCACAAGCGCGAAGACGGTTTTGTGGTGGTGGATGAAGATGTCTGCATTGGCTGTCGCTACTGTCATATGGCCTGTCCGTACGGCGCGCCGCAGTACAACGCCGCTAAAGGCCACATGACCAAATGCGACGGCTGCCACACCCGCGTAGCGGATGGCAAAAAGCCGATTTGCGTCGAGTCCTGTCCGCTGCGCGCGCTGGACTTCGGCCCGATTGAAGAGCTGCGTCAGAAACACGGTCAGCTCGCCGCCGTGGCACCGCTGCCGTCTGCGCACTTCACGAAGCCGAGTATTGTGATTAAACCTAACGCCAACAGCCGTCCTACAGGTGACACCACCGGCTACCTGGCAAATCCGAAGGAGGTGTGAGATGGGAAGTGGATGGCATGAATGGCCGCTGATGATCTTCACGGTCTTTGGTCAGTGCGTAGCGGGCGGCTTCATTGTGCTCGCGCTGGCGTTGTTGAAAGTTCGTCTCAATGCTGAACAGCAGCAGCGCCTGGTGTTGAGTATGTTTGGCCTGTGGGTGCTGATGGGGATCGGCTTTATCGCCTCTACGCTGCACCTGGGTTCGCCGATGCGCGCGTTTAACTCCCTGAACCGCGTGGGTGCCTCATCCCTCAGTAACGAGATCGCCAGTGGCGCAATTTTCTTTGCCGTCGGTGGGCTGGGCTGGCTGCTGGCCGCTATGAAGAAGTTGCCTGCGGGTCTGCGCAGCCTGTGGCTGATTGTGACCATGGTGCTGGGCGTGGTGTTCGTGTGGATGATGATACGTGTCTATAACACCATCGATACCGTCCCCACCTGGTACAGCGTCTGGACGCCAATGAGCTTCTTCCTGACGATGTTTATCGGCGGGCCGCTGCTGGGCTACCTGCTGCTGCGCGTGGCGGGTGTCGACGGATGGGCAATGCGTCTGCTGCCCGCTGTTTCGCTGCTGGCGCTGGTAGTGAGTGCGATAGTCGCCCTGATGCAGGGTTCTGAACTGGCAACCATTCACAGCTCTATTCAGCAGGCCTCTGCCCTGGTGCCGGACTACGGTGCGCTGATGGCCTGGCGTATCGTTCTGCTGGTCGCCGCGCTGGTATTCTGGATTGCCCCTCAGCTCAAAGGATATCAGCCGGCGCTGCCGCTGCTGTCACTGGCTTTTGTGCTGGTACTGGCGGGTGAACTGATTGGTCGCGGCGTGTTCTACGGGTTGCATATGACCGTTGGTATGGCTGTCGCCAGTTAACGGTGTATTGGGTTATATCAAGCCGGGCCAGAGTGCCCGGCTTTTTCTTTTTTCGATCATGAAATTTTTCGTCTGTCGTTTTGTTTTAATTTTGCCCATTAATAAATGAAAACAGAGACATAATTAATATCTATAGCAGGCGTGGCATTAGCAGGATAAGTTTTTTAAATCGACAGGGAACATATTGTGCGAGGCGGCTAAATCAGTGGATTGACTTTGTTTTTGCCAGTGGCATGATGCGCACGAAATCTGAACTTCCTCACGGTTTTTAATCCATGACCACCTATACCCGGCCAGTGCTGCTGTTGCTCTGTGGCCTGCTTTTGTTGACCCTGGCGATCGCAGTGTTAAATACGCTCGTCCCGCTGTGGCTCGCCCATGAAAACTTACCGACCTGGCAGGTGGGTATGGTCAGCTCGTCCTTTTTTACCGGCAACCTTCTTGGAACGCTGGTGACCGGGAGCCTGATTAAGCGCTTTGGCTTTAACCGCAGCTATTATCTGGCCTCGCTGATTTTCGCCGCCGGATGTGCGGGGCTGGGCCTGATGGTCGGCTTCTGGAGCTGGATGGCATGGCGCTTTATCGCCGGTGTAGGCTGCGCGATGATTTGGGTGGTCGTTGAAAGTGCGCTGATGTGCAGCGGTACCTCCCGCAACCGCGGACGCCTGCTGGCTGCCTACATGATGGTTTACTATGTCGGCACTGTGCTGGGACAACTGATGGTGAGCAAGCTGCCAACCGACCTGATGAGCGTTCTGCCGTGGGTAACGGGCATGGTGCTGGCCGCAATCCTGCCGCTGCTCTTTACCCGCATTGTGAACCAGAATAGTGAACACCAGGAAGCAACCCACGTCTGGCCCATGCTGAGACTGCGTCAGGCGCGTCTGGGCGTTAACGGCTGCATTATCTCGGGGATTGTACTGGGCTCGCTCTATGGCCTGATGCCGCTTTATCTGAACCATCAGGGCGTCAGCGACTCCGGAATTGGCTTCTGGATGGCGGTGATGGTGAGTGCGGGTATTGTTGGACAATGGCCAATTGGCCGTCTGGCTGATCGCTTTGGCCGTCTGCTGGTGCTGCGCGTTCAGGTCTTCGTGGTGATCATGGGATGCCTCGCCATGCTCAGCAATGCCGCGATGGCACCCGCGCTGTTTATTCTTGGAGCGGCAGGTTTCACGCTTTATCCGGTCGCGATGGCGTGGGCCTGTGAGAAAGTTGAGCATCACCAGCTCGTGGCAATGAACCAGGCGCTGTTACTGAGCTATACCATCGGCAGCTTATTAGGGCCGACGTTTACCGCGATGCTGATGCAAAATTATTCCGACAATTTACTGTTTATCATGATCGCCAGCGTGTCGTTTATTTATCTCTTAATGCTTCTGCGTAAAGCGGGCGAACATCCAACGCCTGTGGCACACGCCTGATTAAATAAAAGCCTGTCATCGACAGGCTTTTTTGTCCCTGTCACATATAAGACTTTTACGTATTGTTTGTTTTTCCCGCCTGGCGATAATTCAAATGAGTTCTACCACTAAAAGGCAACAATCATGTCTATACGTCGTTTTTCCACTACCGCACTTGCCGTAGTGTTGTCTTTAACGTTTGCAACGGCTCCGGTCATGGCTAATCCTGGCAACGGGAACGGCGGTGGTCACGGAAACGGTGGCGGACAAGGTAATGGCGGCAATCATGGTAACGGGAATTCTGGTAACTCCGGTAACCATGGTAATAAGCAAAATAGCGGACAGGATAACCCTGGAAGATCGGATAAGAACTTCAAAAACAGCAAAGATGTCGGTAATGACGTTGATGCTCGCGTGAGCTTCGATCATGTCCGTCATCTGGCCGTGAATTACGGCTTAACGGGCTATAAGTCTCTGCCCCCGGGGATCGCAAAAAACCTGGCGCGCGGTAAACCACTGCCTCCGGGTATTGCGAAGAAGGCCGTTCCGGCCTCAATGCTGGACCAGCTTCCTTCCTATCCCGGCTACGAATGGCGCGTAGTGGGTGACGACCTGGTCTTAATTGCGTTGAGTACTGCGATTGTGACTTCCGTTATTAACGGCGTCTTTAAATAGAATAAAAAAGGCCCGGTTCTCACCGGGCCTTTTCTTTAATACATCACTTTGTGACCGTACTGTTCAAGAATACCTTTGACGCGTTCCATCGTCTCTTTTTTCGGCGGCTTCACGCCATCAAGCTTGTACTCTTCACCCATGGCCACCCATTTATGTTTACCCAGCTCGTGATAGGGCAGAAGCTCGATTTTCTCGACGTTGCCCATGTCGCGGGTAAATTCTCCCAGGCGGTGCGCGGAGTCGTCGTCATCTGACCAGCCAGGAACAACCACGTAGCGGATCCAGGTTTTGATGCCCTTGTCGGCAATGTATTTGGCAAACTCCAGCGTGCGGTGGTTGGAGACGCCCACCAGATTCTGGTGGATCTCATCATTCATCTGTTTGAGATCGAGCATCACCAGATCGGTCACTTCGAGCAGTTCATCAATCACCGGATCGTAGCGACGTACAAAGCCGTTGGTGTCGAGGCAGGTATGAATGCCTTCTTTATGGCAGGCGCGGAACCAGTCGCGGACAAACTCAGCCTGAAGAATGGCTTCACCGCCGGACGCGGTCACACCGCCGCCGGAGGCGTTCATAAAGTGGCGATAGGTCACCACCTCTTTCATCAGATCGTCGACGGTGACTTCTTTACCGCCGTGCGTGTCCCAGGTGTCGCGGTTATGGCAGTACAGGCAGCGCATCAGGCAGCCCTGGAAAAAGGTGATAAAGCGGATACCCGGGCCATCGACGGTGCCACAGGATTCAAAGGAGTGAATACGACCAATAGTTGACATTGCGGTGATATCTCCATCATCGGCCCGTCCGGGGCCTGTGTATGCACAGCTCAAAGCCGGCTGTGTTAAGTCTGTTTTGGCTGTTATCCATTCAGTATAGATAGCGGACAAAAGAGACTGAGGTGGAGAGGGTGCTAAAAAGGCCCCACTGACGTGGAGCCTTTATTGTACGCTTGTTAACGCGTGATTTCAGTCAATTCCACTTACATGGACTGAGTGAAAGTACGGGTGATAACGTCCTGCTGCTGTTCTTTCGTCAGGGAGTTAAAACGTACTGCGTAGCCAGATACGCGGATGGTCAGCTGAGGATATTTCTCAGGATGTTCCATCGCGTCGAGCAGCATTTCACGGTTCATGACGTTCACGTTCAGGTGCTGACCACCTTCGATGGACGCTTCGTGGTGGAAGTAACCATCCATCAGACCCGCGAGGTTAGTTTTACGCACTTCGTCGTCTTTACCCAGCGCATTTGGCACGATAGAGAAGGTGTAAGAGATACCATCTTTCGCGTAAGCAAACGGCAGTTTAGCGACAGAAGTCAGAGAGGCAACCGCACCTTTCTGGTCACGACCGTGCATTGGGTTTGCACCTGGGCCGAATGGCGCGCCAGCACGACGACCGTCTGGGGTGTTACCGGTTTTCTTACCATACACAACGTTAGAGGTGATGGTCAGAACAGACTGAGTCGGGATAGCGTTACGGTAGGTAGTCAGTTTCTGAATTTTCTTCATGAAACGTTCTACCAGGTCAACCGCCATGTCATCAACGCGAGAATCGTTGTTACCAAACTGCGGATATTCGCCTTCGATTTCGAAGTCGATAGCCAGACCGTCTTCGTCACGAATTGGTTTAACTTTCGCATATTTGATTGCAGACAGGGAGTCAGCAGCAACGGACAGACCTGCGATACCACACGCCATGGTGCGGATAACGTCACGGTCGTGCAGCGCCATCAGAGAAGCTTCGTAGCTGTACTTGTCGTGCATGTAGTGGATAACGTTCAGCGCAGTGACGTACTGTTTCGCCAGCCAGTCCATGAAGTGATCCATGCGCTCCATGACTTCGTCATAGTTCAGCACATCGCCTTTGATCGGCTCAGACTTAGGACCAACCTGCATTTTCAGTTTTTCATCAACGCCGCCGTTGATTGCGTACAGCATGGTTTTCGCCAGGTTTGCACGCGCACCGAAGAACTGCATTTGCTTACCAACAACCATTGGGCTTACGCAGCAAGCGATAGCGTAATCGTCGTTGTTGAAGTCCGGACGCATCAGGTCATCGTTCTCGTACTGCAGAGAAGAGGTGTCGATGGACACTTTAGCGGCGAATTTCTTGAAGTTCAGAGGCAGTTTTTCAGACCACAGAACGGTGATGTTCGGCTCCGGAGAAGGACCCATGGTGTACAGGGTGTTCAGGAAGCGGAAGCTGTTTTTGGTCACCAGAGTACGGCCGTCAACGCCCATACCGCCGATGGATTCAGTTGCCCAGATTGGGTCACCGGAGAACAGCTCATCGTATTCAGGGGTACGCAGGAAGCGAACCATACGCAGTTTCATGACCAGGTGGTCAATCATTTCCTGAGCGTCTTGCTCGGTTATTTTGCCTGCTTTCAGGTCACGTTCGATATAGGCATCCAGGAAGGTGGATACACGACCGAAGGACATTGCTGCGCCGTTCTGAGATTTAACTGCGGCCAGGTAGCCGAAGTAGGTCCACTGGATAGCTTCCTGAGCGTTGGTAGCAGGACCAGAGATATCGCAGCCGTATTTAGCAGCCATCTCTTTGATCTGACCCAGCGCGCGGTGCTGTTCAGCGATCTCTTCACGCAGACGGATAGTCGCTTCCAGGTTTACGCCGTTTTCCAGATCGGACTGCAGGGAAACAAACTGCGCGTACTTGTCTTTCATCAGGAAGTCGATACCGTACAGCGCAACGCGACGGTAGTCACCGATGATACGGCCACGGCCATACGCATCTGGCAGACCAGTCAGAACGCCAGATTTACGGCAGTTCAGAATGTCTTTGGTGTAAACATCGAATACGCCCTGGTTGTGGGTTTTGCGGTATTCGGTGAAGATTTTTTTCAGCATTGGGTCCAGCTCGCGGTTATACGCTTTGCAGGAACCTTCAACCATTTTAATACCACCGAACGGGATGATTGCGCGTTTCAGTGGTGCTTCAGTCTGCAGACCAACGATTTTCTCAAGGGCTTTGTTGATATAGCCAGCATCGTGAGAAGTGATGGTGGAAGCAACGGAGGTGTCAAAATCAACTGGCGCGTGAGTGCGGTTTTCCAGTTTAACGCCTTCCATTACGCTGTCCCACAGCTTGGTGGTCGCGTCAGTTGCGCCAGCCAGGAAGGATTCGTCACCTTCATACGGGGTATAGTTTTTCTGAATGAAGTCACGTACGTTTACTTCATTCTGCCAGTCACCTTTCGCAAAACCTTCCCAGGCTGTGGCTAACTTTTCATTAAGCTCGGACATGTAACACCTACCTTCTTAAGTGGATTTTTTATTTACTGCCTGAGAAAACCATCAATGATGATCGTCGCCACGCAGGTAAATGACCCAGTATGTCAACCCAACTAACAGACCCCCACCGATAATGTTCCCGATAGTGACAGGGATCAGGTTATCAGTAATGAAATTCATAATAGTCAGGTGAGAGAAACTTTCCGGGGATGAACCAACTGCGGTCCAGAACTCCGGGCTCGCAAAGTCGCGGATAACAATGCCCATTGGGATCATGAACATATTCGCGATACTGTGCTCAAAGCCGCTGGCAACGAACATCGCAACCGGCAGAACCATAATTAAGGCTTTGTCCATCAGGCTACGACCTGAGTAGCTCATCCATACAGCCAGGCAGACCATCAGGTTCGCGAGGATGCCGAGAGCAACGGCTTCGATAAATGTGTGGTGCATTTTGTGGTCGGCAGTTTGCAGGACGTTAAGGCCCCAGCCACCGTTGGCGGTCATGTACTCGCCAGAAAGCCACATCAACAAAACAAAGAGCAGACAGCCAACCAGGTTACCCACGTAAACATTAAGCCAGTTACGTGCCAGCTGACCCCAGGTAATTCTTCCGCTCGCCTTTGCCACGACAATCAGCACCGTTGAGGTGAAGAGGTCGGCGCCGCAAATAACGCAAAGAATCAGACCCAGTGAGAAACAAATGCCGCCAATCAGTTTGGCCATGCCGAAAGGCATTCCGGCAGTACCGGTAGTGGCGGTGATGTAGAAGACGAAAGCGATAGAGATGAACACACCAGCCGTGATCGCCAGATAGAACGTCTTCATCGGGTGTTTCGTTGCTTTATAGACACCTGCTTCTTCGGCAACTTTGGCCATCGCAGCAGGGAGTAAAAGATCAAAAGGGTTGTCAGCTTTCACACTAACTCTCTCTTTATTAAGTCGGCGACGAGATACTAACAAAGCATTATAGAAGAGAAATTGATATAGATCATATCTCGCCTGGCTTATAGGCCCGCAATGTGTATGGATTTACAGTAAATGCGGAGTAAGTATTTGATTATCCGTATAAAAATAAATTTTAAAAGTTATGAAAAGAGTTGAATTTTTTCGTTCGGCCACCTCTTTATCAGTTAATTAATATGGAGTATTAACCATAAAAAGTAACAGTAAAGCCCAGATCAATATTATTATATTTACCCGTGTTTAACTTTATTATTACAATCAACAATCATTGCCGAAGGAAATAAAAAAAGGGGCAATGAAATTGCCCCGTAATATAGCCCAGACGATTGAATACGCCTACTGCTGGTAATGTTATATGCGCTTATTTTGACCAGTAAGCGGCTTTTGCTTTCTGCAGCTTTTCATAGGCCTTCAGCAGCGACTGATGCGCCGGGAAGGCTTTCAGATCGCTATCAACGGCCTGCAGGCCATAGAACGGCGCTTCGCCGCTCAGTGCTGCGCTGGCTGCTTCAACGGCCTCAGCGCCGTACATACGCACGAAAGCATTCAGATATTGCAGCGGTTCGCGATCCTCTTCCTGTGCAAGCAGCAGCAGGGTTTGCAGGCAGCGGTAATAGTTGGTGCGCTCGGCAGAGAAGACCGACTGGTTGAACTCCATGGTCCACTCGGTCCAGGCCAGGGCCTGATCCAGATCGCCGCCCGCCAGGGCCAGCATCGCTTTCAACTCACCGATGCGCAGGGTGTACCAGCCGTTGTCTTTACCGGTCGCCAGGCCCAGGAGTTCGCGTACGCGGGTGAAATCATCATGGCCTTCTTCGTCCAGCTGGGCGATCAGGTTCAGATAATCCTCTTTCTCCCATTCGCTGCCCGGCAGAGCCAGCAGCGTTTCACGCAGATGCGCGCCCATGCTGTTGTTCGCCAGCCACAGATCTTCCGCCGGATAGATATCAGACATGCCAGGCACGATGATGCGGCACGCGTAAACGCCAAGATGCTCGTAGTCGGCAATGTACACTTCCTGGTCTTCCGCGTTAAAGATCGCCATCAGCGTCGCGAACTCTTCTTCCGTGGTACCGGCAAAGCTCCAGTCCACGAACGGATAGTCCGCGTCCTTCTTGAACATATCCCAGGAAATTAAGCCGCTGGAATCAATGAAGTGAGTTTCGAGGTTGGTATGCTCGGCCACTTCTTCATCGTCAAACGTTGGCGGCGTAAACACGTCGAGATCTTTCAGGCTACGGCCCTGGAGCAGCTCGGTAACGGTACGCTCCAGCGCCACGCCGAAGTCCGGGTGCGCGCCGAAGGAGGCGAAGCAGGTGCCGTTGGTCGGGTTAAACAGCACGACGCAGATCACTGGATACTTGCCGCCCAGCGAGCCGTCATACGCAAAGATTGGGAAACCTTCTGCTTCCAGCTTGGCGATGGATTCCACCACGCCCGGGTAGCGCGCCAGCACCTCTGCCGGAATTTCAGGCAGGCTGATGGATTCGGCAATAATGCGGTTTTTGATATGACGCTCGAAGACTTCAGACAGCCCCTGCACGCGCGCTTCATTGCGGGTGTTACCGGCGGACATGCCGTTAGACACATACAGGTTGCCGACGATGTTCATCGGGATATAGACGGTCTGCTCGTCAGACTGACGGGTAAACGGCAGGGCGCAAATACCGCGATCGTCGTTACCGGACTGCAGATCGATCAGCATGCTGGCGGTCAGTTCGTTTTCCGGATCGTAGAAGGCACGCAGGCGCGCGTCGAGAATTCCTTCCGGCAGTTCATCGTCTTCGGTCAGCGGGAACCATTTTTCGTTCGGATAGTGAACGAACGGGCCGTTGGCGATGGTTTCGCCCAGCCAGAAGTCAGCAAAGAAATAGTTGGTGGACAGACGCTCAAAATACTCACCCAGCGCGGAGGCCAGTGCCGCTTTTTTTGTCGCGCCTTTACCGTTGGTAAAGCACAGGGCACAGTCTTTATCGCGAATATGCACAGACCAGACATGCGGCACCGGATTGAGCCAGGAGGCTTCTTCGATGTTAAAACCCAGGTCGGTCAGTTTCTGCTGGAAGCGAGCGATGGAATCTTCCAGAGCGGCGTCTTTGCCGGGGATAAACGTTTGAGTCATGGCGTTCACTTTTATCGTACGTAAAGCGCGCAATGATACGGGTTTTGCGTGACGGGTGCTATCTCCGGCGAAAATAAAAGACTGGGCTATGCTTATTGTCAGTAACTCACTGTTAAGGCATAGAAAAATGAAAGCATTCGATCTCCAGCGGATGGCGTTTGATAAAGTCCCCCCTGAATTTTTAGGCGAAGTGGCGCTGCGTAGTCTGTATACCTTCGTTCTGGTCTTCCTGTTTCTTAAAATCACCGGTCGTCGCGGCGTGCGGCAGATGTCGCTTTTTGAAGTATTGATCATCCTGACGCTGGGTTCCGCGGCGGGGGATGTCGCCTTCTATGATGATGTGCCGATGGTGCCGGTATTTATCGTTTTTGTCACACTGGCGCTGCTTTACCGCCTTGTCATGTGGCTGATGTCAAAAGTGAAAAGCTGGAAGATCTGCTTGAAGGGAAGCCGGTCGTTATCGTCGAGGACGGTCAGCTGGCCTGGGAAAATGTGCAAAGCGCCAATATGACCGAGTTTGAGTTTTTTATGGAGCTACGCCTCAACAGCGTGGAACAGCTCGGGCAGGTGCGTCTGGCGATCATGGAGACCAACGGGCAGATCAGCGTCTATTACTATTCTGACGATGAGGTGAGGCCGGGACTGTGCATCCTGCCGGATATGCTGGTCGAGCGTTTCAGAACCGTACCTGAGTCAGGCGAGTATGCCTGCGTGAGATGTAGCCATGTCGTCGCGATGCAGCCAGGGGATCGTCAATTATGCCCCCGCTGTGCAAATCCGGAATGGACGAAGGTTAGCCGGGCTAAACGCATCACCTGACAGCCATTTTGTCGGTTTTGTCCTGGCGAGGCGGCAGATTGTTTTGTGTGACGTGGGGCACATTTCACGGGTCATAAGTTTTAGACATTGCGGCGCGTGTCACTGAATGATAAAACCGATATCCACAGTTATAACTTATGGCTTTTAGCGTGGTGAGGGGAAATGGCTCAAGTCTTTAATTTCAGTTCAGGTCCGGCAATGTTACCGGCAGACGTGCTTAAACAGGCTCAACAGGAACTTTGTGACTGGAACGGTCTGGGAACGTCGGTGATGGAAATCAGCCACCGGGGTAAAGAGTTTATTCAGGTGGCGGAAGAGGCAGAAAAGGATTTTCGCGATCTGCTGAATATTCCCTCGAACTACAAAGTATTGTTCTGTCACGGCGGCGGGCGCGGCCAGTTTGCAGGCGTACCGCTAAACATCCTGGGCGATAAAACGACGGCAGACTACGTTGACGCAGGCTACTGGGCGGCCAGTGCGGTGAAAGAAGCGCACAAATACTGCACGCCGAATGTGATTGACGCCAAAGTGACCGTTGACGGCCTGCGCGCCGTGAAGCCAATGAGCGAATGGCAGCTTTCTGATAACGCAGCGTATTTGCACTATTGCCCGAACGAAACCATTGACGGGATTGCCATCGACGAGACGCCGAACTTCGGTAAAGACGTCGTGGTTGCCGCTGACTTCTCCTCCACCATTCTTTCTGCACCAATTGACGTCAGCCGTTATGGCGTGATCTACGCGGGCGCGCAGAAAAATATCGGCCCTGCGGGCCTGACGATTGTTATCGTGCGTGAAGACCTGCTGGGTAAAGCGCATACATCGTGCCCGTCCATTCTTGATTACACCGTGCTGAACGACAACGATTCTATGTTCAACACCCCACCGACGTTTGCCTGGTACCTCTCCGGCCTGGTCTTCAAATGGCTGAAGCAAAACGGCGGCGTGGCGCAGATGGACAAAGTGAATCAGCAGAAAGCCGAACTGCTGTATGGCGTCATCGACAAGAGCGATTTCTACCGCAACGACGTGGCGAAAGCTAACCGTTCCCGCATGAACGTGCCGTTCCAGCTGGCGGATAGCAACCTGGATAAAGTGTTCCTGGAAGAATCCTTCGCGGCCGGCCTGCACGCGCTGAAAGGTCACCGTGTCGTGGGCGGCATGCGTGCCTCCATCTATAACGCGATGCCGCTGGAAGGCGTTAAAGCGCTGACCGATTTCATGATCGACTTCGAACGTCGCCACGGTTAATCGCGCTGTTTTCACCCCCGTAGCCCTGCTGCGGGGTTTTTATTATGTTGAGTTGAGAGTTAAGTTTTCATGGAATCCCTGACGTTACAACCTATCGCGCGGGTAGATGGCACCATTAATCTGCCTGGTTCAAAAAGTGTCTCGAACCGCGCTCTGCTGCTGGCAGCACTGGCAAACGGCACCACCGTCCTTACAAACCTGCTGGACAGCGATGACGTGCGCCATATGCTCAATGCGCTGAAAGCGTTGGGCGTTCATTACACACTCTCTGACGATCGTACCCGCTGCGAAGTGACCGGCAACGGCGGCGCGCTGCAGACGGGTGAAGAGCTTGAGCTGTTTCTGGGCAACGCGGGTACCGCGATGCGTCCGCTGGCGGCGGCCCTGTGTCTTGGGCGCAACAACATTGTGCTGACCGGCGAGCCGCGCATGAAAGAGCGTCCGATTGGCCATCTGGTGGATGCCCTGCGTCAGGGCGGCGCGCAGATCGAGTATCTGGAGCAGGAAAATTATCCGCCACTGCGTCTGCGCGGGGGCTTTACCGGCGGTCACGTCGAGGTTGACGGCAGCGTCTCCAGCCAGTTCCTCACCGCACTGCTGATGACCGCGCCGCTGGCGCCGCAGGATACGGTTATCACGATTAAAGGTGAGCTGGTCTCCAAACCGTATATTGATATCACGCTGCACCTGATGAAAACCTTCGGCGTTGAGGTGGAAAACCAGTCTTATCAGCGTTTTGTCGTGCGTGGGGCGCAGCAGTACCAGTCTCCGGGCAGCTATCTTGTTGAAGGCGACGCCTCGTCGGCATCTTACTTCCTGGCTGCAGGCGCGATCAAAGGCGGTACCGTGAAGGTGACCGGTATTGGTCGCAACAGCGTGCAGGGTGACATTCGTTTTGCGGACGTGCTGGAAAAAATGGGCGCGGTTGTGACCTGGGGTGATGACTTCATTTCCTGTACTCACGGCGAGCTGAAGGCCATCGACATGGACATGAACCATATTCCGGATGCGGCGATGACCATTGCCACGGCGGCGCTGTTTGCAAAAGGCACCACCACGCTGCGTAACATCTACAACTGGCGCGTAAAAGAGACTGACCGTCTGTTTGCGATGGCGACTGAGCTGCGTAAGGTCGGCGCAGAGGTGGAAGAGGGCGAAGACTACATTCGCGTCACGCCTCCTGCAAAACTGCAGGTTGCCGAGATCGGCACCTACAACGATCACCGTATGGCGATGTGCTTCTCGCTGGTGGCACTGTCCGACACGCCTGTGACCATTCTCGATCCGAAATGTACGGCGAAAACGTTCCCGGACTACTTTGAACAGCTGGCACGCATTAGCACGCTGGCCTGATGACGCTTGCCGCATCACCTGATGCGGCATTTCCTTACGCTTCCTGACGAACACTTCCGTTCATTTCTTCTACACTCTGCTTCAATCAATCCGTAATTTGCACGCAAAGGTAACAGTTGCGCACGTTGACGCGTATAATGCGCGGCGTTCATGTAAACGGTATGCCTTATTTAAGGAGAAAAAGATGACGGCAATTGCCCCGGTAATCACCATTGACGGGCCGAGTGGCGCAGGGAAAGGGACTCTGTGCAAAGCGATGGCGGAAGCATTGCAATGGCATCTTTTAGATTCGGGAGCAATCTATCGCGTGCTGGCCCTGGCTGCGCTGCATCATCATGTGGACGTGGCGTCAGAAGAAGCGCTGGTTCCGCTGGCTGCGCATCTTGATGTGCGTTTCGTGTCGACCAATGGCAACCTGGAAGTCATCCTTGAAGGGGAAGACGTGAGCGGGGAAATCCGTACTCAGGAAGTGGCGAATGCGGCCTCTCAGGTAGCGGCCTTCCCGCGCGTTCGTGAGGCGCTGTTACGTCGTCAGCGCGCGTTCCGTGAAGCACCGGGTTTGATCGCGGACGGACGCGATATGGGAACCGTGGTATTCCCTGATGCACCTGTGAAAATTTTCCTTGACGCCTCTTCGGAAGAACGCGCTCAACGCCGCATGCTTCAGTTGCAGGAAAAGGGGTTTAGTGTTAACTTTGATCGCCTTTTATCCGAGATAAAAGAGCGCGATGACCGCGATCGTAACCGCGCCGTCGCCCCACTTGTTCCAGCAGAAGATGCATTAGTTCTGGATTCAACCAGTTTAACTATTGAGCAAGTGATTGAAAAAGCGCTACAATATGCGCGCCAAAAACTGGCACTCGCGTAATCGCGACCGATTTAGCAGTACCCCCGCTGCAATGGATTGACGGCGGGTATGTGAAACAACCCCATCCGGCATGGAGCCAGGTGGACGTTAATATTAACCTGAAGATTAAACATGACTGAATCTTTTGCTCAACTGTTTGAAGAATCCTTAAAAGAAATCGAAACCCGCCCGGGTTCCATCGTTCGCGGTGTTGTTGTTGCTATCGACAAAGACGTAGTACTGGTTGACGCCGGTCTGAAATCTGAGTCCGCCATTCCGGCAGAGCAGTTCAAAAACGCCCAGGGCGAGCTGGAAATCCAGGTTGGCGACGAAGTTGACGTTGCTCTGGACGCAGTAGAAGACGGCTTCGGTGAAACCCTGCTTTCTCGTGAGAAAGCGAAACGTCACGAAGCATGGATCACGCTGGAAAAAGCTTACGAAGAAGCTGAAACTGTGGTCGGTGTTATCAACGGCAAAGTTAAAGGTGGCTTCACTGTTGAGCTGAATGGTATTCGTGCGTTCCTGCCAGGTTCTCTGGTAGACGTTCGTCCAGTTCGTGACACCCTGCACCTGGAAGGCAAAGAGCTTGAGTTCAAAGTAATCAAGCTGGACCAGAAGCGTAACAACGTTGTTGTTTCCCGTCGTGCCGTTATCGAATCCGAAAACAGCGCAGAACGCGATCAGCTGCTGGAAAACCTGCAGGAAGGCATGGAAGTCAAAGGTATCGTTAAGAACCTCACTGACTACGGCGCATTCGTTGACCTGGGCGGCGTTGATGGCCTGCTGCACATCACCGACATGGCGTGGAAACGCGTTAAGCACCCAAGCGAAATCGTGAACGTGGGCGACGAAATCACTGTTAAAGTGCTGAAGTTCGACCGCGAGCGTACTCGTGTATCCCTCGGCCTGAAACAGCTGGGCGAAGATCCATGGGTAGCTATCGCTAAGCGTTACCCAGAAGGGACTAAACTGACTGGTCGCGTAACCAACCTGACTGACTACGGCTGCTTCGTTGAAATCGAAGAAGGCGTTGAAGGTCTGGTGCACGTTTCCGAAATGGACTGGACCAACAAAAACATCCACCCATCCAAAGTTGTTAACGTTGGTGATGTAGTGGAAGTGATGGTTCTGGATATCGACGAAGAACGTCGTCGTATCTCCTTGGGCCTGAAGCAGTGCAAAAACAACCCATGGCAGCAGTTCGCGGAAACCCACAACAAGGGCGACCGTGTTGAAGGTAAAATCAAGTCTATCACTGACTTCGGTATCTTCATCGGCCTGGACGGCGGCATCGATGGCCTGGTTCACCTGTCTGACATCTCCTGGAACGTTGCAGGCGAAGAAGCAGTTCGTGAATACAAAAAAGGCGACGAAATCGCTGCAGTTGTTCTGCAGGTTGACGCAGAGCGTGAGCGTATCTCCCTGGGCGTTAAACAGCTCGCAGAAGATCCGTTCAACAACTGGGTTGCACTGAACAAGAAAGGCGCAATCGTAAACGGTAAAGTCACTGCAGTTGACGCGAAAGGCGCAACCGTAGAACTGGCTGACGGCGTTGAAGGTTACCTGCGCGCTTCTGAAGCTTCCCGTGACCGCGTTGAAGATGCCACTCTGGTTCTGAACGTAGGCGACGACGTTGAAGCTAAGTTCACCGGTGTTGACCGTAAGAACCGTGCAATCAGCCTGTCTGTTCGTGCTAAAGACGAAGCTGATGAGAAAGATGCAATCGCAACTGTTAACAAACAGGAAGATGCAAACTTCTCTAACAACGCAATGGCTGAAGCTTTCAAAGCAGCTAAAGGCGAGTAATATCAGGTTCTCAGCATCATTTGCGCTGTAACGCATTTACAGCGCGAAGGATGAGGAGCAAACTTGACAGATTACAGGATTCGTCCTGTAATCAATAACAAAGGGCGGCTACGGCCGCCCTTGTTTAATGAGCTGTTCAGCTAATTGGTTTGAAAGGAACCGGAGGAATCATGACCAAGTCAGAATTGATTGAAAGACTTGCCAGTCAGCAACCGCATATCCCTGCCAAGGCAGTGGAAGATGCCGTAAAAGAGATGCTGGAGCATATGGCCTCCACTCTTGCCCAGGGCGAGCGCATTGAAATCCGCGGTTTCGGTAGTTTTTCTCTGCACTATCGTGCTCCACGTACCGGGCGTAACCCGAAAACTGGCGATAAAGTCGAGCTGGAAGGTAAGTACGTTCCACACTTTAAGCCGGGTAAAGAACTGCGCGATCGCGCCAATATTTACGGCAACTGAGTTTAGCCAGCCGGTTAAACTGGGTTCGAAAGAAAGCACCTGCGGGTGCTTTTTTTGTACCCGTCGCTTTCTTTCTGAAGGTGCCCCGCATTTTCCGTTTCGTTTTCTGCAACCCGTTAAATACCTTGCTGCGCTTGCCGTAAATCGTATTCTTCACACCTGACGACCGCTCAGCTTGCTTGCATACTGCCACCCTGAAACAGGGAGGTAGCAATGGGAATTCCCGCGCTTAGCATCTGCGCCATTCTGGCGATAGTTCCGTTACTCTGGTTACCTGAACTGCCTTCCCCCTACACCGTGTGGGCAATGTTGGCTGGCGGGATAGTGCTAGCGGTATGGCAAAACAGTCGACTGAGGTATGCGGGTATGACGCTGTTATTTTGTGCCTGGGGCATTTTGGCCGCGCAGGAGAGCGTCTGGCCGATGCAGCATTTAACAACGGGGGCCGTGCAGGCTGAGATAGAGCTCACCGCGACCGACGGCGCCACTCAACATCAGGGAAGCATTCTAAGCGTCAATGGCAAGCGCTGGTGGGCCTCTACCGGCGTAACGCTGTATGGCAATTATCTGCCGCAAAAGGCGTGTGCAGGGCAGCGCTGGAGCGTGACGCTCAGGCTCAGGCCTGCACACGGCGAACTCAACGACGGCGGTTATGATTCTCAGCGCAGCGCTTTTGCCCGACATCAAACGCTGAGCGGGCGCTTCACCCGTGCGGAGATCGTCGACGGGCGCTGCAGCCTGCGAGCGCAATATCTGATGTCGCTGCAAAACCGACTTTCAGCTTACCGATGGGGAGCGGTTATCCTGGGGCTTGGGATGGGAGAACGCCTGGAAGTACCCCGTGAAATAAAAGACCTGATGCGGGAAACCGGCACGTTGCATCTGATGGCGATTTCGGGTCTGCATATCGCGCTGGCAGCCTCTCTCGTCTGGTTACTTGCACGTGGACTCCAGTTTTTATTACCCAGCCACCGCGTCCACTGGAAAATGCCTCTCCTTGCCGGGTTGTTCTTTGCTGCTTTCTACGCCTGGCTTACCGGTCTGCAACCGCCTGCGCTGAGGACGATCATCGCCCTTGCGGTGCTTGCTCTGTTGCGGATTACTGGCCGTCAATGGTCTCCCTGGCAGGTTTGGAGTTGCTGCATCGCGGCGATACTGATTAACGATCCCCTGGCCGTACTTTCGCAGAGTTTGGTTCTGTCAGCCTTTGCCGTCGCCGCGCTGATTTTCTGGTTTCAGTGGCTGCCTCTTACCGACTGGAATTGGACACGACGGATGCGACCGCTACTGAACCTGATTTATCTGCAGGTCGGGATGTTGCTGCTGCTCATGCCGTTACAGGTTCTGATTTTCCATGGCTTCAGCTTCTCCTCCCTGGTCGCGAATCTCTTTGCCGTTCCCCTGGTAACGTTTGTCTCCGTCCCGCTGATCCTGCTCGGTATGCTGCTCCATTTGCTACCGCTGGCTGCGGTAGAAAGTGCCATCTGGTTTGCCGCCGATAAGTCGCTTGCGGGACTCTTCTGGCTACTGATGCGCCTGCCAGATGGCTGGCAGAATGTTGATCAACGCTGGCAAATCATGGCATTACTGCTGTGGTTGAGTATTATTGCCTGGCGTTTTCGTGCCTGGAAAACCGTTCCTGCCATTTGTTTTGCAGGCAGCGTCTTACTGACATTTCCCCTCTGGCGAGCGGAAAAAAGCGAGAGCTGGACGCTGCATATGCTGGACGTGGGGCAGGGGCTGTCCATGGTGATTGAAAGGCAGGGAAAAGCCATTCTCTTTGATACCGGGCTCGCCTGGCCGGGCGGAGACAGCGCGCAGCGGTTAATTATTCCCTGGCTTCGCTGGCATCACCTACGGCCAGAAGGAGTGATTCTCAGTCATGAACACCTCGACCATGCAGGAGGCCTCGCGTCGTTGCAAAAAGCATGGCCGGATATATGGGTAAGAAGTCCGTTACGCAGGACGGGGCACCGCCCTTGTTTTCGTGGGCAAAAATGGGAATGGCAGGGATTAACCTTCACCGTCCATTGGCCTCCTGAAAATTACCCGGCCCAGGGGAATAACCATTCCTGTGTGGTAAAGGTGGACGATGGGGAGCAAAGCGTTCTGCTAACAGGGGACATTGAAGTGCAGGCGGAACAGGCTATGCTTAGCCATTACTGGCGTCATCTGAGCGCCACGCTCATACAGGTCCCCCATCATGGCAGCAATACCTCGTCTTCATTGCCGCTGGTACAGCGGGTGGAAGGACAAATCGCCCTGGATTCTGCGGCCCGCTATAACGCATGGCATTTCCCGTCGGCAAAAGTCGTTCGACGTTATCGAAAAGAGGGGTATATCTGGCACGATACCCCTCATTCAGGACAAATATCGGTGACATTCTCGCAACATCACTGGCAAATCCGGCGCTTGCGAGAGCAAATTTTACCACGTTGGTATCATCAGTGGTTTGGCGCGCCCGTCGATAACGGGTAGAATATGCGGCTATTTCAACAATGCTGGTTTTTTGAATGCATAACGACAAAGATCTCTCCACGTGGCAAACGTTCCGCCGACTCTGGCCGATGATTGCCCCTTTTAAAGCAGGCTTGATCGTGGCGGGTGTAGCGTTAATCCTCAACGCAGCCAGCGATACCTTTATGCTATCGCTTCTCAAACCGTTACTGGACGACGGTTTTGGTAAAACGGATCGCTCAGTGCTGCTATGGATGCCTCTGGTGGTTATCGGACTGATGATCTTACGCGGTATCACCAGCTATATCTCCAGCTACTGCATTTCCTGGGTATCCGGGAAAGTGGTGATGACCATGCGCCGTCGGCTGTTCAGTCACATGATGGGCATGCCGGTTGCGTTCTTTGACAAGCAGTCAACCGGGACGCTGCTGTCGCGGATCACCTACGACTCCGAGCAGGTTGCCTCTTCCTCTTCCAGCGCGCTGATTACGGTTGTGCGCGAGGGCGCGTCGATTATCGGCCTGTTCGTGATGATGTTCTACTACAGCTGGCAGCTGTCGCTCATCCTTATCGTTCTGGCACCTGTGGTTTCTATTGCTATCCGCGTCGTCTCAAAACGCTTCCGTAATATCAGCAAGAATATGCAGAATACGATGGGGCAGGTGACTACCAGCGCAGAGCAGATGCTGAAAGGGCATAAAGAAGTGCTGATTTTTGGTGGTCAGGACGTTGAAACCAAACGCTTTGATAAAGTGAGCAACAAAATGCGTCTGCAGGGGATGAAAATGGTCTCGGCCTCTTCTATCTCCGACCCGATTATTCAGCTGATTGCCTCACTGGCGCTGGCGTTCGTTCTGTATGCGGCAAGCTTCCCGAGCGTCATGGAGACGCTGACGGCGGGTACCATCACCGTGGTCTTCTCCTCAATGATCGCCCTGATGCGTCCGCTGAAATCACTGACAAACGTCAACGCCCAGTTCCAGCGTGGGATGGCGGCCTGTCAGACCCTTTTCAGCATTCTGGATTCCGAACAGGAAAAAGATGAAGGCAAACGCGTCATTGAGCGCGCGAACGGCGACGTTGAGTTCCGCAATGTGACCTTTACCTATCCTGGCCGCGAAACACCGGCTCTGCGCAATATCAACCTGACCATTCCGGCGGGGAAAACCGTTGCGCTGGTAGGCCGTTCCGGCTCGGGTAAATCGACCATTGCCAGCCTGATCACCCGTTTCTACGACATTGACGAAGGTGAAATTCTGTTAGACGGTCACGATCTGCGGGAGTATACCCTGCAGTCGCTCCGTAACCAGGTGGCGCTGGTCTCCCAGAACGTGCACCTGTTCAACGATACCGTGGCAAACAATATTGCTTATGCACGCACTGAAGAGTACAGCCGCGAGCAGATTGAGAACGCCGCACGTATGGCCTACGCCATGGACTTTATCAACAAGATGGATAACGGTCTGGATACCATCATCGGCGAGAACGGTGTACTGCTCTCCGGTGGGCAGCGTCAGCGTATCGCCATTGCCCGAGCGCTGCTGCGCGACAGCCCGATCCTAATCCTGGACGAAGCGACCTCTGCGCTGGATACGGAATCTGAACGCGCGATTCAGTCGGCGCTGGATGAGCTGCAAAAGAACCGCACCTCGCTGGTGATTGCACACCGTCTGTCGACTATCGAGCAGGCTGATGAAATCGTCGTGGTTGAGGATGGGGTCATTGTTGAACGCGGAAGCCATGCTGATCTGCTGGAACACCGCGGCGTTTACGCTCAGCTTCATAAGATGCAGTTCGGCGAATGATTGCACGCATCTGGTCCGGTGAATCCCCGCTGTGGCTGCTGCTTTTGCCGCTCTCCTGGCTCTACGGCCTGGTGAGCGGCATTATCCGTCTGCTTTATCGTCTTGGGGTGAAGCGGGCCTGGCGCGCGCCGGTGCCCGTTGTGGTTGTCGGTAATCTTACGGCGGGCGGCAACGGCAAAACGCCGGTGGTGATCTGGCTGGTGGAGCAGTTGCAAAAGCGCGGTATACGCCCGGGCGTGGTATCGCGGGGATATGGTGGTAAAGCGGCGCATTACCCGCTGTTGCTGACAGCGGAAACCACGACGGCTGAAGCGGGTGATGAACCGGTATTGATTTTCCAGCGTACTGGCGCCCCTGTTGCGGTCTCCCCGGTGCGCAGCGATGCCGTCCGGGCCCTGCTTGCCGAACATGCGGTACAGATCATTATCACTGACGATGGTCTGCAGCATTATGCCCTGGCGCGAGATAAAGAGATTGTGGTCATCGACGGGGTTCGCCGTTTTGGGAACGGCTGGTGGTTACCTGCCGGACCCATGCGCGAACGCGCTTCGCGTCTGACGTCCGTGGATGCGGTGATCGTGAACGGTGGTGAGGCGAAAACGGGTGAAATCCCGATGCACCTGCAGCCGGGTCTGGCAATCAACCTGGTGACGGGTGAACGCCGGTCGGTTTCAGAGTTGCCTTCACTGGTAGCGATGGCGGGCATTGGTCATCCGCCGCGCTTCTTCGCGACGCTGGAACAGTGTGGTGCCCGGCTGGAAAAACGCGTTCCGCTGGCCGACCACCAGGCGCTGGTGGAAGGGCAGGTCGCTGCCCTGACCGTACCCGGGCAGTCGCTGATCATGACCGAAAAAGATGCGGTGAAATGCCGCGCCTTTGCGAAAGATAACTGGTGGTATCTGCCGGTTGACGCCGAACTCAGCGGTGAGCAGCCGGAACATTTGCTCAAGGAACTGATTGCGTTGGTGCACTAAAGGCTTACGCGGTTCTGGTGGCGCTTTGACTGACAGGAAAACGCATGTCTTTACCGCAACTCTCGCTCTCAGCCGCACGTAATCTCCACCTTGCCGCGCAGGGGCTGCTCAAAAAGCCCCGCCGCCGCGCGCAGCCTGCCGATATTCTCTCTACCGTACAGCGCATGTCGCTACTCCAGATCGACACCATTAATATTGTGGCACGTAGCCCTTACCTGGTGCTGTTCAGCCGCCTGGGGAGCTATCCTTCTCAGTGGCTGGATGAGGCGCTCAGCAAGGGGGAGTTGATGGAGTACTGGGCGCACGAAGCCTGCTTCCTTCCCCGCAGCGATTTTGCCCTTGTGCGTCACCGTATGCTTGCGCCGGAAAAGATGGGCTGGAAATACCGGCAGGCGTGGATGCAGGAACATGCGGCTGAAATAGAGCAGCTCATCGCGCATATTCAGGAAAACGGTCCTGTACGCTCCGCCGATTTTGAACACCCGCGCAAAGGTACAAGCGGCTGGTGGGAGTGGAAGCCGCACAAGCGTCATCTCGAAGGCCTGTTTACCTCAGGCAAAGTCATGGTGATTGAGCGGCGTAATTTTCAACGCGTCTACGACCTCACGCATCGCGTGATGCCCCACTGGGACGACGAGCGCGACCTGCTTACTCAGGAGGCGGCCGAGGCCATTATGTTAGAAAACAGCGCCCGCAGCCTGGGGATTTTTCGCTCGCAATGGCTGGCAGATTATTATCGCCTGCGCCAGCCCGCGCTGAAACCGCTGCTGGACATGTGGCAACGCGAACAGCGCGTCATTCCCGTTACCGTGGAAACGCTGGGCGAAATGTGGCTACATGCGGATCTCCTCCCGCTATTGCCTCAGGCCCTGGAGGGGAAACTGCAGGCGACCCACAGCGCAGTATTGTCGCCTTTCGACCCGGTCGTCTGGGACAGAAAATGCGCCGAGCAACTCTTTGATTTCAGCTACCGGCTGGAATGTTATACCCCGGCCCCAAAGCGCCAGTATGGCTACTTTGTTTTACCGCTCCTGCATAAGGGGCAGCTGGTCGGGCGCATGGATGCCAAAATGCACCGCAAGACCGGCACGCTTGAAATCATTGCGCTTTATTTGCAAGAGGGCGTGAGGGTGACGGCGAGCCTGGAAAAAGGGTTAACGTCCGCCATTAGCGAATTCGCGCGCTGGCAGGGGGCCGACGACGTGACGCTGGGCCAGGTACCTGACGGATTGTTTACATCCTGTCGAAGTGGCTGGGAAACAGGCACGCCCTGAAAAAGGAATGTGTTAAGCTTTAGCGATTACCCATACGGAGGAACTATGGATCACCGTTTACTTGAAATTATTGCCTGCCCGGTATGCAACGGCAAACTCTACTACAGCCAGGACAAACAAGAGCTCATTTGCAAGCTGGACAGCCTGGCTTTCCCGCTGCGTGACGATATTCCGGTATTGCTGGAAAACGAAGCCCGTTCCCTGGTGGCAGAAGAGAGCAAACCATGAGTTTTGTTGTCATTATTCCTGCGCGTTACGCTTCAACCCGTCTGCCGGGTAAACCGCTGGTGGATATCAATGGCAAGCCGATGATCGTGCATGTCCTTGAACGTGCGCGTGAATCCGGTGCTGACCGCGTGATTGTTGCCACCGATCATCCGGATGTCGCTCGTGCGGTTGAGGCGGCAGGCGGTGAGGTATGCATGACCCGCGCAGATCACCAGTCCGGCACCGAGCGTCTGGCGGAAGTGGTTGAGAAATGCGGTTTCAGTGATGATACGGTTATCGTAAACGTGCAGGGTGACGAGCCGATGATCCCCGCTGTCATTATCCGTCAGGTGGCCGAAAACCTGGCGCAGCGTCAGGTCGGAATGGCCACGCTGGCGGTACCCATTCATCATGCAGAAGAAGCTTTCAACCCGAATGCGGTGAAGGTCGTCATGGATGCGGAAGGCTATGCGCTCTATTTCTCCCGTGCCACGATCCCGTGGGATCGCGATCGCTTTGCGCTTTCTAAAGAGACCATCGGTGATACCTTCCTGCGTCATATTGGGATCTACGGCTATCGCGCCGGCTTTATTCGCCGTTATGTGGCCTGGGCCCCGAGTCCGCTGGAGCATATCGAAATGCTGGAGCAGCTCCGCGTGCTCTGGTACGGCGAGAAAATTCACGTTGCCGTTGCTGAGGAAGTCCCCGGCACGGGCGTAGACACCCCTGAAGATCTTGAGCGCGTTCGCGCTGAATTGCGTTAATCTTACCGGCATCTCTCCGTTGGGAGAGATGCACTCTCCGGTTTATTTTTCACTTTCTTTTTCCTGATTGATCTCTTCCGGGTGACATCTTCATTAAGGACGCTCATTATAAAAGCAGTAGTCTTAATGGGGGTAATCTCATATGGAACAGCTGCGTGCCGAACTTAGCCATCTGCTGGGTGAAAAGTTAAGCCGGGTCGAATGCGTGAGTGAAAAAGCCGATACCGCGCTCTGGTCGTTGTACGACAGTGAGGGTAATCCAATGCCGCTGATGGCACGGAGTTTCACGTCACCCGGCGTTGCCAGGCAGCTTGCATGGAAAATGTCGATGCTGGCGCGGGAGGGAACCGTGCGTATGCCGACGGTGTACGGCGTGATGACCCATGAGGAACACCCCGGCCCGGACGTACTGCTGATTGAACGTTTACGTGGTGTACCCGTTGAAGCGCCCGCGCGAACGCCGGAACGCTGGGAACAGCTAAAAGACCAGATTGTCGAGGCGCTGCTGGCGTGGCACCGTCAGGATAGCCGCGGACTTGTCGGGCCGGTCGACAGCACTCAGGAAAATCTCTGGCCGCTGTGGTATCGCCAGCGGGTTGAAGTGCTGTGGGGAACGCTTAACCAGTTCAACAATACCGGTTTAACCATGCAGGACAAACGTATTCTCTTTCGCACCCGGGAGTGTTTACCGGCACTGTTCGAAGGTTTTAACGATAACTGCGTGCTGATCCACGGTAACTTCACCCTGCGCAGTATGCTGAAAGACCCCCGCAGCGATCAGCTTCTGGCGATGGTGGGGCCGGGGATCATGCTCTGGGCTCCGCGCGAATATGAGCTGTTCAGGCTCAGCGACAGCGGGGCGGCGGAAGGTTTACTGTGGCATTACCTTCAACGCGCCCCCGTTGCGGAAGCGTTTCTCTGGCGGCGCTGGCTCTACCTGCTCTGGGACGAAGTTGCGCAGCTGGTTAACACCGGACGCTTTAATCGCGCAAACTTCGATCTGGCGACCAAATCACTCTTGCCCTGGCTCGCCTGAGGAACCTTTCAGCCACTGCCAGAGGCGTCCGAGCGTCTCATAACCAACGCGATCGCTATGCATCAGCCACATCGGGGAGGGGATTACCCGCTCCCACGGATTAAGCGGCGCGTCGATGGCCATCTGGTTCGCCGGTGCGGGAAGCGGGTGCAGGCCCTGTTTTTCAAAGAAAATCATCGCGCGTGGCAGGTGCGAGGCGGAGGTCACCAGTAAGAACGGGGCTTCACCAATCGCCTGCTTGACTGCGGCGGCCTCTTCCTCGGTATCTTTCGGGCTGTCCAGAGTGATAATGGAGGAGCGCGGTACGCCGAGTGATTCCGCGACCCGGGCGCCCGCTTCCGCCGTACTCACCGGGTTCGTTTTGGCCGCCGCGCCGGTGAAGATCATTTTTGATCCCGGATTCGCCAGCCAGAGGCGAATGCCTTCGTTTAGCCGCGGCAGGCTGTTGTTGATCAGGTTTGAGCTGGGGGCCCAGTCAGGATCCCAGGTATATCCGCCGCCCAGCACCACGATGTACGCCACTTTCTGATTTCCCTGCCATGTCGGGTACCTGTTTTCGATGGGGCGTAACAGACCATCAGCCACCGGCTGCAGGCTCAGCAGCAGCAGGACCAACCAGCCGAACGTGATCAGCGTTTTGCCACTCTTCTGAAAGCGACTGAACCACACCAGCGCCAGCCCCAGCGCGATGATGATGAGCAGCAGCGGAAGGGGAAGCATCATCCCTCCAATGTATTTCTTAAGGGTAAAAAGCATCCTTTTTGGTTCCTTTTTTGACCATATAGCAGGTGATTGACGGTGATATTACACCAGAGAGGTTCATTCTCCGCGTGGGTGTGACAAAATAGCGGTTTTGCAGTTAGCGAGTGGAACTCTCCCAATGCGGGATCGCAATTTTGATGACATCGCGGAAAAGTTTTCGCGCAACATTTATGGCACCACGAAAGGGCAGCTCCGTCAGACGATCCTCTGGCAGGATCTGGACACCATTCTGGCTACCTTTGGTGGTCAAACGTTGCGCGTGCTGGATGCCGGAGGCGGTGAAGGGCAGACGGCCATAAAAATGGCGGAACGCGGTCATCACGTCACGCTTTGCGATCTTTCTGCTGAAATGGTCGCCCGCGCGACGCGTGCGGCAGAAGAGAAAGGTGTGAGCGACAACATGCATTTTATACAATGCGCCGCTCAGGACATCGCACAGCATTTGGAAACCCAGGTTGATCTGATATTGTTTCATGCGGTGCTGGAGTGGGTTGCCGATCCGCTAAGCGTGTTACAAACCCTGTGGTCGATGTTGCGCCCGGGCGGCACGCTGTCGTTGATGTTCTACAATGCTAACGGCTTCCTGATGCACAACATGGTTGCGGGAAACTTCGACTATGTTCAGGTCGGGATGCCCAAAAAGAAAAAACGCACGCTTTCCCCGGACTATCCGCGCGATCCACAGCAGGTCTATGGCTGGCTGGAAGCGATTGGCTGGCAGATTGTCGGGAAGACGGGCGTCAGGGTGTTTCATGATTATCTGCGTGAAAAACACAAACAGCGTGACTGTTTTGACACCTTAACAGAATTGGAAACGCGGTATTGCCGCCAGGAGCCTTTTGTCAGCCTTGGCCGCTATATTCACGTCACCGCGCACAAGCCGCAGATGCAAGGATAACCTATGAGTGAATTTTCCCAGACAGTCCCCGAACTGGTTGCCTGGGCCAGGAAAAACGATTTCTCCATCTCGCTGCCGGTAGACAGACTCTCTTTCCTGCTGGCGGTCGCCACGCTGAACGGCGAGCGGCTGGATGGGGAAATGAGCGAGGGTGAACTGGTGGATGCGTTCCGCCACGTCAGTGATGCGTTTGAGCAAACCAGCGAAACCATTAGCGTGCGTGCCAACAACGCAATTAACGATATGGTGCGTCAACGTCTGCTGAACCGCTTTACCAGCGAGCAGGCGGAAGGAAACGCCATCTATCGCCTGACGCCACTGGGCATCGGCATCACCGATTACTACATTCGCCAGCGCGAATTTTCCACGCTGCGTCTGTCCATGCAGCTGTCGATCGTGGCCGGTGAGCTTAAGCGCGCCGCCGATGCGGCAGATGAAGACGGTGACGAATTCCACTGGCACCGAAACGTCTATGCACCGCTGAAATATTCGGTGGCGGAAATCTTCGACAGTATCGATCTGACCCAGCGCCTGATGGACGAACAGCAGCAGCAGGTGAAAGACGATATCGCACAGCTGCTGAATAAAGACTGGCGTGCAGCCATCTCCAGCTGTGAACTTCTGCTGTCAGAAACCTCCGGTACGCTGCGTGAGCTGCAGGATACGCTGGAAGCCGCAGGGGATAAGCTGCAGGCGAACCTGCTGCGCATCCAGGACGCGACGCTGGCACACGACGATCTGCACTTTATCGATCGTTTAGTGTTCGACCTGCAGAGCAAACTGGACCGCATCATCAGCTGGGGCCAGCAGTCGATCGACCTGTGGATTGGCTACGACCGACACGTGCATAAATTTATTCGTACCGCGATCGATATGGATAAAAACCGCGTCTTTGCCCAGCGTCTGCGCCAGTCGGTGCAGACCTATTTCGATGCGCCATGGGCGCTGACCTACGCCAATGCCGATCGTCTGCTGGATATGCGCGACGAAGAGATGGCATTGCGTGATGAAGAGGTAACCGGTGAGCTGCCGCCGGATCTGGAATACGAAGAATTTAACGAAATTCGCGAGCAGCTTGCGGCGATGATCGAAGAACAGCTCGCGGTCTACAAAACCAGACAAGCTCCGCTGGATCTGGGGCTCGTGGTGCGCGACTATCTGGCGCAATATCCTCGCGCGCGCCACTTCGACGTTGCCCGCATTGTGGTAGACCAGGCGGTTCGCCTGGGTATCGCGCAAGCCGATTTCACCGGACTGCCGCCGAAGTGGCAGCCAATTAACGATTACGGAGCCAAGGTACAGGCGCATGTCATTGACAAATATTGAACAAGTGATGCCGGTTAAGCTGGCACAGGCGCTGGCGAATCCGTTATTTCCGGCGCTGGACAGCCAGCTGCGTGCCGGTCGTCACATTGGCTTAGACGAGCTGGATAATCACGCCTTTTTGATGGACTTCCAGGAGTACCTGGAAGAGTTTTACGCCCGCTACAACGTGGAGCTTATCCGCGCGCCGGAAGGGTTTTTCTACCTGCGCCCGCGCTCCACGACGCTGATTCCGCGTTCCGTGCTCTCCGAGCTGGATATGATGGTCGGCAAAATTCTCTGCTACCTCTACCTCAGCCCGGAACGTCTGGCGAATGAAGGGATCTTCACCCAGCAGGAACTTTACGACGAGCTGTTGACGCTGGCAGATGAGAGCAAGCTGCTCAAGCTGGTGAACAACCGCTCCACGGGGTCGGATCTCGACCGTCAGAAACTACAGGAAAAAGTCCGCTCTTCCCTGAACCGTCTGCGTCGTCTGGGGATGGTCTGGTTTATGGGGCACGACAGCAGCAAATTCCGCATTACGGAATCTGTCTTCCGCTTCGGCGCCGACGTGCGTGCAGGCGATGACGCGCGTGAAGCGCAGCTTCGCATGATCCGCGACGGTGAAGCGATGCCGGTGGAAAACCATTTGCAGCTCAATGATGAGCATGAAGAGAATCTGCCGGATAGCGGGGAGGAAGAGTAATGATTGAACGCGGTAAATTTCGCTCACTGACGCTGATTAACTGGAACGGCTTCTTTGCCCGAACGTTCGATCTGGATGAGCTGGTCACGACGCTCTCCGGCGGTAACGGGGCGGGTAAATCCACCACCATGGCGGCCTTTGTCACGGCGCTGATCCCTGACCTGACGCTGCTTCACTTCCGTAACACCACCGAAGCGGGGGCCACAAGCGGTTCCCGTGATAAAGGTCTGCACGGGAAGCTGAAGGCCGGCGTCTGTTATTCGGTTCTGGACGTCATTAACTCCCGCCATCAGCGCGTGGTGGTGGGCGTGCGCCTGCAGCAGGTTGCCGGTCGCGACCGTAAAGTCGACATTAAACCGTTCGCCATCCAGGGGCTGCCAACGTCTGTACAGCCGACGGCGCTGCTGACGGAAATCCTGAACGAGCGCCAGGCGCGCGTGCTGACGCTGCAGGAGCTGAAAGATAAGCTCGAAGCGATCGAAGGCGTGCAGTTCAAACAGTTCAACTCGATTACAGACTACCACTCGCTGATGTTCGATCTCGGCGTGGTGGCGCGTCGTCTGCGTACCGCATCAGACCGTAGCAAATACTACCGCCTGATCGAAGCGTCCCTGTACGGCGGTATCTCCAGCGCCATTACCCGCTCCCTGCGCGACTATCTGCTGCCGGAAAACAGTGGGGTGCGTAAGGCCTTCCAGGACATGGAGGCGGCGCTGCGTGAAAACCGCATGACGCTGGAAGCGATTCGCGTGACCCAGTCTGACCGCGATCTGTTTAAACACCTGATCAGCGAAGCCACTAACTACGTGGCGGCGGACTACATGCGCCACGCCAACGAGCGCCGCGTCCACCTCGATCAGGCATTAGAATACCGCCGCGAGCTGTTTACCTCCCGCAAACAGCTGGTGGCCGAGCAGTACAAGCACGTCGAAATGGCGCGCGAGCTCGGTGAGCACAACGGTGCTGAAGGTGACCTGGAAGCCGATTACCAGGCCGCCAGCGATCACCTGAACCTGGTGCAAACTGCGCTGCGTCAGCAGGAAAAAATCGAGCGCTATGAAGCGGACCTCGACGAGCTGCAAATTCGTCTTGAAGAGCAAAATGAAGTGGTGGCCGAAGCCGCCGAGATGCAGGAAGAGAACGAAGCCCGCGCCGAAGCGGCCGAGCTGGAAGTGGATGAGCTGAAAAGCCAGCTTGCCGATTACCAGCAGGCGCTGGACGTGCAGCAGACGCGTGCGATCCAGTACACCCAGGCACTGCAGGCCTTACAGCGCGCGAAAGAGCTGTGCCATCTGCCTGACCTGACGCCGGAAAGCGCCGACGAGTGGCTGGATACCTTCCAGGCTAAAGAGCAGGAAGCCACTGAGAAACTGCTGTCCCTCGAACAGAAAATGAGCGTCGCCCAAACGGCGCACAGCCAGTTTGAGCAGGCCTATCAGCTGGTTGTGGCGATTAACGGCCCGCTGGCGCGTAACGAAGCCTGGGACGTTGCCCGCGAGCTGCTGCGTGACGGCGTGAACCAGCGCCATCTGGCCGAGCAGGTTCAGCCGCTGCGTATGCGTCTGAACGAGCTGGAACAGCGCCTGCGCGAGCAGCAGGAGGCCGAGCGTCTGCTGGCCGAATTCTGCAAGCGTCAGGGCAAACATTACGATTTTGACGAGCTTGAGGCCCTGCATCAGGAACTCGAGGCGCGTATCGCTGCGCTTTCAGACACGGTCTCCAGCGCCAGCGAACAGCGTATGACCCTGCGTCAGGAGCTGGAACAGCTTCAGTCCCGTTCGCAAGCGCTTCTGCAGCGTGCCCCGGTCTGGCTGGCGGCCCAGAGCAGCCTTAACCAGCTCAGTGAGCAGTGCGGCGAGCAGTTCGAATCCAGCCAGGAAGTCACTGAATACCTGCAGCAGCTGCTGGAGCGCGAGCGCGAGGCGATTGTTGAGCGTGATGAAGTGGGCGCGCGCAAGCGTGACGTCGACGAAGAAATTGAGCGCTTAAGCCAGCCGGGCGGTGCGGAAGACCCGCGCCTCAATGCCCTGGCAGAGCGTTTTGGCGGCGTGCTGCTGTCTGAGATTTACGACGATGTCGGCCTGGACGATGCGCCTTACTTCTCGGCACTGTATGGCCCGTCGCGTAACGCGATCGTGGTGCCGGATCTGTCGCTGATTTCGGAGCAGCTTGCCGGTCTGGAAGATTGCCCGGAAGATCTCTACCTGATCGAAGGGGATCCGCAGTCGTTCGATGACAGCGTATTCAGCGTCGACGAGCTGGAAAAAGCGGTGGTGGTCAAAATCGCCGACCGTCAGTGGCGCTACTCCCGCTTCCCGGAACTGCCGCTGTTTGGCCGCGCCGCGCGCGAAAGCCGCATCGAAAGCCTGCACGCCGAGCGTGAAACGCTGTCTGAACGCTTTGCGACGCTGTCGTTTGACGTGCAGAAAACCCAGCGTCTGCATCAGGCGTTTAGCCGCTTTATCGGCAGCCATCTGGCCGTGGCCTTCGAAGCCGACCCGGAAGCGGAAATTCGCAAACTCAATACCCGCCGTGGCGAACTGGAACGGGCGATTGCCAGTCATGAAAGCGACAACCAGCAGAGTCGCGTCCAGTTCGAGCAGGCGAAAGAGGGCGTTGCGGCCCTTAACCGTATTCTGCCGCGCCTGAATCTGCTGGCAGACGACACGCTGGCCGACCGCGTGGATGAGATCCAGGAGCGTCTGGATGAAGCGCAGGAAGCCGCGCGCTTCGTGCAGCAGCACGGCAATCAACTGGCGAAGCTGGAGCCGGTTGTCTCTGTCCTGCAGAGCGACCCGGAACAGTTCGAGCAGTTAAAAGAAGATTATGCCTGGTCACAGCAGGTGCAGCGCGAAGCGCGTCAGCAGGCGTTTGCCCTGACGGAAGTGGTGCAGCGTCGCGCCCATTTCGGCTACTCCGATTCGGCGGAAATGCTGAGCGGTAACAGCGATCTGAATGAAAAGCTGCGTCAGCGCCTTGAGCAGGCGGAAGCGGAGCGTACCCGCGCCCGCGAAGCAATGCGCAGCCACTCCGCTCAGCTGAACCAGTACAACCAGGTGCTGGCCTCGCTGAAAAGCTCCTTCGACACCAAGAAAGAGCTGTTAAACGACCTGCAGAAAGAGCTTCAGGATATCGGCGTCCGTGCCGACAGCGGGGCGGAAGAGCGCGCGCGCATTCGTCGTGACGAGCTGCATGCTCAGCTCAGCAATAACCGCGCGCGTCGCAATCAGCTGGAAAAAGCGCTGACCTTCTGTGAAGCGGAGATGGATAACCTGACCCGTCGCCTGCGCAAGCTGGAGCGCGACTACCATGAAATGCGCGAGCAGGTCGTGACCGCCAAGGCAGGCTGGTGCGCGGTAATGCGCATGGTGAAAGACAATAACGTTGAGCGTCGTCTGCACCGTCGCGAGCTGGCGTATCTCTCTGCCGATGAGCTGCGTTCCATGTCGGATAAGGCGCTGGGTGCGCTGCGTCTGGCGGTGGCGGATAACGAACACCTGCGCGATGTCCTGCGTATGTCAGAAGATCCGAAACGCCCTGAACGTAAAATCCAGTTCTTCGTGGCGGTTTACCAGCACCTGCGCGAGCGTATTCGTCAGGACATCATTCGTACTGACGATCCGGTCGAGGCTATCGAGCAGATGGAAATCGAGCTGGGGCGTCTGACGGAAGAGCTGACCTCTCGCGAGCAGAAGCTGGCGATCAGCTCCCGCAGCGTGGCGAATATCATCCGCAAAACTATTCAGCGCGAGCAGAACCGCATTCGCCAGCTGAACCAGGGTCTGCAGAGCGTGTCGTTTGGCCAGGTGAACAGCGTGCGCCTCAACGTCAACGTGCGTGAAGCCCACGCGACGCTGCTGGAAGTGCTGTCTGAGCAGCACGAGCAGCACCAGGATCTGTTCAACAGCAACCGTCTGACCTTCTCCGAAGCGCTGGCGAAGCTGTATCAGCGCCTGAATCCGCAGATTGATATGGGCCAGCGTACGCCGCAAACCATCGGTGAAGAGCTGCTGGATTACCGTAACTACCTGGAAATGGAAGTTGAGGTTAACCGTGGTTCAGACGGCTGGCTGCGTGCGGAGTCCGGGGCGCTCTCTACCGGTGAAGCCATCGGTACCGGGATGTCGATTCTGGTGATGGTGGTGCAGAGCTGGGAAGATGAGGCACGTCGTCTGCGCGGCAAAGACATCTCCCCATGCCGACTGCTGTTCCTGGATGAGGCGGCGCGTCTTGATGCGCGCTCCATTGCCACGCTGTTTGAGCTTTGCGAACGTCTCGATATGCAGCTCATCATTGCCGCACCGGAGAACATTAGCCCTGAAAAAGGGACAACCTACAAGCTGGTGCGTAAAGTGTTCCAGAACAGCGAGCACGTTCACGTTGTCGGGCTGCGCGGCTTTGCGCCGCAGCCGCCGGAGTCACTGCCGGAAACTACGGCGGACGCTTCCTAAGTGTCTTCTGACCCGAAGCGGCGCTCTGGCGCCGCTTTTTTTTTAAACTTAACTTGTGCTTAGGGCTGCGTTATCTTTAAACTTCTTTACATAAGGTAAGGCAACAGCTTAGCCGTCTACCTATAATGAAAGAAAGCCCCAACGTGATGGGCATGTCGTGAAAACAGGGGGCAAGGGATGTTGCTTAAGAAAGAATGTGGTCGTCAGCTGTCGGCGCTAAGTTTATGTCTGGCAGTGATATTTGCTCCACTGTTAACCGCCCAGGCCGACGAGCCTGAAATTGTGCCGACTGACAGCTCGGCAACGACAGGCACGCAGCCTACGTCGTTGTCCCAGCCGCTGGAGCAATCTCCGGCGACAGCGATCATGGCCGGTATTAAGCCGCTGCCGGAAGGCATCGACGCCGAATCGCTCAGCCAGCAGCTGCAGTCGGGGCTGCCGTCAGGCTACACGCCTGTCTATCTCAATCAGCTCACGCTGCTTTATGCCGCCCGCGATATGAAACCGATGTGGGAAAACCGCGATGCCGTGCGTGCCTTTCAGCAACAGCTGGCGGAGGTCGCAATTGCAGGGTTTCAGCCGCAGTTTACAAAGTGGGTTGAGCTGTTAACCGATCCTGCCGTAACAGGGCAGGCGCGAGATGTGGTGCTTTCCGATGCCATGATGGGTTACCTGCAGTTCGTGGCGGGTATTCCGGTCAATGGCAACCGCTGGCTGTACAGCGATAAGCCGTACAAGCTCGTGACGCCAGCGCTGTCGGTGATTAACCAGTGGCAGTTAGCCCTCGATAATGGCGAACTGCCGCGCTTTATTGCCAGCCTCGCACCGGCGCATCCACAATACGCCACGCTTCACCAGTCTCTCCTCGCGCTGGTGGGCGACTCGCGCCCATGGCCGCAGATGCGCGGCACCGCGACGCTGCGTCCGGGGCAGTGGAGCAGCGATGTGCCTGCTCTGCGCGAGATCCTGACGCGCTCGGGTCTTCTTGAAGGCGGGCCACATATCGCCCTGCCAGGCGACGATCCGCAAAATGCGGCGGTCAGCCCGTCAGCGCCCGTGAAAGAGAAAAAAGCGATTGCCGTCAGCAATAAACCCGCAGCATACGATCGCGAGCTGGTTGCGGCAGTGAAGCAATTCCAGGCCGCTCAGGGGCTGGGAGCCGATGGCGTCATTGGCCAGACGACGCGAGACTGGCTGAACGTATCGCCTGCGCAGCGGGCAGGGGTGCTGGCGCTCAATATCCAGCGTTTGCGCCTGCTGCCGGGAACCCTCTCTACCGGCATTATGGTTAACATTCCGGCGTATTCCCTGGTCTATTACCAGGACGGTAGCGAAAAACTGGCGTCGCGCGTGATTGTCGGGCGTCCGGACCGCAAAACACCGATGATGAGCAGCGCGCTCAATAACGTAGTCGTTAACCCGCCGTGGAACGTGCCACCGACGCTGGCGCGTAAAGACATTCTGCCGAAGGTCTGGAACGATCCGGGTTATCTGGAACGTCATGGCTATACGGTGATGCGTGGATGGAACAGTAAAGAGGCTATCGATCCTTATATGGTCGACTGGTCGACAATCACGGCGTCAAACCTGCCGTTCCGTTTCCAGCAGGCACCGGGGGCGCATAACTCTTTAGGGCGTTACAAATTCAATATGCCGAGTTCTGACGCTATCTATCTGCACGATACGCCGAACCACAACCTGTTCCAGAAAGATACGCGCGCGCTGAGTTCTGGCTGCGTGCGTGTGAACAAAGCCTCGGAGCTGGCCAATATGCTGCTGCAGGATGCAGGGTGGAACGATACGCGCATTTCGGATGCCCTGAAACAAGGGGATACGCGTTACGTTAATATTCGCCACAATATTCCGGTCAATCTCTACTATCTGACGGCGTTTGTGGGCGAAGACGGGCGGACTCAGTACCGTACAGATATTTACAATTATGATCTCACCGCGCGATCCGGCGCACAAATTTTGCCAAAAGCGGAACAATTAATCAGGTAAATGAAGCAGTTCGGGAAAAATGATTGTCGTAAGTTAGGGTGAATAAGGGGCAATATCGCTGCAAGCCGCGTATTCACTGGGGTTGGGCGCCTTGACGTACCCGGTTTTGCCAGTTAAGGTGCCCTTCGTGCGCTAAGCATATTACGATTTCTTTTACCTGTAGACCTGATTATCATGGACAAATTTGACGCTAATCGCCGCAAACTGCTGGCGTTAGGTGGTGTTGCGCTTGGCGCAGCGGCCATCTTGCCGACGCCAGCATTTGCCACCCTCTCGACACCTCGTCCGCGAGTTTTAACGCTCAACAATCTTCATACCGGTGAGTCGTTAAAAGCGGAATTCTTCGATGGCAGAGGCTATATTCAGGATGAATTAGCAAGACTTAACCATTTTTTCCGTGATTTCCGCGCGAATAAAATTAAAGCCATCGACCCAGGACTGTTTGATCAGCTTTACCGCCTTCAGGGCCTGCTGGGCACCAGCAAGCCGGTGCAGCTTATTTCTGGTTATCGCTCTGTTGATACCAATAATGAACTGCGCGCCCACAGTCGCGGGGTAGCGAAAAAAAGCTATCACACGAAGGGACAGGCAATGGATTTCCATATTGAGGGCGTTTCGTTAGCCAATATTCGCAAAGCTGCGTTATCTATGCGCGCAGGTGGTGTAGGATATTACCCCAGCAGCAACTTTGTGCATATTGATACCGGTCCGGTTCGGCACTGGTAATAACGAAACACAGGAGCAGTATGAACTATCGTATTATTCCGGTTACCGCGTTCTCCCAGAATTGTTCACTCATCTGGTGCGAACAGACTAAACTGGCCGCGCTTGTCGATCCCGGTGGTGACGCTGAGAAGATCAAGCAGGAAGTCGCCGACAGCGGCGTGACGCTTATGCAGATTTTACTGACGCATGGTCACCTCGACCATGTGGGCGCAGCGGCTGAACTGGCTGAACACTACGGCGTGCCGATTGTCGGTCCGGAAAAAGAAGATGAGTTCTGGCTACAGGGGTTACCCGCCCAAAGCCGCATGTTTGGCCTGGATGAGTGTCAGCCCCTGACGCCCGATCGCTGGCTGAACGAAGGAGAGCGCGTTAGCATAGGGAATGTGACTTTACAGGTGTTGCATTGTCCTGGGCATACGCCAGGCCATATCGTCTTCTTTGATGACCAGTCCCGTCTGCTGATCTCCGGCGATGTGATTTTCAAAGGTGGCGTAGGACGCAGCGATTTTCCGCGCGGCGATCACGGGCAGCTGATTCAGTCGATTAAACAGAAGTTATTGCCGCTGGGTGATGATGTGACGTTTATCCCTGGGCACGGTCCGATGTCGACGCTGGGCTATGAACGGCTCCATAATCCGTTCCTTCAGGATGAAATGCCTGTCTGGTAACCCGCATAAAAAAAGCCTGCATAACGCAGGCTTTTTTGTGGGCGCAAATTACAGTACGGCGACAATCGCTTCGCACAGCGGCGCCATGTTGTCAGGCGTCATGCCTGCAACGTTCACGCGGCCAGACGCCACGGCGTACACGCCGAACTCTTCACGCAGACGCAGAACCTGCTCTTTGGTCAGGCCGCTGAACGAGAACATGCCGTTCTGTTTGATGATAAAGCTGAAGTCGCGATCCGCGCCTTTCTCCGCCAGGGTGTTCACAAACAGCAGGCGCATGCGCTGAATACGCTGACGCATATCGTTCAGCTCTTGTTCCCAGATGGCGCGCAGCGCATCGTTGCTCAGGATAGTCGCAACGACAGATGCACCGTGTGCCGGCGGGTTAGAGTAGTTAGCGCGGATAACGGATTTCATCTGGCTGAACGCGCGATCGACGGTCTCATCGTTAGCCGCAACCAGCGTACAGGCACCTACACGCTCATTGTACAGACCAAAGTTCTTGGAGTAGGAGCTTGCAACGATCAGCTCCTGATGCACCGCGGCGAACGCGCGCAGGCCTTCGGCATCTTCTTCCAGACCACGGGCGAAGCCCTGGTAGGCAAAGTCAAACAGCGGCAGCCAGCCTTTTTCTACGGACAGCTTCGCCAGATGTTCCCACTGCTCAAGCGTTGGATCGATACCGGTTGGGTTGTGACAGCAGCCGTGGAACAGCACCACGTCACCCGCCTGCGCTTCGCTCAGGCTTGCCAGCAGGCCGTCAAAGTCCAGAGAGTGGTTTGCTGCGTCGTAGTAGGCGTATTCACGCACTTCCAGACCCGCAGAATTAAACACGCTCTTGTGGTTCGGCCAGCTTGGATTGCTTACCCAGACACGCTTCACAGAGGTGTTTTTCGCAAGGAAATCCGCCGCCACGCGCAGCGCGCCGGTACCGCCCGGGGTCTGTGCCGTACGGGCACGTTTGTCACTCACAATTGCACTGCCTTTACCGAACAGCAGCTCCTGGGTGCAGCGACCAAATTCAGGGATACCATCAATACCGAGGTAGTTTTTGGTGGTTTCGTTTTCCAGCAGATACTGCTCAGCTTTCTTAACGCTGGTCAGTACCGGAGTTTTGCCGGTTTCATCTTTATATACACCAATACCCAGGTTGATTTTGCCAGGGCGGTCGTCGGCACGAAACAGATCGGCCAGGCCCAGAATCGGGTCGGCAGGAGCGGCGGTAATGTTCTCAAACATGACGAAGTTCCATTGTGATTACAGAAGTGAAATCCGCTATCAGGTTAACGGTAGATTTACAAAATGCCAACCGTTTGCGACGAAAAGCGTGCGGCTTTTCAAAAGTCGCCATTATTTTCTGTCAGGCATAAAAAAACAGGGCCGAAGCCCTGTTCATTAAGCATATAACAAAGAGGTGTACTGATTAGAACTGGTAGACGAGACCCAGTGCTACAGTGTCATCGTTGTTGATGCCCAGTTTGTTGTCATCTTTCAGCTGGTTGATCTGGTAGTCAACATAGGTGGACATGTTTTTGTTGAAGTAGTAAGTCGCGCCAACTTCGATGTAGTTGATGAAATCTTCATCACCAATGCCTTCTACGTCTTTCGCTTTAGATTTGTAGTAAGCGATGGATGGACGCAGACCGAAGTCGAACTGATACTGAGCGACAACAGAGAAGTCCTGAGATTTGTTAGCGAAACCTTTGCTGCTCAAACGCGCGGCGTTGTGCATTTCGCCGTACAGTGCTGCCAGGTAGATGTTGTTTGCGTCATACTTCAGGCCAGTTGCCCACTGCTCAGCTTTATCGCCTTTACCCCAGTCCAGTTTTTGCTGGCTGTTGGTACGGTCAGCTGCGCCGTATGCACCCACAACGCCAAAGCCTTCGAAATCATAGCTAACTGAGGTTGCCCAACCGTCACCGTTAGAACGTACTGCATCATCACGGTCATTTTTGCCCAGGTACTGAACGCCAAAGTTCAGACCGTCAACCAGGCCGAAGAAGCCGCTGTTACGGTAAGTCGCCAGACCACCATTACGGCTGGAGAAGAAGTTATCGCTCTTGCCGGTGTCGCCACCCCATTCTGGCAGCATATCGGTGATGCCGATTGCATCGTACACCAGGCCATAGTTACGACCGTAGTCGAAGGAGCCTGCATCACCGAATTTCAGACCTGCGAACGCCAGACGGGTTTTATTACCGCTCTGAGCATCGGCGCCTTCGGAGTTGTTACCCTGGAAGTTGTATTCCCACTGGCCATAACCGGTCAGCTGGTCGTTGATTTTCGTTTCGCCTTTGAAGCCCAGACGAGCGTAAGTCTGGTCGCCATCGTTGCCAGCATAGTCAGAGAAGTAATGCAGACCAACCGCTTTCCCGTAAAGATCCAGTTTATTAGAGTCTTTGTTATAGATTTCTGCAGCGTTGGCTGCACCGGCTACCAGCAGGGCAGGGATTACCACTGCCAGAATATTGCGCTTCATCATTATTTATTACCCTCATTGGTTTTTTTATGACACTCGCCACTGCCGTCAATAAATTCTGTCAATAAATATTTCCGGAACTATTGATGAGAGTTTGGTGTCTTTATGTATCTGACAGGCATCTTTCCATTCGCCGAAGCGTTTCGCTAGCCTGAAAGTGCTACAATTCTCAAGATTGAGTTACCAAAAGAAAATATATGTAACTAAATGTGTATTTTTGGGAACTTTGTGAACCACCTCAAACTTCAGAACGCCCTGGTGAATTAAGCGACAGTATCTATCCTATATATATGAATTCCTTATGATTAATTTGGATAAAGGCAATTCATATAAACAGACGATAAACGACTCGTTTTTTCTTATGACGCCGAAAAGCCTTCTGGATGGCTGTAAAACTGGTTGAAATTTGTGCTATTGCTTGAGGATGTAATAAGCGCAATAAGAATGTGGTTTATTTTTTGTGGCTGGATATTTTGCGGAAACAAAACGTAACAGGTAGTGGTTGTGACGGGGTGAAGGTTTGAAGATGCTGACTTTACGCCGACGAAAACTGACAATGCAGAATAAAATAATGGCCAGCACAGGCTGGCCATTTTAGTCTTTTGGCGATTAGAAGCTGGCGTTACGTGGCGTACGTGGGAACGGAATCACGTCACGAACGTTCTGCACACAGGTCACGTAGGCGATCAGACGCTCGAAGCCCAGACCAAAACCAGCGTGCGGTACGGTACCGTAACGACGCAGATCGCGGTACCAGCTGTAGTCCGCAGGGTTAAGACCCATCTCTTCCATACGCGCGTCCAGCACGTCCAGACGCTCTTCACGCTGAGAGCCACCGATGATTTCACCGATGCCCGGCGCCAGGACGTCCATCGCTGCCACGGTTTTACCGTCTTCGTTAAGGCGCATATAGAAGGCCTTAATGTCTTTCGGGTAGTTTTTAACGACAACCGGCGCTTTGAAATGCTTCTCGGCCAGATAGCGCTCGTGCTCAGACGCCAGGTCTACGCCCCAGTAAACCGGGTTCTCGAACTTCTCACCGCATTTCTCGAGGATCGCCACCGCGTCGGTGTAGTCCACCTGCGCAAAATCGGCAGAGACGAAGCGCTCCAGACGGGCTACCGCGTCGCTGTCTACGCGCTCGGCGAAGAATTTCATGTCGTCCGGACGCTCTTCCAGCACCGCTTTGAAGACATACTTCAGCATCGCTTCCGCCAGACCCGCGACATCGTCCAGGTTGGCGAACGCCACTTCAGGCTCCAGCATCCAGAATTCCGCCAGGTGACGGCTGGTGTTGGAGTTTTCGGCACGGAAGGTAGGGCCAAAGGTGTAGATTTTAGACAGCGCGCAGGCGTACGTTTCGCCGTTGAGCTGACCGGATACGGTCAGGAAGGCCTCTTTACCAAAGAAGTCTTTGTCATAGTCCACTTTACCTTCCGGGGTGCGCGGCAGGTTTTCGAGATCCAGCGTTGAGACGCGGAACATCTCACCGGCGCCTTCCGTATCGGACGCGGTGATCAGCGGGGTAGACACCCAGAAATAACCCTGCTCATCGAAGAAACGATGCAGCGCCTGCGCCAGCGTATGACGTACGCGAGCAACCGCACCAATCAGGTTGGTACGTGGACGAAGGTGCGCCACTTCACGCAGATACTCAATGCTGTGACGTTTAGCCGCCATCGGATAGGTATCCGGATCTTCAACCCAGCCGGTGACTTCAATGGCAGAAGCCTGAATTTCGAAACTCTGACCCTGGCCCGGGGATGCCACGACCACGCCGGTGACAATAACGGAACAGCCCGTCGTCAGGTGCAGAACGTCATCATTGTAATTGGGCAGAGAATTATTAATGACGGCCTGTACAGGATCAAAGCAGGAACCGTCATAGACGGCAAGGAAGGAGATGCCAGCTTTAGAATCTCGGCGGGTACGCACCCATCCGCGCACGGTGACTTCCTGGTCAACGGCGACACGGCCCTGGAGTACGTCGGCTACAGGCACAACGCTCATAATATTCTCTCTGTTAATAGTCGGAAAAAATAAACACTTGTCCACCCTTATGGGGGGATATCTATGTTACCTGCCATCCGCTATCAGACAAGTAAATTTCGCGGTCAAAAGGGAAGAATTGAGAAATAAATAAGAAGAGGGGAGCCATGAAGGCTCCCTTAAGCGCTTAACTGGCTTTTTTGATCTGGGGAAGATCGAAGGCTTTGCGCAACGCGCGGACAAACGCCTTGTCATGGCAGATGGTTTTGCCCGGGCTGTCGGAGAGTTTCGCCACCGGTTTGCCGTTACATTCCACCAGCTTTATCACGATATTCAGAGGTTTTACCTGAGGAATGTCGCAGGTTAACCGGGTACCGATCCCGAAGCTCAGGTTCACTCTGGCGTTGAAATGGCGATAGAGTTCGACGGCTTTCGCCAGATCGAGATTATCGGAGAAGACCAGCACCTTGCTCATCGGGTCAATGCCCAGTTTCTCGTAATGGGCAATCGCCTTCTCACCCCACTCAACCGGATCTCCGGAATCGTGGCGCAACCCCTGATAACGCTCCGCAAATTCAGGTCCAAAGTCGCGCAGGAAGGCATCCATCGTAATACAGTCCGTGAGGGCAATTCCGAGTTGACTCGGGTACTCCGCAAGCCATGCGGCCAGCGCTGCGCGCTGGCTGTTGGCGAGGTCAGGGCTAATTTGCTGATGCGCCTGGAACCACTCGTGCGCCTGGGTACCCATTGGCGTCAGATTGAGGCGACGGGCCAGATCGTAGTTACTGGTGCCCACGAACCACGGCTCCTGCTGCAGACGTTTAACGATGGCCTCCTGTACGTCACGCGAAAAACGGCGGCGGGTGCCAAAGTCCATCAGGCGGAAGCGGGACATGTCCAGCCCTGCGGTCAGCGTGGAGAAGTCAGCGAGTTTCTTTTCCAGCGAGGCCACCGCCTGCGCTACGCCCGTTTCCGGGGAACGGTAGCGGTGAGCCAGTTCACTGATGACCGCCAGAAGCGGCACTTCCCACATGATCACTTCCCGCCACGGACCTGCAAGGCGAATATCCAGCTTGCCGTTATCGTTAACCACGGTGACCTGCTCCGGCTTATAGCGGAAGTCACGCAGCCAGTTCAGGTAGTCGGCTTTGAAGAAAGGCAGGCCAGAAAGCCACTGATATTCCTCGTCCTGCAGCGTCAGATGCTGCATAGCATTGACCTGTTCACGAATGGCGTCTGCGTAGATACCGAGCAAGTCGTCGCCACGGCAGCGGAATTCCGCCGCGACATGAACGTCATAGTAATGGTGGAAAACGGCTTGCTGCATGTGCAGTTTATACGCGTCGGTATCCAGCAACGTATGCAGAACTGGAGAAGCGAATTGAGTCATAGGTGCGCAGTAGCATCCTCTCACAGGAGCGTTTAGTACAATAAACAACTCCGGAGTATACCTTGTTTAGTGATTTATTGAACCCCGATCACAACATAAGCGCGTTTTATGGTCGAGGGCATTTTGTGCCCCGTGTTATACAAATGTAGCAAAAAAAGATATTGACCCTGAAAAGATGAACATTCTGCATAGCGCGTTTTGCGCAACAGGAATATATTGAAACGTTACTCGACAAACGATGCATAAGGTTTTCTATGACACAACAGCCACAAGCCAAATACCGCCACGACTACCGTGCGCCGGATTATCTGATTAGCGAAATCGATCTGACTTTTGACCTGGATGCCACTAAAACCGTTGTCACGGCGGTGAGTCAGGTGACGCGCCACAGCGCAACTGCTGTGCCGCTGCGTCTGGATGGCGAAGACCTGACGCTGGTCTCCCTGCATATTAATGATGAAGCCTGGTCAGACTATAAAGAAGAAAACAACCAGCTGGTCATCGACAACCTGCCGGAACAGTTTACGCTGCGCATCGTGAATGAAATCAGCCCGGCCGCCAACACCGCGCTGGAAGGGCTTTACCAGTCAGGCGTGGCGCTGTGTACCCAGTGTGAAGCGGAAGGGTTCCGCCACATTACCTGGTATCTCGACCGCCCGGACGTCCTCGCGCGCTTCACCACCAAAATCATCGCCGATAAAACCCTGTATCCCTTCCTGCTCTCCAACGGCAACCGCGTAGGCGAAGGCGAGCTGGAGAATGGCCGTCACTGGGTTCAGTGGCAGGATCCGTTCCCGAAACCGTGCTACCTGTTTGCGCTGGTGGCGGGGGACTTCGACGTGCTGCGCGACACCTTCAAAACGCGCTCAGGCCGCGAAGTGGCGCTGGAGCTGTTTGTTGACCGTGGTAACCTGGACCGCGCGCCGTGGGCGATGACCTCGCTCATCAACTCCATGAAGTGGGACGAAGAGCGCTTTGGCCTCGAATATGACCTCGACATCTATATGATCGTTGCCGTTGATTTCTTCAACATGGGCGCAATGGAGAACAAAGGCCTGAACGTCTTTAACTCCAAATACGTGCTGGCGCGCACCGATACCGCCACCGATAAAGATTATCTCGATATCGAACGCGTCATCGGCCACGAATATTTCCACAACTGGACCGGTAACCGCGTCACATGCCGCGACTGGTTCCAGCTGAGCCTGAAAGAGGGCCTGACCGTCTTCCGTGACCAGGAGTTCAGCTCCGATCTGGGGTCACGCGCGGTGAACCGCATCAATAACGTGCGTACCATGCGCGGCCTGCAGTTTGCGGAAGATGCCAGCCCAATGGCGCACCCGATCCGTCCGGATAAAGTCATCGAAATGAACAACTTCTACACCCTGACGGTGTATGAGAAAGGCGCTGAAATTATCCGCATGATCCACACTCTGCTGGGTGAAGAGAACTTCCAGAAAGGGATGCAGCTCTACTTCGAGCGTCATGACGGCAGCGCGGCCACCTGCGACGATTTTGTGCAGGCAATGGAAGATGCTTCTAATGTCGATCTTTCCCACTTCCGCCGCTGGTACAGCCAGGCCGGTACGCCGATTGTTACCGTCAAAGACGATTACAATCCAGAAACCGAGCAGTACACCCTGACCATCAGCCAGCGCACGCCGCCGACGGCAGAGCAGGAAGAGAAATACCCGCTGCATATTCCGTTCAGCATTGAGCTGTACGATAACGAAGGCAAAGTGATCCCATTGCAGAAGGGCGGTCACCCGGTACACCACGTGCTGAACGTGACCCAGGCCGAGCAGACCTTTATCTTCGATAACGTCTATTTCCAGCCGGTGCCTGCGCTGCTGTGTGAATTCTCCGCGCCGGTGAAGCTGGAGTACAAGTGGAGCGATCAGCAGCTGACGTTCCTGATGCGTCACGCCCGCAACGACTTCTCCCGCTGGGATGCGGCGCAAAGCCTGCTGGCGACCTACATCAAGATCAACGTAAACCGTCACCAGCAGGGTCAGCCGCTGTCGCTGCCTGTTCACGTGGCTGACGCGTTCCGCGCGATCCTGCTGGATGAGAAGATTGACCCGGCGCTGGCCGCTGAAATTCTGACCCTGCCGTCAGCAACGGAAATCGCGGAGTTGTTCGAGATTATCGATCCGATCGCGATCGTGGCGGTGCGTGAAGCGCTGACCCGTACGCTGGCTGCTGAGCTGGCGGACGAGTTCCTCGCCATTTATAACGCCAACAAGCTTGACGCTTATCGCGTTGAGCACGCGGACATTGGTAAACGTTCTCTGCGTAACACCTGCCTGCGCTATCTGGCGTTTGGTGAAACCGAGCTGGCGAACACCCTGGTGAGCAAGCAGTATCACGAGGCGGATAACATGACCGACGCGCTGGCCGCGCTGGGCGCAAGCGTTGCCGCCGAACTGCCGTGCCGCGATGCGCTGATGCAGGAGTATGACGACAAGTGGCATCAGGATGGTCTGGTAATGGATAAGTGGTTCATCCTGCAGGCGACCAGCCCGGCGGCCGATGCGCTCAGCAAGGTGCGCAGCCTGCTGAAGCATCGTTCCTTTACCCTGAGCAACCCAAACCGCGTACGCTCGCTGATTGGCGCGTTTGCCAGCAGTAACCCGGCCGCATTCCACGCCGAAGACGGCAGCGGTTATCAGTTCATGGTGGAAATGCTGACCGAGCTGAACAGCCGTAACCCGCAGGTGGCGTCGCGTCTGATAGAGCCGCTAATCCGTCTGAAACGCTACGATGAGAAGCGTCAGGCGAAGATGCGTGCCGCGCTCGAGCAGCTGAAAGGGCTGGAAAACCTGTCTGGCGATCTGTACGAGAAGATTGCTAAAGCGTTAGCGTAATAAAAGTTTACCCTCCCTCTCCCTGTGGGAGAGGGCCGGGGGTGAGGGCATCAGGCATTAGCCTTAGCTCGCTGTAACTCCGTACCTCCGCGTTTCATCACCCGATCCAGCACTTCTGCCTCCAGCTCCGCCAGTCTTGCCGAGCCCACGCGACGAGGCCGGGGAAGATCCACCGTCAGATCCAGACCGATTTTTCCTTCCTCTATTAACAGCACCCGGTCGGCCATTGCGACGGCTTCGCTCACGTCATGCGTCACCAGCAGTACCGTAAAGCCGTGCGTCTGCCAGAGGGAACCAATCAAATCCTGCATTTCGATTCGCGTCAGGGCGTCGAGCGCGCCCAGTGGTTCATCGAGCAAGAGCAGGCCCGGACGGTGAATCAACGCCCGCGCCAGCGCAACGCGCTGCTTCTGTCCACCCGAGAGTGCGGCAGGCCATTCATCGGCGCGATTTTCCAGCCCAACGGCGGCCAGCGCCTGGCGGGCTTCATCCCGCCAGTTACCCTTAAGACCGAGCCCGACATTGTCGATAACCGATTTCCACGGCAGCAGGCGTGCATCCTGGAACATCATGCGGGTATCGTCCTGAATATTCGAAAGCGGCGTCGTTCCTGCCAGAATGTCGCCGCCGTTGGGGGCTTCCAGTCCGGCCAGCAGCCGTAGCAGCGTACTCTTGCCGCCGCCGCTGCGCCCGACTACGGCCACAAACTGTCCGGCGGGAATATGCAGATCCAGCCCGTTAAGAATGGTGTTATCGCCGTAACGTTTGGTGACACCGTTCAGCAGTAACGGGGTCCCCTGATTCAGTCGTGCAGTATTCATGCTTTCGCCTCCTGAAGGGTATAGGCCGGATTCCAGCGCAGCCAGCTGCGCTCCAGCCACTGTGCGCTGACGTCAGCGAGTTTGCCGAGCAGGGCATAAAGGATAATGGCTACTACCACCACGTCCGTTTGCAGGAATTCGCGGGCGTTCATCGCCAGATAACCAATCCCGGAGTTGGCTGAGATGGTTTCCGCCACAATCAGCGTCAGCCACATCAGGCCGAGCGCGAAACGCACCCCGACCATAATGGAGGGCAGGGCGCCCGGCAGAATCACGTGAACAAAGAGGGAAAAACCCGATAAGCCGTAGCTGCGCGCCATCTCCACCAGACCGCGATCGATATTGCGGATGCCGTGCCAGGTGTTGATGTAAATCGGGAACAGCGTGCCCAGCGCCACGAGGAAGATCTTGGCGCTCTCATCAATCCCAAACCACAGAATGACCAGCGGGATCAGCGCCAGATGCGGCACGTTGCGCAGCATCTGGATGGAGGTATCCAGCAGCCGCTCGCCCCAGCGTGAAAGGCCGCTCACCAGACCCAGAACCAGCCCGATACTGCCGCCGATGGAAAACCCGATCGCGGCGCGCCAGGAGCTGATCGCCAGATGCTGCCACAGCTCTCCGCTGACGCTCAGCGACCAGAACGCTTCTACAACGCCCTCCGGAGAGGGCAGAATGCGGCTCGACAGCCAGCCGGTGGACGATGCGAGCTGCCAGAGCGCCACAATGCCGACGGGTAAAAACCACGGCGCGGCGCGCAGCAGCCATTTTTGTGAGGTGGCAGACATGGTCACTCCTTAGCTCTGTGCGGCTTTGCGTGGAATAAATTCGTTTGCCACGGCTTCGCCCTGCAGCTGGAGCTGCTGCGGCTGCGGAACCTCCGGAATGGCGACATCAAGATGCGGGAACAACAGCTCGCCGACCTTGTACGCCTCTTCCAGGTGCGGATAACCGGAGAGAATAAAGCTGTCGATGCCCAGTTCGGCGTATTCATTGATGCGCGCGGCCACGGTCGGGCCGTCGCCGACCAGCGCCGTACCCGCACCGCCGCGCACCAGGCCGACGCCCGCCCACAGGTTCGGGCTGATCTCCAGATTCTCGCGCTTGCCGTTGTGCAGGGACGCCATCCGGTGCTGCCCGACGGAGTCGGTTTTGGCAAACGCGGCCTGCGCCTTTGCGATGGTCTCGTCGTCCAGATGGGAAATCAGGCGGTCAGCGGCCTGCCAGGCTTCTTCATTGGTTTCGCGCACAATCACGTGCAGGCGGATACCGAAGCGCACCTTGCGGCCATGGGCGGCTGCTTTGGCGCGGACCTGAGCAATTTTTTCTTTCACCAGCTCAGGCGGTTCGCCCCAGGTCAGATAGAGGTCGACCTGCTCCGCCGCCAGATCCTGGGCTACATCCGACGACCCGCCAAAATAGAGCGGCGGGCGCGGCTGCTGCACCGGCGGGAAGTAGAGCTTCGCGTCGCGAACGTGAATATGCTTGCCTTCAAAGGTGACGGTTTCCCCTTCCAGCAGGCGTCGCCAGACGCGGGTGAACTCGGCGGAGGCCTCATAGCGTTCGGTATGGTCGAGGAACACGCCGTCGCCCGCCAGCTCCTGTGGATCGCTGCCCGTCACCAGGTTAAACAGGGCGCGGCCGTTGGACAGCCTGTCCAGCGTGGCCGCCTGACGTGCCGCCACGGTAGGGGAGACGACGCTCGGGCGTAACGCGACAAGGAACTTCAGACGCTGGGTGACCGGGATCATCGACGCGGCGACCAGCCAGGCATCTTCACATGATCTTCCGGTTGGGATCAGCACCCCGGTGAAACCGATTCGGTCCGCCGCCTGTGCAATCTGCTGCAGGTAGCCATGGTCAACCGGGCGTGAACCCTCTTCTGTACCAAGATAGTGTCCATCACCGTGGGTGGGTAAAAACCAGAAAAGATTCAGACTCATGATTTAGCTCCTTCTTTGCCTGCGGGTTGCCAGATGCGTTCGCGAATAGTGACCTGTTTTGGAACCAGGCGGTTTTGATAGAAGAGGTCAGCCGTTTGTTGCTGAAGTGCGGCGACGTGTGCGTCCACCGGCGTAATGGTGGTCGGCGGACGGTGGTTGAGATAGCTCGCGATCACCGGCTCAGGTAAGCCCATGGTTTTCGCCAGCAGGGCAATGCTCTCCTGACGCTGGCTCTGAGTCAGGGCATCGGCCTGGGTAAAGGTATCCAGCACGCCCTGAATAAATGCGCCGTTCTTTTCCGCATAAGGGCGCGCGGCCAGATAGAACGAGCCGGTCTGCTTCAGCGTGGTACCGTCTTTCAGCACGCGAACGCCACCCTGCAGCAATGCGGCGGAGTAGTACGGGTCCCAGATGGCCCAGGCATCAACGTTCTTCTGCTGGAACGCGGCGCGCGCGTCAGCGGGAGTCAGGTAGACGGGCTGAATGTCGGTGAACTTAAGCCCGGCCTCTTGCAGAGCGCGTAGCAAAAGGTTGTGTGAGCTGGAACCTTTCTGGAAAGCGACCTTATGGCCTTTAAGATCGGCGACGCTTTTAATGTCGCTTTTTTCAGGCACCAGAATGACTTCGGCCTTAGGCTTTGGCGGCTCAACGCCAACGTAGAGGAGGTCCGCTCCCGCGGCCTGGGCGAATATAGGTGGGATATCGCCCGTGCTGCCGAGATCGATACTGCCCACGTTCAGGGCCTCCAGCATCTGCGGGCCGGCCGGGAACTCCACCCAGGAGAATTTGGTGTCCGGGAAGCGTTTTTCCAGAAGCTGGTGGCTTTTTGCCAGCACCATGCTGACGCTGCCTTTCTGATACCCGATACGTAAACTTTCCGGAGCCGTTTCTGCGGCATGGGCCAGCGAGGTAAGCGCCATCAAACCGGCCAGTCCGATGCGGGTTAACGTTTTAAACATGTGCGACTCCTTGAGGCTGACCAAACGCCGGGGCCTGGATATCCCGGCGATGCAGGGCATGCCAGAACGTTTCCAGAGCATTATCGAGGCGGGTTTGCAGGTTAGGCGTAAAGTGGGGTTTGTGTTGATAGTCGATGACCTGTGAGTCATCGGCGAAAACGCCGTGGAGGATCTCCTGCGCTTTCAACGCGTTCAGCACCGGCTTCAGGGCATAATCCACGGCCAGTAAATGGGCAACCGTACCGCCCGTTGCCAGCGGCAGCACCACCTTGCCGTCCAGCGCGCGTTCCGGAAGCAGATCGAGCAGGGTTTTCAGGGCCCCGGAAAAGGAGGCCTTATAGATGGGCGTTGCTACGATCAGGCCGTCCGCGCCGTTAAGTTGCTCAATGAGGGTTTTCAGCGCGGGGCTGTCGAAACGGGCGTAGAGCAAATCTTCAGGTTCGAAGTTATGCAGGTTCCAGTGGCACACTTCCACATCCAGAGCATTCAGTTTTTCACGGGCATATTCCAGCAGGGCGCTGGAGCGCGACGGGAATCGTGGACTTCCGGCCAGGGTAATGACGCGCATACTTCCTCCTTATAACTAATTGTTTGCTTTTATCTAACATTCATAACAATTTTAAGGAGTGTGACACCGCGCGTTTATTCCACTAAATGATTTATCTGCAATTAAAATGCGAAAAAGTGCATAAGAAATAGACGGGGAGGTAAACGATTGCGTTTTACGCGGGTTTTTTGCCGCAGGTCAATTCCCTTTCTCGCCGGGATCGCCCATAATCCCCTCCCGGTTTGCACACCGGGAATCCAGGAGAGTTCATGTACTACCCCTTCGTTCGTAAAGCCCTTTTCCAGCTCGACCCTGAGCGCGCTCATGAATTTACATTCCAGCAATTACGTCGTATTACCGGCACGCCTCTGGCCGCGCTGGTGCGCCAGCATGTGCCGGTAAAACCTGTGCAGTGCATGGGGCTGACTTTTAAAAATCCGCTGGGTCTGGCGGCCGGTCTGGACAAAAATGGCGAGTGCATTGATGCCCTGGGCGCGATGGGCTTTGGCTCCATTGAAATCGGTACCGTCACCCCGCGCCCGCAGCCGGGAAATGACAAACCGCGCCTGTTCCGACTGGTGGAAGCCGAAGGGCTGATCAACCGCATGGGCTTCAACAACCACGGTGTTGATCACCTGGTCGAGAACGTAAAAAAAGCCCACTTTGACGGAATACTGGGCATCAATATCGGCAAAAATAAAGACACGCCGGTCGAGCAGGGTAAAGATGACTATCTGATTTGTATGGAAAAAGTCTACGCCTATGCCGGTTATATTGCGGTGAATATTTCCTCACCCAATACCCCGGGCCTGCGATCCTTACAATATGGTGAAGCGCTGGACGATCTTCTGAGTGCCATTAAAAATAAGCAAAATGAACTCCAGGCGATCCACCACAAATATGTTCCGGTCGCGGTTAAGATCGCCCCGGATCTTTCTGCCGAAGAATTGATCCAGGTTGCCGACAGTTTGGTTCGCCATAATATTGATGGTGTAATTGCGACCAATACCACGCTCGATCGTTCCCTCGTGCAGGGAATGAAAAACTGTGACGAAGCGGGTGGGTTAAGTGGCCGTCCGGTGCAATTAAAAAGCACCGAAATTATTCGTGCCCTGTCTGCGGAATTAAATGGCCGCCTGCCGATTATTGGCGTCGGCGGCATTGACTCCGTGATTGCTGCGCGTGAGAAGATGGCGGCGGGTGCGTCACTGGTGCAAATCTATTCCGGCTTTATTTTTAAAGGACCGCCGCTGATTAAAGAAATCGTTACGCATATCTAATCTTTTCTCGTAATCAGACAACCGGGGCTTTATTTCCAGCCCTGGTTGTTTTATATTCCGTCACTGTTGCTTATTTAGACATTATAGTCTTTTATTAATGGTGTTATAAACGAAGCGGAAAACAGGACATTTTTAGTACAGGACGTTTCGGGGACGGGAGAGAAACATGCGAATTAAACCTGACGATAACTGGCGCTGGTATTTTTGCGACGAGCATGACCGAATGATGCTCGACTTAGCCAATGGCATGTTGTTTCGCTCTCGTTTTGCCCGCCGAATGTTAACCCCGGACGCTTTTTCCCCGTCAGGCTTTTGCGTTGATGACGCTGCGCTTTATTTCTCCTTAGAGGAAAAATGTCGCGATCTGATGCTCTCGAAAGAGCAGCGCGCCGAGCTGGTATTAAATGCGCTGGTGGCTATCCGTTTCCTGAAGCCGCAAATGCCAAAGAGCTGGCATTTCCTGCCGCACGGCATGAACTGGACCCCGGCAACGGGAGATGCGGCCAGCGTCAACCTGAGCGATACCGCAGAAGAGGTGAGCCTGCTGGTGGTAGAGCCAGGCGAAAATGCCGCGCTCTGCCTGCTGGCCCAGCCTGGCGTGACGATTGCCGGGCGGACGATGCAGCTCGGGGATGCCATTAAGGTCATGAACGACAGGCTGAAGCCCCAGCTTCGCGTGGATGCCTTCAGCCTCGAGCAGGCGGTTTAAGCTTCCAGCTGTACGGACGTTTTCGGGACGCAGCTACAGCACAGAATTGTGCCGTCATTTCCAATTGCCGACTTTTTCAACGCACTCACTTCGCCATCCACCAGTCTGATACGACAGCATCCGCAAATGCCCGCGCGGCAGGAATAGGGTATGCGGATCCCCGCTTGTTCCAGCTGCTCAAGCAGTACCTGCTGGTTGTTACCCCGGATGACGTTGCCCTGCCAGTGAATATCTACCGCAGAGGCGACGTTCGTCTCAACGTCGACAAACTCCTCCTCCTGACCCGAGCCGTACACTCTCGCTGGCCCACGAGCAAGAATTTCGACCTCATCGCCGACGCGGATCGCGCCGCTGGAGCGTGGGATCAGGTTCTGGCCGAAATCGACATCGCCATTATCCTGCGCGGTGCGGAATGATTGCAGGGTTTTCAACGGTTCGCCGGAAGGATGCTTCTGGCCTTTCTCCGGGCTCACCGTCGTGAAAATGCAGCGGCTGCACGGCTTCACAACGTCAAAAATGACGCTGCCGATGCGGATCACTTTCCAGGTATCTTCATCCCAGGCATCCGCGCCGGTGACGACCAAATTCGGTCGAAACTGTTCCATCTGCACGCTGGCTTTGCAGCGGCCTTGTAAATCACGCAGCGAGGCTTCGTTCGTCAGCAGGAACGGGAAGCCATCGGCGAAGGAGAGGGGAACGGCGTCGTGGCGCTTTACGCGACGCGTCAGTTCAGGCCCAACCCAGCGCAGCTGCACGTCGCGGGAGAAGAAGCCGCTCAGCCAGCGGTTAATCTCATCCGGGGCGATGCGCGCGGTAAAATGGTTTCCCCACACTTCCGTTGGCGCATCGACGGGCGCAAAATCAGCAAAGCGAATCACCGCGCTGGAACCGTCCGGCGCGGTAAGATGCAAACCGTCGTGAAGCGGGGAAGGGGTAAAGCGAACCATCTGAGGGAACTGGCGTGCGGTAATAAACGTACCGTCAGGCTCGGTGACCATAAAAATTCGATCGAAGGCGAATCCGCTCATGTCGGCCAGCGCGTGAGAGACGCCGATGCCGCGCATGGATTTCACCGGATGAATAAAAAGCCTGGATAACGTCGCCACTGCACACTCCCTCGAATGAAAATAAGCCTTCAACTTTATGACATACACGCCATATTAGCTATAATGCGCGACAATTTTCTAAGAGTAAAAGTGACGATATGAATTCTCTGTTTGCCAGTACGGCCCGTGGGCTGGAAGAGCTGTTAAAAACTGAACTGGAAAGCCTGGGCGCACAAGAGTGTCAGGTGGTTCAGGGTGGTGTCCATTTTGAGGGCGACACGCGGCTTATTTACCAGAGCCTGATGTGGAGCCGCCTGGCGTCGCGCATCATGCTGCCGATGAAGGAGTGCAAGGTTTATAGCGACCTTGACCTCTACACCGGCGTACAGATGATCGACTGGACAGAGATCTTCACCCCGAATGCCACCTTTGCGGTGCATTTCAACGGCGTGAACGACGAGATCCGCAACAGCCAGTACGGTGCCCTGCGCGTAAAAGACGCCATTGTGGACTGCTTTACGCGTAAAAATAAGGAACGTCCGAACGTCGATCGTGAAAATCCGGATCTGCGTATTAACGTCTGGCTGAACGGCGACACGGCGAGTATCTCTCTCGATCTGAGCGGTGCGGGCCTGCACCTGCGCGGCTACCGCGATCGCACCGGTATGGCGCCGATCAAAGAAACGCTGGCTGCCGCCATCGTAATGCGCTCCGGCTGGCAGCCGGGCACGCCGCTGCTCGACCCGATGTGCGGTTCCGGTACCCTGCTGATTGAAGCGGCCATGCTGGCCACCGACCGCGCCCCGGGGCTGCATCGCGGTCACTGGGGCTTCAAAGGCTGGGCGCAGCACGATGAAGCACTCTGGAAAGAGGTCAAAGACGATGCGCAGACCCGCGCGCGTAAAGGCCTGGCGGAGTACACCTCCCACTTCTACGGCTCCGATAGCGACCCTCGCGTCATTGAGCGCGCGCGCAGCAACGCCCGCCGTGCCGGTATTGGCGAGCTGGTCACCTTCGAAGTGAAAGACGTGGCAAACCTGACCAACCCGCTGCCAAAAGGCCCGTACGGTACGGTGATCAGCAACCCGCCATACGGCGAACGTCTCGACAGCGAACCGGCGCTGATTGCCCTGCACAGCCTGCTGGGCCGCAACATGAAGGACCACTTCGGCGGCTGGAACCTGTCTCTGTTCAGCGCCTCGCCGGAACTGCTGAGCTGCCTGCAGCTGCGTGCCGACCGCCAGTTTAAGGCGAAAAACGGCCCGCTGGACTGCGTGCAGAAAAACTACCATCTGGCGGAGAAGGCGGCCGACAGCAAGCCGTCCGGCGTGGCGGAAGATTACGCTAACCGTCTGCGCAAGAACCTGAAGAAATTTGAGAAGTGGGCGAAGCAGGAGGGCATTGAATGCTACCGCCTGTATGATGCCGACCTGCCGGAGTACAACGTGGCGGTTGACCGCTACGCGGATTGGGTGGTGATTCAGGAATATGCGCCGCCGAAAACCATTGATGCGCAAAAAGCGCGTCAGCGCATGCTGGACGTTATTGCCGCCACCATCGCCGTGCTGGGTATTGCGCCAAACAAGCTGGTGCTGAAAACCCGCGAGCGTCAGAAAGGGAAAAATCAGTACCAGAAGATGGGCGAGAAGGGCGACTTTATCGAAGTGGGCGAATATAACGCCCGTCTGTGGGTCAACCTGACCGACTATCTGGATACCGGCCTGTTCCTCGACCACCGTATCGCCCGCCGCATGCTGGGTCAGATGAGCAAGGGCAAGGACTTCCTGAATCTCTTCTCCTATACCGGCAGCGCCAGCGTGCATGCGGGTCTGGGCGGCGCGCGCAGCACCACCACGGTGGATATGTCCCGCACCTATCTGGAGTGGGCGGAGCGAAACCTGCGTCTTAACGGCTTAACCGGGCGTCAGCATCGTCTGATGCAGGCTGACGTGCTGGGCTGGCTGCGCGACACCGACGAGCAGTTTGACCTGATCTTTATCGATCCGCCGACCTTCTCCAACTCCAAGCGCATGGAAGATAGCTTTGACGTTCAACGCGATCACCTGCGCCTGATGACCGACCTGAAGCGCCTGCTGCGTAAAGGCGGCACCATTATGTTCTCGAACAACAAACGCGGCTTCCGTATGGATCATGACGGCTTAGCAGCCCTGGGACTGAAAGCACAAGAAATCAGCCAAAAAACGCTGTCTCAGGACTTTGCCCGTAACCGTCAAATCCATAACTGCTGGTTGATTACCGCGGTCTGAAAGGAAAAATAAATGTCTTTAATTAGTATGCACGGCGCGTGGCTCTCTTTCAGCGACTCACCGCTTCTCGACAATGCAGAGCTGCACATCGAAGATAACGAGCGCGTCTGTCTGGTGGGCCGTAACGGCGCGGGTAAATCCACGCTGATGAAAATCCTTAACCGCGAACAGGGCCTGGATGACGGGCGCATTGTTTACGAGCAGGATCTGATTGTCTCCCGCCTGCAGCAGGATCCACCGCGTCACGTGACCGGCAGCGTGTACGATTTCGTGGCGGAAGGGATCTCCGAGCAGGCTGAATACCTGAAGCGCTATCACGAGATTTCGCATCTGGTGATGACCGATCCGAGCGACAAAAACCTCAACGAGCTGGCAAAAGTGCAGGAGATGCTCGATCACCACGGTCTGTGGCAGCTTGAAAACCGCATTAATGAAGTGCTGGCGCAGCTCGGGCTGGAACCCGACATGGAGCTGTCGGCGCTCTCCGGCGGCTGGCTGCGTAAAGCGGCCCTGGGTCGTGCGCTGGTCAGCGGGCCGAAGGTGCTGCTGCTGGACGAACCGACGAACCACCTGGATATTGAGGCGATCGACTGGCTGGAAGGCTTCCTGAAAACCTTCAGCGGCACCATCATCTTTATCTCGCACGACCGTTCGTTTATTCGCAATATGGCGACGCGCATTGTCGATCTCGACCGCGGCAAGCTGGTGACCTATCCCGGCGATTACGATACGTATCTGCTGGAAAAAGAAGAAAACCTGCGCGTGGAAGAGCTGCAGAATGCGGAGTTTGACCGCAAGCTGGCGCAGGAAGAAGTCTGGATCCGCCAGGGCATCAAAGCCCGCCGTACCCGTAACGAAGGCCGCGTGCGCGCCCTGAAGGCGATGCGTCGCGAGCGCAGCGAACGCCGTGAAGTGATGGGCAGCGCCAAAATGCAGGTGGAAGAGGCGTCCCGTTCCGGCAAGATTGTCTTTGAAATGGAAAACGTTAACTATCAGGTTGACGGTAAAGTGCTGGTGAAAGACTTCTCGGCACAGGTTCAGCGCGGCGACAAAATTGCGCTCATCGGCCCGAACGGCTGCGGTAAAACCACGCTGCTGAAACTGATGCTCGGCCAGCTGCAGGCCGATAGCGGCCGCATTCACTGCGGGACCAAGCTGGAGGTCGCCTACTTCGACCAGCACCGCGCGGAGCTGGATCCGGACCGTACGGTGATGGACAACCTCGCCGAAGGCAAGCAGGAAGTGATGGTGAACGGCAAGCCGCGCCACGTGCTGGGCTACCTGCAGGACTTTCTGTTCCATCCGAAGCGTGCCATGACGCCGGTGCGCGCGCTGTCAGGCGGTGAGCGCAACCGTCTTCTGCTGGCGCGCCTGTTCCTGAAGCCAAGCAACCTGCTGATCCTCGATGAACCGACCAACGATCTGGATGTCGAAACGCTGGAACTGCTGGAAGAGCTGATTGACGGTTATCAGGGTACCGTGATGCTGGTCAGCCACGATCGTCAGTTCGTTGACAACACCGTGACCGAGTGCTGGATCTTCGAAGGTGAAGGGCGAATTGGTCAATATGTCGGCGGTTATCACGATGCAAAAGGGCAGCAGGCACAGTCGCTGGCGACGAAGCAGTCAAAGTCCAAAATAAGTTCTGAACCTGCTGTAACAAAAGCAGAAACTGTCAAGAAAACCTCGGCTAAACTAAGCTATAACCTGCAGCGCGAACTGGAGGGGCTACCGCAGCGTCTTGAAGAGCTGGAGGCTGCGCTTGAGGATCTGCAAAAACAGGTTGCTGATGCGTCATTCTTTACCCAATCGCATGACTATACTCAGAAAGTATTGGCTGAAATGTCCGCGGCTGAAAAAGCCCTGGAAGACGCCTTTGAGCGCTGGGAGTACCTTGAGTCTCTGAAAAACGGCGCATAAACAGGGATAACATATGTGTGACCAGCACCATGCCGACAGGCATATTTTATGCTCGCAATGCGATATGCTCGTGGCGTTGCCAGAGCTTGGTCACGGACATAAAGCCCTGTGTCCACGCTGTGGCGCGACGTTGACAACCGAGTGGGACGCGCCGCGGCAGCGTCCCACTGCTTACGCGCTGGCAGCACTATTCATGCTGCTGCTCTCTAATCTCTTCCCCTTCATCTATATGAAGGTGGGGGGGATCACCAGTCAGGTGGATCTGCTTGAAATCCCGGGCGTGATGTTCTCGGAAGATTACGCCAGCCTGGGGACCTTCTTTCTCCTGTTTGTCCAGATAGTCCCGGCTTTTTGCCTGGTCGTCATCCTTTTGCTGGTGAACCGCGTCAGGATGCCGGCACCGCTGAAAATCCGACTTGCGCGTATTCTGTTTCAGCTCAAAAGCTGGGGGATGGCGGAGATCTTTCTGGCGGGGATCCTGGTCAGTTTCGTGAAGCTGATGGCGTACGGCGACGTGGGGATTGGCAGCAGCTTTATTCCCTGGTGTCTGTACTGCGTCCTGCAGCTGCGCGCTTTCCAGTGCGTGGACAGACGCTGGGCGTGGGATGATATCGCCCCGGCACCGACGCTTGCGCAGACGGTGAAGGTCGGCGTGCCCGGCATTCGCCAGGGGCTTCGCTCGTGCCCGTGCTGTACCGCCGTGCTGCCCGCCGATCTCGACGTTTGTCCGCGCTGCGAAACGAAAGGGCACGTGCGCCGTAAAAATAGCCTGCAGTGGACGATGGCGCTGCTGGTCACGTCCGTCATGCTGTATCTGCCAGCCAATATTCTGCCAATCATGATCACCGATTTGCTCGGCGACAAAATGCCCTCGACGATCCTGGCCGGGGTGATACTGCTCTGGGGCGAAGGTTCCTATCCGGTCGCTGGCGTCATCTTTATCGCCAGTATTATGGTGCCCACCTTAAAAATGATCGCCATCGCCTGGCTCTGTTGGGATGCGAAAGGTCATGGGAAACGCGACAGCGAACGCATGCACCTGATTTATGAAGTGGTCGAGTTTGTCGGACGCTGGTCAATGATTGACGTGTTTGTCATCGCCGTTCTCTCTGCGCTGGTGCGGATGGGCGGTTTGATGAGTATTTATCCTGCGATGGGGGCTTTAATGTTTGCACTGGTCGTGATCATGACCATGTTTGCGGCCATGACCTTCGACCCTCGTTTATCGTGGGATCGTGAGCCTGAATCAAGCCATGAGGAAGAGTAAGAGCATGGAAAATAAGAGTGGAGAGGCGAAAGTGCAGAAGGTCAAAAACTGGTCTCCGGTGTGGATTTTTCCCATCGTGACTGCGCTGATCGGTGCCTGGATCCTGTTTTATCATTACAGCCATCAGGGGCCGGAAGTGACGCTGATAACCACCAATGCCGAGGGGATTGAGGGCGGTAAAACGACCATCAAAAGCCGTAGCGTGGATGTGGGCGTGGTGGAAAGCGCAACCCTGACCGACGATTTAACCCATGTGGAGATTAAGGCGCGCCTGAATGCCGGCATGGAAAAACTGCTGCACGGCGATTCCGTTTTCTGGGTCGTTAAGCCGCAGGTGGGGCGTGAAGGGATCAGCGGCCTGGGGACGCTGCTCTCGGGTGCCTACATTGAGCTGCAGCCGGGCGCTAAGGGTAACCAGCCGGCCCAGTACCAGCTTCTGGATTCACCGCCGCTTGCACCGCCTGATGCCAAGGGCATCCGCGTGATCCTCGACAGCAAAAAAGCGGGTCAGCTCACGGCGGGCGACCCGGTTCTGTTCCGCGGCTACCGCGTCGGGTCGGTTGAGAAAAGCACGTTTGATCCACAGAAACGCGCGATCAGCTATCAGCTCTTCATTAATGCGCCAAACGATCGCCTGGTCACCAGCAACGTCCGCTTCTGGAAAGACAGCGGGATCGCGGTAGATCTGACTTCGGCAGGCATGCGCGTTGAAATGGGTTCGCTGACCACGCTGTTTGGTGGCGGCGTGAGCTTTGACGTGCCGGAGGGCCTGGATTTAGGGCAGCCGGTCGCAGAGAACACCGCTTTCCGTCTCTTTGACGATCAAAAAAGCATTCAGGATGCGCTCTATACCGATCACGTTGACTTCCTGATGTTCTTTAAAGACTCCGTTCGCGGCCTGCAGCCGGGGGCGCCTGTTGAGTTCCGCGGCATTCGTCTCGGTACGGTTGGGCAAGTGCCGTTCTTCGTTCCGGGCCTTCAGCAGGTGCTGGATGATGATTACCGCATTCCGGTACTGATCCGCATTGAACCGGAGCGTCTGCTTAATCAGATTGGTGAAAATCAGGATATCGCGACTCATATCACCCAGCTGATGGAACGCGGTCTGCGCGGGTCGCTGAAAACCGGCAACCTGGTAACCGGTGCGCTGTATGTGGATATGGACTTCTACCCGAAAGCACCGCCGATTACCGGTATCCGTGAATTCGGTGGCTACAAGATCATCCCAACGGTGAGCAGCGGTCTGGCGCAGATCCAGCAGCGTCTGATGGAGACGCTGGATAAGATCAACAATCTGCCACTGAATCCGATGATTGAAGCGGCAACAAACTCGCTGAGCGAAAGCCAGGCAACGATGCGCCGTCTGCAAACCACGCTGGATAACATCAACAAGATCACGGCGAGCCAGAGCATGCAGCAGCTGCCGCAGGACATGCAGAAAACGCTGCGTGAGCTGAACCGCAGTATGCAGGGCTTCCAGCCGGGATCAGCGGCCTATAACAAGATGGTGGCAGATATGCAGCGTCTTGATCAGGTCCTGCGTGAACTGCAGCCGGTGCTGAAAACGCTCAACGAGAAGAGCAATGCGCTGGTGTTCGAAGCGAAAGATAAAAAGGATCCTGAGCCGAAGAGGGCAAAAGAATGAAAAAATGGCTATTGATGGTTGGCGCTCTGCTGTTAACGGCGTGCAGTTCAGGGGGAGATAATAAAAGCTATTATCAGCTGCCTGTGGCAACCCACAGCGGTGGGCAAAGCACGGCCAGTCAGGGAAACCGCCAGCTGTGGGTTGAGCAGGTCGCCGTGCCGGATTATCTGGCAGGAAACGGCGTGGTCTATCAGACCAGCGACGTGAAATACGTGATTGCAACCAACAACCTGTGGGCCAGCCCGCTGGATCAGCAGCTGCGCAACACGCTGGTGGCCAATCTGGGCAGCCAGCTTCCGGGGTGGGTAGTCGCATCGCAGCCGCTGGGTAACGATCAGGATACGCTGAACGTCACCGTAACGGGCTTCCACGGCCGTTATGACGGTGCGGTGGTCATCAGCGGGGAGTGGTTGCTGAACCATCAGGGGCAGCTGATTAAGCGTCCTTTCCATCTGGAGCTGAAGCAGCAGAAAGATGGCTATGACGAAATGGTGAAAGTCCTAGCTCAGGGATGGGCGCAGGAGTCGGCCAGTATCGCGAGAGAGATTTCCCGGCTGCCATAAGTAAAATTCATCATCAGAAACCGCAATCGGTCTGTCGCTGATTGCGGTTTTTTTTCGTTTTCAACTCAGGTTGTTACTTGTGCCACGTCACAATTTTTGTACAAATGAACTTCCAGCTAGCTCACAAATATGACACCCGTATGAATTTTGAACATTGACGATGCGACTAATTCGGGGTATTCGTTATCTGTGCCTGTGCAGATAGTGCAGACACTGTTTTCTTTCCACCAGACAAAAGAATGAGGGAAACGAGGCATGAAGAGACAGAAACGAGATCGCCTGGAACGGGCTCATCAACGTGGTTATCAGGCCGGCATCGCTGGACGTTCTAAAGAAATGTGTCCTTATCAGACGATAAATCAAAGGTCACAATGGCTTGGAGGCTGGCGAGAAGCCATCGGCGACAGGGCACTCATAGCCTGATAACGTCTCTTTCAAAAAAGAAACCTCCGCAATGCGGAGGTTTCGCCTTTCTGGAGGTGCGAAAGCACGATCAGAACGCGGACGTGTCCTGGAACAGGCCAACCTTCAGGTCGCTTGCGCTATAGATCAGACGACCGTCTACCAGCACTTCGCCATCTGCCAGACCCATAATCAGGCGGCGGTTAACGATGCGCTTGAAGTGAATACGATAGGTCACTTTCTTCGCCGTAGGCAGAACCTGGCCGGTGAATTTTACTTCGCCCACGCCCAGCGCGCGGCCTTTACCTTCACCACCCAGCCAGCCCAGATAGAAGCCAACCAGCTGCCACATGGCATCCAGACCCAGACAGCCAGGCATTACCGGATCGCCAATAAAGTGGCAGCCGAAGAACCACAGGTCCGGGTTGATATCGAGTTCTGCTTCTACGTAACCCTTATCGAAGTTGCCGCCGGTTTCGGTCATTTTCACGACACGGTCCATCATCAGCATGTTCGGGGCCGGTAACTGTGGGCCTTTCGCGCCAAACAGTTCACCGCGACCAGAGGCAAGAAGATCTTCTTTTGTATAGGATTCGCGTTTATCTACCATGTTCTCAGTAAGCCTTATTTTAGTGAAGGACGCAGGATAGCTAACACGTGTACGCTGAACAAGTCCGATCAGTTCGAACTAAACCAGCCCAGCCAGCGTAACGGCCATGGATAACGGTGACGAGCATCCTGCTGTGTTGCCTGAGCAATGCGCTCCTGGATAGTCTGCATCAGGGTGGTTTGCCCTTCGCCATACCATACCAGGTTTGTCAGTAAGGGTAGTGCATCCTCAATCCCTTCGATGGCCCAGATAGCGAACTGCTCTTGTTCAACCGCATCCAGAATTTCCTGGCTGAGGCTTAAATGGCGTGCGTTGGGAGCCGGAATAATCACACCCTGCTTGCCGTTTAAACCGCGCTGCTGACAGATAGAGAAGAAGCCTTCAATTTTTTCGTTGAGGCCACCCACAGGCTGCGCACGACCGAATTGATCCACCGAACCGGTGATCGCGATGTTCTGATTGATGGGCACTTCCGCCAGGGCGCTGATTAAGGCGCACAGTTCAGCCATAGAGGCGCTATCGCCATCCACTTCGCTGTAGGACTGCTCAAACGTCAGCGAGGCGGAGAAGGGGATCTGTTGCTCAAGCTGCAGTTCAGACATCAAAAATGCCTGCATGATCATCATGCCTTTGGCGTGAATGTTTCCGCCCAGCTCGGCTTTGCGTTCGATGTCGGTAAACTCGCCATCGCCAATATGCACAACGCAGCTGATACGGGACGGCTCCCCGAACGCGCGCGGATGGCCAGGAAATTCAATCACCGACAGGGCGTTAATCTGCCCGACGCGTTCGCCTTCGGTTTCCACCAGAATTTGTTCCAGCAGAATTTCATCCTGCATGCGGTCAGCAAGATAGCCTTCCCGCCACTCTCGTTGAGCCAGCATCTGGGTGAGTTGTTCTCCGGTGAACGCACCGTTACCGCTAATCACACCCACTTCACGCAGCTGCTTGCCGATCCAGAGCGGGCAGAGTGGCAGCGTTTCCTGGTCACCGGTATAGCGCACCGCTTCGCGGATCAGGCCTGGCCACGCGTCAGCCGCAGGCGTTGGCAGCGCAAAACGTTCGGCAACGGCCATCACCCACTGACACCACTGCGCCATATCGTCGGCATCGGCAATCTGGATATTGTCTTCGTATTCGCTATATACCGCCTGCTCAGCCAGTTCAGGCTCCATTTCCTGGAAGTCTGCCAGCGATTCACGGTCGCCCGTCAGCACGACGGTTAATGACAGCGGCATAGACGGAACCGAGACAGGCAGAGGACGAGACTCATCGTAGCCGACCCAGTCGAAACGCTGCTGATGCACGATGGTTTTCAGACGCATCCACAGCAGCGGCTGCGAGAGCAGGGTACGCAGCGAGATGATCAGGACACCGCCATTTGCGCGATGTACCAGCCCAGGCTGCAGCGAAAGCTCGCCGTTAAACTGGCGCAGACAACCAAAGAGTTGTTCAGCCTCGACCCAGTTCGCGGTAATCACCTCGCCCTTAGCGGCAAAAAGGCCGTCGGCCTGCGCCGCCGGTTCGAAAGTAACATCATGTCCAGCGATACGATACTGGCCGCCAAAAACGGCGTTCGCTTCCGGCTTTAGCTGACGCACGGCATCCCCGAACAACGTCAGGTATTCCGCTTCTTCCGGGGCTTTGAGCAGCATGAAAGGCGCAGTTGCCCAGGGGCTTAATACCTGCTCCAGCGCATAATGCAAACGGGGCTGCGTATCGCTAAGGATGAATTCGTGTTCTTTTGCGAGATCTGGCTGTGCAAACAGTTCCTGATAACTTTCGGTATCCGGAACAAGGTCACGCCATGCAAGTTTCGTAATGGTCAAAGTTGATGTTTTTTAGTCAGATGTAAAAGCGTGGAGTATACCGTAAGCGGGGGGCTGTACCCAAGCAGGATTGGGGATTTCGACAGGGTGATTAGCTGCATTCACTCACAGGATATGATTTCTTTTCAGCAGATTGCTAAAAAACTGATATTCTGAACAGAGTTACGTGGTAACACTGAGATCGCAATGAAATATCAACAACTGGAAAATCTCGAAAGCGGCTGGAAATGGAAGTACCTGGTCAAAAAGCACCGTGAAGGGGAGCTGATCACCTGCTACATCGAAGCCAGCGCTGCGCAAGAAGCCGTGGATATTTTGCTGACCCTCGAAAACGAACCGGTACAGGTCAACGGCTGGATTGAGAAACACATTAATCCTGCGTTGTTAAACCGGATGAAGCAAACTATCCGCGCGCGACGCAAACGGCATTTTAATGCTGAGCACCAGCACACTCGCAAAAAATCAATCGATCTGGAATTTGTTGTCTGGCAGCGCCTGGCCGGGCTGGCACAACGACGGGGTAAAACGCTGTCGGAAACCATCGTGCAGTTGATTGAGGATGCAGAACATAAAGAGAAGTACGCCAACCAGATGTCGACACTGAAGAATGACCTTCAGGCGCTGTTGGGTAAAAAGTAGTTTTTTTTACTTTTCTTCAGACAATAAAAAACCCCGCATTGCGGGGTTTTTTTATAAGACGATAACTTATGCCGCTGGCTGAGTTACAACGTCTTTGATGCCTTTAACTTCGATCTCTACGCGACGATCTGGAGCCAGGCAGTCGATCAGTGCAGCGCGAGCTTTCACGTTGTCACAGGTGTTGCCAGTAACTGGGTTAGATTCGCCCATACCACGTGGGGAGATCTTGTTAGCTGGGATACCTTTAGAGATCAGGTAATCAACAACAGACTGAGCACGTTTCTCAGACAGTTTCTGGTTGTAAGCGTCAGAACCGATGCGGTCGGTGAAGCCCAGAACCACTACAGAACCGTCTTTAGGATCCAGGTTGCTCAGCTGGGTGTACAGCTGATCCAGTGCCTGCTGGCCTTCTGGTTTCAGAGTCGCTTTGTTGAAGTTGAACAGAACGTCAGACTTCAGAGTGAAGTGCTTGGTCTGTACTTCTGGAGCTGGAGCCGGCGCTGGAGCAACAACTGGAGCTGCTTCTTCCTGCTGGCCGAAACGGTAGGAAACACCTACGCTCAGCATGCCGTTGTCTGGACGAACACCAACGGTGTTGCCGTCGCCGATGTTGTTAACCCACTGGTATTCCAGACGGGTAGCGATGTCACGGGTCATAGCCCACTCAACGCCACCAGCGAATACTGGGGAAACACCGGTGTCATGGTCGTCGCCAGCGATGCTGTTGCTGGAGTCAGCGCGCCATACCATGCCGCCCAGACGGGTGTACACGTCCAGATCGTCAGTTACTGGGTAACCCAGTTTAGCGGTCAGCTGAACGCCCTGTGCTTTGAAAGCGCCGTTTACGGTGTCGCCTTTGTATGGCATACGACCTAACCAGTCGTAACCCATTTCAAAACCAACATACGGGTTAACCTGATAGCCACCGAACGCACCTGCACCAAGCTGGCTCTCGTGAGTTGGGCCATCATTGTTCAGGCTGCTGTTGTACCAGCCGGTGTCGTGGAACTGAGACCAGCCCAGTTTACCACCTGCATACCAGGTATTATCTTTCGGAGCGGCCTGCGCTACGGTAGCGAAGCCAGCCAGTGCCACTGCAATCGCGATAGCTGTCTTTTTCATTTTTTGCGCCTCGTTATCATCCAAAATTCGCCATGAAAGTCTCAAGAGAGAATCACGGTTAAATCCTTCACCGGGGGGCGTGGTCAAATATAAAACTACCGATATCTTCGGCTTAGGCCGAGCACCCCTGGCGATGTAAAGTCTACAACGTAGCTGAAAACTTACAAGTGTGAAGTCCGTCAGGCATATGAAAAAAAAAGTTCCGTATACCGATTATTTAACATTTTTTGAACGAATTTTGTGCAATAAAATTAAGGAGAACCGCACCAGACAAGCCTTGCCGCAATTTTAAGGCCGGGAACTAAAATCCCATCTTGCGGTCAAAAAAAATTCCAGGAAAAATCTTAATTTCACTCAATGATACAAATTTGAGTGAATTTTTAGCCCTGAAAGTTGTCCTCTGCGGTAAGAATCCGATCGAACCGGACGCATAATGAACCCGATCGCATTCCCTTCTTCAGCGGCTTCAGTCAGTCGGAAATGTTCCTCTTCCGTCAATTCTTCCGGTAACCAGCCAATCACCACGCTGTAATTTCCTGTGCGTAACGCGCGGATCATCGACTCAACGGTATCGCAAGGCGAAAGTTGATTAATCTGCATGACCTTGGTCAGCGGAAGGCCTGCGGATTGAACCCACTCGCGACTCAGCTTTTGCTGAGGCGTGAGCCAAAGCTGCCAGCGTGATTGCTGACCGAGCTGTTGTAATAATGGCAGTAAAAGAAGTTGCGTTAACAAGGGCTGGTCTTCACGATAAACCACTTCACTGATAAGCCCTGTGGAAACACGCTCGACGGAATTCTGCGCGACATTGCCTGCGGCAGAAGAGAGAGAGGTTGCGCGATTTGCATAGCCTGAAGTGTGCATATTCATTCCAGCCCTGTGGTTACTGTATGGATATACAGTAACTCCTGTATGCCCAAAGATCAACCTCATTTTCGGAAAGCGACTCGCAAAATTCATTCAATCTTGATGCCCCTCGAAAAATCATCTTGCTCAACGACGATAAGTTGCCTATTTTCCTGCTAACGGATCCGCTAGTAAGAAATTTCGTTGTTAGCCTATGATTTTGAAGGGAAATATCATGAAAAAGATATCTTATGAACGGATTTATAAATCCCAGGAATACCTCTCTCCGTTGGGCGAGATTCATCATCGCGCGCTGTTTGGCGGTTACACCCTGGCGGTCGATGATGCGGTCTTTGCCATGGTGTCCGATGGCGAACTTTACCTTCGCGCGTGTGAAGAGAGTGCAAAATACTGTGTAAAAAATGCTTCCTCCTTCTTGACGTTGATGAAGCGAGGCCGCCCGGTGCTGCTCAACTATTATCGTGTGGATGACGGATTATGGCAGGACAGGGAGCGGTTGCTTCAGCTCTCCTCGTTTGCACTCAGTGCGGCAAGGAAAGAGCGCTACCAGCGTCATCAACGAACCCGTCTTAAGGATCTGCCGAACCTGACCTTTCAGCTTGAAGTTTTGCTCTTTGAAGCCGGTATCACCAATGAAGAAACGCTGCGGGCGCTGGGTGCCAGAGCGAGCTGGCTGAAGATGCGGGCAAAGAATAAAGCACTCAGTATAAAAGTGCTCTTTGCGTTGGAAGGAGCTATCGAAGGGCTGCATGAGGCGGCACTCCCGGCAGGTATCCGCCGGGAGCTGACGGAGTGGTTTAATGCGCTGCCTGAGCCGCAGGAGAGTCGTTCCTCCAGGTAGCGATGTGCTGTTGCAGCCGGCAAATTTCAGGCAGCAGAGCGATCAGCAGGCCTATCTGCTGAAGAACCAGCGGCGCTTTGCTGTCATTTCCCGGGTCAAGATGCGCAATGCGTTGAGCCAGTTCATCCAGAGCCTGTCGAACGCGCGGTTCATCGGCCGGGCGGTGATGAAGCGCATCATCGACATAGCAGACGGCGTCATCGAGGAGGTTGAGAACCGCCGGGTTAGTGAGCTTCTCGCGGTGGGCCCCCAGCGTCGAAATATAGCTGGTGAAGGTATGGTTAAGGCAGAGCAGGCGGAACGCTGTCTCACGAATCTCAGCCGTGGCGCGCGGCTCCGTTGACATGTTAGAGACAACGGAGGCCAGTTCAGCATCACTGTTGTGCGCGTCGCGACGTGCTATCCGGTAAGCCAGACGGTTATCGCGGCCCTGGTGGTACTGCTCCAGAATTGCGTCAAGGTAACGACAGTTGGCATTCATCGCCCTGTCTACCACGCGCGGCAAATTGCGAAAACGCCAGTCCGGCCAGATAAAGCTGACCGCGGCCCAGGCAATCGCGCAGCCAATCAGCGTATCAATCACGCGGGGCAGGGCGACTTCAAACCCTTCACCCAGCAGATTAAAGCAGAGCAGCACCAGCAGCGTGATGAACATGGTGGCATGGGCGTACTGCACGTTGCGAAACGCGAAAAACAGCACGCCGGTGATCACGATCAGAATCAGCTGCCCTTCGACGGAAGGCACGAAATAAAGCACCGGCAGGCCGATTGCGACGCCGACCAGCGTGCCGATAATGCGCAGCGCAAGACGGTGTCGGGTGGCGTTATAGTTCGGCTGGCAGACGAACAGGCTGGTCAGCAGGATCCAGTAGCCATGATGCAGCCCGGTTATCTGGATAAAGGCATAACCCACGCACAGCACCAGCGACATTCTCACCGCGTGGCGGAAGAGAGCCGACTCCGGGGTAAAGTTGCGGCTCAGGCGTAGCCACATATCGCTAAAACTGTGCACGCTGTCATCAGCAAGCTGATTGTCGACCTCACTGCCCGGAAGCGCCATCGCCTGCTCCGACTCGATGGTCGCCAGCTGAGCATCAATTGCCCGCAGGTTGTTGAGCAGAAAGCCCAGCGCTTTGATGTGTTCCGGCGACGTTCCGCTGGCCTGAACGCGGTCGAGTGCCGCATCAAGATGGCTAAATACGCGTTCAAAACGTGGATCATGCTGATAGGGCGTGCGCAGCAGAATGGAGCGCGAGAGCTGCTGGCACGCCTGGGACTGCATGGAGAGCAGGCGCTGGAAGCGGAACATCACGTCGCTGTAGCGGAACTTCTCTCGCAGGGCGGCATACTGGACGTGCGAGGAGCTGGCGCGTTCATGAATGTCCTGGGCGGCAAAATAGTAGTGTAAGGTTCTTCGCGTTCCGCGCTGACCGCGATCGCCGCGCAGACGGGTCAGCAGAGAGGCTTTTGTCTGGTTAAGGGTGGCGACCAGTTGACCATTTGCCAGCGCCAGATCGTAGAGCAGCGCCTGGCTTTCTTCCTCGATATCCGGGTCGAACAGCCGGGATTTCAGTTCCAGATAGTGGGCTAGCTGCTCAAAGCTGCGGGCAAGGTTGTCCTGCAGAGGGCGAACAGGGAAAATCAGATGACCGGTTAAGGTCAGCAGGTTATACCAGATGGCGCCGAGCAGCAGCAGAACCGGCTGCTGGTACCACTGGTCGTAGAGGGATGCGCCCAGCATGGTATAGATGGCAATCAGCAGGGCGCCAAACGCGATAGTGGCGTAGCGCTGCCCAAGGCCGCCCAGCAAAATAAACCCGCTGGTTGAGAGCGTCAGACCCAGGGCAAATAGCCAGGGCCAGGGGAAAAGTAACTCAACGGACGCTGACGCAATAAAAAAGCAGACGAGCGTGATGACCAGGTTGCGTAAACGCCCGGCCAGACGATCGTCCAGGTCCGCCAGCGCCCCGGCCACGACGCCCAGCGTGAGCGGGATGGTGAGCTTGACGTCATTCAGCCCCCAGGGCAGGGCAACCGTGCCGCAGAGTGCGATAAATATCCTGACGTTATAAAGCCAGGTGCTGTTCCAGGTATAACGGCGAAGCAGTGGGCTTAGCATAAACGCGGCCAGTCCTTAGTTACTGAAAACGACGACGCGCATTGGCTTCACGCGCCGCCTGGGCCACTTCGACCGGAACAACCCTGCGCCCGACGGGCCAAAGAGCGATAGCGGCGATCTTAAAGTTCGCGATCCCCACCGGAATACCAATAATCGTGATGCACTGCGCAATACCCGCAAAAATATGCATGATGCAGAGCCACCAGCCGAAGAAAATCAGCCACAGAATGTTAAGCAGGGTACCCCCCGTATTCATCAGGGCGTTTTTGCTCTCCGGATTCAGCTCGTCAACGTGGATGGCTTCATTCCCGTAGGGGACGAAGGAGAGTTTTGTGATTTCCCAGCAGGAGCGGGTCAGGGGGAGCGTAAAAATCAGGACGATGCTCACCAGCGTGGCAAAAAGCCAGGAAAGGGTGGTGGCAAAACCGCCCAGCACAAAATTCAACACATTCAGAACGGTACGCATAAACCCTCACTTCCTTTCGATAAAATTAACGCCCAATGATTGTAACGTTTTTTTAGGCTGGAGCACCTTAAAACTGGCAGTTACACTGTCAGGTAAATTATCTCTTCGTGGATTTGGCGGAACATGGAACTGAAAGCAACGTCGTTAGGCAAACGTCTGGCGCAACACCCTTACGACCGGGTGGTTCTCCTCAATGCCGGGGTAAAAGTCTCTGGAGAACGCCACGAATACCTTATTCCGTTTAATCAGCTTCTGGCTATCCACTGCAAACGCGGGCTGGTGTGGGGCGAACTCGAGTTCGTACTGCCTGACGATAAAGTCGTGCGTCTTCACGGCACCGAGTGGGCAGAAACCCAGCGTTTCCATCATCACCTGAACGCGCTCTGGCAGCAGTGGAGTCAGGATATGAGCGTGATTGCCGCCGGAGTGCTTCAAAAGGTGTTGGACGATATCGCGCAAAGCAACGCGCAGCATTCGTGGCTCACCCGTCAGCAGACCGCCGGGTTGCAGCAAAAGATCCGGCAGGCACTCTCGGCGCTGCCGTTATCCGTGGCGCGTCTTGAGGAGTTTGACAATTGTCGCGACGCCTGGCGCCAGTGCCAGGCCTGGCTGAATGATAAGGATAAAAGCCGACTCGCCCATAATCAGGCCTGGACGGACGCCATGCTCACCCAATACGCCGACTTTTTCAGTACGGTGGAGTCTTCTCCGCTTAATCCGGCTCAGGCGCGCGCGGTGGTCAACGGCGAGCAGTCGCTGCTGGTGCTGGCGGGGGCCGGTAGCGGTAAAACGTCGGTGCTGGTTGCGCGTGCCGGCTGGCTGTTGACGACCGGGGAAGCGGTCGCCGATCAAATTCTGCTTCTGGCCTTTGGCCGCAAGGCGGCCCAGGAGATGGACGAACGGATCCAGGAACGTCTGCATACCCGGGATATCACGGCCAGAACCTTCCATGCCCTTGCCCTGCATATTATTCAGCAGGGCAGTAAAAAAGTGCCTGCTATCAGTAAGCTGGAAAACGACGCGCAGGCGCGCCAGGCGCTGTTTATCAAAACGTGGCGCCAGCAGTGCAGTGAGAAAAAGGCGCAGGCGAAAGGGTGGCGCCAGTGGCTCGAGGAGGAGCTCAACTGGGACGTGCCGGAGGGCAGCTTCTGGCAGGATGACAAACTGGCGCGTCGGCTGGGTTCACGGCTTGACCGCTGGGTCAGCCTGATGCGAATGCACGGCGGAACGCAGGCAGAGATGATTGAAAGCGCGCCGGAGGCGATCCGCGATCTGTTTTCGAAGCGGGTCAAGCTGATGGCGCCGCTGCTGAAGGCCTGGAAAACCGCGCTGAAAGCGGAAAATGCCGTCGATTTTTCCGGCCTAATCCACCAGGCCATCATCATTCTTGAGAAGGGGCGCTTTGTCAGCCCGTGGAAACATATTCTGGTGGATGAGTTTCAGGACATCTCTCCGCAGCGCGCAGCCCTGCTTTCGGCGCTACGGGCGCAAAATAAGCATACTTCGCTGTTTGCGGTGGGTGACGACTGGCAGGCCATCTATCGCTTCAGCGGGGCGCAGCTTTCGCTGACGACCGCATTCCACGACTATTTTGGCGAAGGCGATCGCAGCGATCTGGACACCACCTACCGCTTCAATTCACGGATTGGTGAAATCGCCAACCGCTTTATCCAGCAGAACCCGCATCAGCTGGCAAAGCCGCTCAATAGCCTGCGGGCAGGGGATAAAAAAGCCGTGACCCTGCTGGCGGAAGACCAGCTGGAACCGCTGCTGGACAAGCTCAGCGGCTACGCGAAGCCTGATGAACGTATCCTGGTGCTGGCGCGATACCATCACCTCAAACCCGAGGCGCTGGAAAAGGCGGCCACCCGCTGGCCGAAGCTGCAGCTTGAATTTATGACGATTCACGCCAGCAAAGGGCAGCAGGCCGACTATGTGATTGTCATGGGGCTGAAAGAGGGGAGCGACGGTTTCCCGGCCCCGGCCCGCGAGTCGGTCATGGAGCAGGCCCTGCTGCCGGTGCCGGAAGACTTTCCGGATGCCGAAGAGCGGCGTTTGCTGTATGTGGCGATGACCCGCGCGCGCCATCGCGTGTGGCTGCTGTTCAATAAAGAAGAGCCATCCGTGTTTGTCGATATTTTGAAGAGTATTGATGTGCCGGTGGCGCGGAAGCCGTAACGCCGCCGGGCATGGATGGGTAGGCCGGGTAGGGCGTAGCCGCCACCCGGCAAAAAAAGCTACTTCAGTCTCTCTGAAAGATAACGCTGATAGTCCGGAATAAGGATATCTACCGGCGAGTTAAACTGCGGCGATTCGATGATGAAATCCGCCGTCGAGAGGTTTGTCGCCACCGGAATATTCCACACCGTCGCCAGGCGCAGCAGGGCCTTGACGTCCGGGTCGTGCGGAACCGCGTTTAGCGGGTCCCAGAAGAAGATCAGCACATCAATCTTCCCTTCGGAAATCTGTGCGCCGACCTGCTGATCGCCGCCCATCGGGCCGCTCAGCATGGCGTTTACCTCCAGACCCGTTTCGCGCTGGATCAGGTTACCGGTGGTGCCGGTCGCCGACAGGGCGTGCTTTTCCAGCAAAGACTGATGGCGGCGAACCCAGTTAAGCAGCATTTGTTTACAGTGATCGTGCGCTACCAGAGCAATATGTTTGCGTTCCGGGAGCGTGCGTGTTGTCAGTTCCATAATCATATCCATCAGGTTAACTGCCTACACGATGACGGGAACCGTCTGACGCTGCAAGAGAAAGGCGTAAAAAATGTGGCTTATGATGAAGGCTGTTGTTTTGCCCATTGTAAAAACCGGGCCCGCGTGTCGGCATCGGCCTGCTGGAACCAAAATTTAAGGCGCTGTTCCGTCAGGGCCTGGGACTGGGGTGGAATGACGTCCAGTTCAGAGACGCCGGAAAGCAGCGTACTGTCGTCGGCCATCATGGTGGCAAACTGAGGAAGCGACGCGCGTTTACCGGCTTTGTTATAGGTCTGCGTCGCGGCCTCGTAGTCCGGACCTTTCGGTGAAGTCGTCAGCGCCAGAATATCCAGCTTCGCCGGAATCGGCATCGCATCCCCGTCCAGCAGTTCAATGCGGGGAGACGCGTCGAAGGCCGCTGATTCCTTCTCCGTTTCAAGGCGTGGCAGGGTAATATTCACCTGACTGATTTGTCGGGTATTAAAGCTGACGATCAGCGGCGGGGAGATGTACATCCGTTGCTCGTGATTGGCCAGACCGATCGATTTTTCTACGCGGAATACCAGCTGATGCGGTCCGTTATCCAGCTCGATACTGTCCGCACCGCGCAATAACGAACTGGAGACCTTTTTTCCGTCCAGTACCAGAAGATCAATATCGGTAGAGAGCCGGAGCGTGGTAGCAAAAACGCAGACCGGCATCACTAACGCAATCAGAGCAGTGGCAATACCGGTTTTCATAGAAGGCTCCCGTCAGAAATCCTGTCGCCGCATTAATGTATCTAAATTTTTCGATAATCACGTTTACTAACATATAGACATATTTGGCCGTTTTGCCCTCATGCATCGGTATGGGATGGATGGTTGAGATGTGCGGTTTGGCGTACACTTTTAAAAAAGCCAGGAGAAAAACCATGAAAGAGAACGATATTGCCGAGATTCTGACATCCACGCGTACCATTGCGCTGGTGGGCGCGAGCGATAAACCCGATCGTCCCAGCTATCGGGTCATGAAATACCTTCTCGATCAGGGCTATCACGTCATCCCGGTCTCGCCAAAAGTGGCGGGGAAAACCTTACTGGGCCAGCAGGGTTATGCCACGCTCGCTGACGTGCCGGAAAAAATTGATATGGTCGATGTCTTCCGTAATTCCGAGGCGGCGTGGGAAGTGGCGCAGGACGCTATCGCCGTCGGGGCGAAAACGCTGTGGATGCAGCTGGGCGTGATTAACGAGCAGGCTGCCGTGCTGGCGCGGGATGCGGGGCTGAACGTCGTCATGGATCGCTGTCCGGCGATCGACATCCCCCGTCTGGGGCTGGCGAAGTAATAAAAAAAAGCCCGTTCATCGGGCTTTTTTTACACGCTTAGTTCCGCAGGCGCGGAGCCTGTAACTGTTTGCGGATAGTCTGAGCAAGTTCATCCATAGTGGGTTGCTCCGGATGCTCTTCCTGCAGCTCGCTGCTTAGCTGCGCTTCGGCAAGGTAGGTGTGGACGGGTTGCCCGTCGTCACCTTCCATCACCACATGGTACCAGGGTGCAGCGCGAAGCTCTGCGTTCACCGCCAGCTCGTCTGCTGACGGCTCATCAAGGGAATACTCCGGGTCGATATCCACGACCACACCCAAATACCCGAGCAAAGTGTGGCGGACCTGCTGGCCGATACCGAATTTGCTGGCAATCATAGTCACCTCCCGGGAAATACGACTTACACGTTATGTGCGGGCAATATTTCTCTTTTCAAGTTACATGACGCGACAGGCAAACCCTTTCAGATACAGTCCTTCCGGGTAGGTAGCAATCACGGGGTGATCGGCTGCCTGACGGAACTGCTCTATAAATTGTACATCACGGCCAGCATCTATTGCGGCATCAGCGATGATTTTCTGAAATAAATCTGTGGTCATCAGGCCGGAGCAGGAGAAGGTGAGCAGAATCCCGCCCGGGTTCAGCAACTGGATAGCCAGCATGTTGATATCTTTATATCCGCGGCAGGCGCCCATCAGCTGGCTTTTGTTCTCCACAAACTTTGGTGGATCCATCACGATGACGTCGAACTTCTCGCCCTGGTCGCGGTATTTACGCAGCAGCTTGAAGACGTCGTCGCGTATAAATTCGGCTTTGCTCAAGTCCAGTTTGTTCAGCTCGACGTTCTGTTTTGCCACGTCCAGCGCTTCCTGCGAGGTATCCACGCTGACCACCTGGGCACAGCCGCCCATCAGCGCCGAAACGGCAAACCCACCGGTGTAGGAGAAGCAGTTGAGCACGCGTTTGTCGGCAACGTACTGACGCGTCGCGAGACGGCTGTCGCGCTGGTCAAGGTAGTAACCCGTTTTGTGCCCGCCCTGAATATCCACCAGCAGCTTCATGCCGTGCTCTTCAATTGGCAGCAGGGCAGGCGGCAGTTCACCCGTGACCGGCCCCTGAGTCAGCTCCATGCCTTCTTTTTTGCGCACCGCCACATCGCTGCGGTCGTAAATGGCGCACTGCGGGAACAGCGTTTGCAGGGCGCTAATCAGCGCAGCGCGCTGGTATTCCGCCCCGGCGCTCAGGAGCTGCAGCACCAGGAAGTTACCGAAGCGATCGATGGTCACGCCCGGCAGGCCGTCAGACTCACCGGCAATCAGGCGGTAGCTGTCCAGCCCGTCGCGTTTAGCCAGCCAGTCGCGCCACTGCTGCGCCTGCTGCAGACGGCGGACGAAGAAGTCGATGTCGATGGTTTCGTCTTTATCGAATGTCCAGACGCGCGCGCGGATCTGGGAGGCTGGCGAGTAGGCGCCTCGCGCTAACCATTTCCCCTGGTGGTCCACGATATCAATGGTTTCACCGAGGCTGGCTTTGCCTTCCATACGGGCAACCGCGCCGGAAAAGACCCAGGGATGACGGCGCAGTAAGGATTTCTCGCGCCCTTTGGCTAACACTAAACGTACACTCATAGTTTGCTGTTCTGTCGATTTCAGGGAAATGGCGCGTAGAGTAGCACATTCAGCAAGGCGCAATCATCTGCGGATGCCGTTGAGCGTTTCGGCACAAAATCAAATCGCTTAAGCACATTACGGCACTGCGGCGGGATATACAGTGGGATTCCAGTTCAGCAAAGGAAATACCCATGAAAAAGAGCAGTGTCATCACAATAGCCGCTCTGACGGCAATGAGTTTTCAGGTTTTAGCCGCAACGCCTTTCAGCATGACCAGCCGGGATATTTCCGGCGACCGGCGGTTAGCGCCACAGCAGGTATTCGAGGGATTCGGCTGCCACGGCGGTAACCAGTCCCCACAGCTGGCGTGGAAAAGCCCGCCCGCCGGTACGCAAAGTTTTGCCATTACGGTCTATGACCCGGATGCGCCTACCGGCAGCGGCTGGTGGCACTGGACAGTAGCCAACATTCCCGCGAAGACAATGACGCTGCCCGCTGATGCCGGTAACCCAAATGGCGAAAAATTACCTGCTGGCGCTGTGCAGGGGCGTAATGATTTCGGTTATTCTGGATTCGGCGGCGCATGTCCGCCCGCAGGCGATAAGCCTCACCGCTATCAGATGACCGTCTGGGCGCTGGACGTGAATACCCTGCCCATCGACAACAATGCGAGCGGCGCGCTGGTCGGCTTTATGCTCAATAGTCACGTTCTGGCAAAGGCTCAGTTAACCGCAACCTACAGCAGATAAGGATGAACCGGTGCAGGAGTTCCATTTTCGACATAAACATCTCACGGCGGGTGAAGTGAGTGCCAGCAAAATGCATCGCCTGCACCAGGTTAAGCTCTTTTTCCCGGCGATTTGCCATATCACTCACGGCAGTAAGGTGATTGTGCAGGACGATAACCGCCTGGTGGCCACCCGGGATGAACTCATCATTATCCCTGCCAATACGGCAATGGAGATCATCAATCAGCCTGCAAACGGCCTGTTTCACTCGGACTTGCTGATGTTATCGCCGGAAATCGTTGCCGAGTTTAAAGCGCATTACCTGAAATCCTGGCCGCGCACGACGCTGCATTCGCTCTGCGCTCCGCTGAGCGAGGGGCTGGCGTTTATGTGGGATAACCTGCTGCACGCCGTGCGTCAGGATTTACCGGAGGCGCTGCAAAAACATCAGGCCTTCGGTCTGTTGCTGGCATTGCTGCATGACGGCGTGGCAGGTCCGCTGCTTATCGAGCGAAGCAATAACCTGACCGAGCAGGTGCGACAGTTCATTATGCTGTCGCCCGCCAGAGCCTGGACCGCGCAGGACGTCGCCAGCCGTCTGGCCCTGAGCGTGCCGACGCTGCGCAGACGGTTACGCGAGGAGTCACAGAGTTTTCGCCAGATTGTCGAGGAGGTGAGGATGGCCGTGGCTTTGTCACAGTTACAGTCAACCCGATTACCGATCGGCGAAATCGCATTACAATGTGGGTATCTGTCCAGCTCTCGTTTCACCGCCCGTTTCCGGCAGCACTACGGTTGTTTGCCGAAAACGCTACGTTAAGGAGAAGAAGAATGTCTAAAGTCTGCACTATTGCCTGGGTTCACGGCGTCGTTCAGGGCGTGGGTTTCCGCTACAGTACCCAGCGCGAAGCGATTGAGCTTGGGCTAACGGGATACGCGCGCAACATGGATGACGGCAGCGTTGAGGTGGTCGCCTGTGGCGAAGCAGAGCAGGTTGACAAGCTGGTGGCGTGGCTGAAAGCGGGTGGGCCGCGCAGCGCGCGGGTTGATAAGGTCTTAACGGAACCCCATCAACCGGGGCGCGAATACGTCAACTTCGGTATTCGGTATTAAATACACTTCACCGGCTTAGGCAGGCCGGCAATTTTGGTGGCCTGTTTTGCCGGACCTTTCGGGAACAGACGATAGAGATAGCGGCTGTTGCCTTTCTCTTCACCGAACTTATTGGCCATCGCCTTGACCAGCATGCGGATGGCCGGAGAGGTGTTGAATTCAAGGTAAAACTCGCGGACAAAACGCACCACCTCCCAGTGTTCGGGGGAGAGGGTAATGCCTTCGTTTTCCGCAATTTTCTCCGCCAGCGGTTCGCTCCAGAGCGTTGTATCTTTCAGATAGCCTTCGCTATCGGTCTCAATTTCCTGGCCTGCAAAAATGAACATAATCTTCTGTCGTAGGTGAAAAATCGGCAACAGTGTAGCAAAAAAGCGGGCTCAGGATAAACCGTGACCTACAGGAGCAGCTGAAGCAGATTGTTGGCATTGAGCTTCTTCAGCGCGTTGCATTTATGGGTTGAAACCTGTTTCTCCGACATGTGCGTCACGATGGCAATGTGGCGGACCGGCAACCCGGTCAGCATCAGATCGAGCACGTTGAATTCAGGTACGGTCAGGCAGCAGTCCAGGCTTCGAACGCGACGCGGCTCTTTTGCCAGCAAATACGCCGCATCGGCAACGGCGATCCGGTCGTCGATGATATAAAGCGTTAGCGTACTGAAACGCTTGCGTAAATGCGTCGCCAGCGCCCACCCCTTTTCGTTGCAGACCAGATAAAGACTGCCTTTCCAGCGGGCGGCTTCCAGCCTGAGCAAAATATTGATCAGCGCCTGATGCGTCGCCGCCACGGAAAAACGGCAGCGGACGACAATCACGCGGCGGGTAAGCAGCGTTGGCTGCCATTGTACGGTATCGCTCTGGACCTCTAACTGAACGCCCCGACGCAGCAGCGCATAGCGCAGTCCTTCGGCGTAAAATCGATTATTGTCGAGAATGGCGTAACTCACGGTGACCTCGTTATAACGTGCTGGGCGTATAGATGACGCGCAGCGTGCCGGTATAGTCGCCCGCGTTTTTGCTGCTGGCGGCGAACGCGGGGGTTTTCAGGATAATTGGCGCAGGAATGCACAGTACGCTCTCGCGTCCGCCGGGCAGCACGACCTGACGCAGATACTGCGGATCGTTAGTGCCTTGCCAGACTACGGTTTTACCGTTCGCGACGGTTTCGGTTGCGCCTGTGACGGGATGGGTAACGGAGACCTGATAGTCGAGACGGTCCCGCGCATCCGTCTGGCTTCCACCGCGCCGCCGGATAGAAAACGCGCCTTCGGCACGTCCCGCAGAGGGAAGCCCGTCATCTTCAAAACGAAGATAGGCGCGGGTGCTGGTGCTGTTTTTGCCGTCGTACAGGCACATATCCAGCGTGTTTTCCCCCTTGATCTCGCTGCCCCCGGGGCGCCCCGGGAAGTTGGTCAGGTTGAGGTTAACGATGGGCGTGGAGTGCGGAAAGGCTGGCAGGTAAATCTGCTGGTTTCCCGGGTCGACCACCTCAATGCGAATATTTGCCTGCCATTTGGCGATGGTGAGATAGCCAGGACAGCCGACATTCACGTCATTGAAGTTGCCGCCGCAGTCGGCGCTTCCCCACTGGCGCAGGTTCTGCTTCAGCGTGGCGGTCCAGATCCCCGGCAGGGCGAGCTTATCCAGTTCGCTTTTCACGATATAGAAATCGAAGTAGGGCTCTCTGTTCCAGCTAGCAATTTCCGTCGTCCCTCCCGTGACAAAGCTGGCAAAGGTGAACACTTTATTGTTGATAAACATGTAGTGATCGCCATACACCTTGATATTCACCGTCTTGCCGGTAAGGGAATGGGTAAACGCTAAATTGATGGCATAAGGCGCGGCCGGGTTCGCCGAGAACCAGACCGGTGAGTTCATGCAGGCGCCGTTCGTGGTATCGGTACGGGACTGACAGGTCAGGGTATTGCGCCCCCACTTTTGCGGATCGGCGGCGTCAAAGCCGCCCGATTCATGAAACCAGATGTCAAAACGGGCGGGCGGCGCGGTGCGATCGAAGCTGATCCCTACGCTGGTATTTCGTCCCGCGGGAGAGCCTGCCAGCGTCTGGCTGGCCCACAGGCTTAAGAACAGAAAAATAAAGAGGCACTTAATCACATCATTTCCCTTTAGTGAGGCTATCGGTGTTCATGGCAGTCGGTCCAGCAGGGACCGACCGTCCTGCCAGCATCAGCTGTGCCTGCTGCTGGACGGCATCCGGCAGGGCGGAGAAGGTTAACTCCTTACAGGGGATCGACCCGACATAACGCACCACGTCGCGCATACTCTTCACGTTCAGCGCGCACTGATAAAACTGCTGCTGACGCACCAGGTAGAGGTTATGCAGCAGGGCGTCGCTTTGGGCGCTAAACCCGCCGTTGCCAAGGTCGCTCCAGCCGTTCACGTTCAGCGGCACGCCGCCGATAAACGGCGAATGACGCTCGTCGGTTAACTGGCCGAGCCAGGTGTAGCTTGCGGTGGTTTGCACGTCCCGGCGCAGCAGTTTGCCAGGCACCATAAACAGCGTTCTGCTGCCCGATCCTTGCGTGATTTCACTGCTGGCTCCTCGTGAGACATCCAGCGATTCGTTAACCGTCAACGTTGTCTGCTGATAGCCCGGCACCGCGAAGAGGGCGCGGCTATTGCCTGGAATATCGGCACTGCCGCCGTTATCCAGCGACACGGCGACGCGCGGATCCTGAGCATCTTCCGGCGTGGTCACGTTCACCGCGACGGCGGAAGCAGGGCGACCGTCGCTCCAGCGGCCCAGCCACAGGCCAGAGCGGGACAGCGCAAACGTCGAGCTGTAGTTGCCGCTGCTGCTCAGCGTATGGCGACGATCCTGACGATCCCAGGCGTCGCTGACGGTCAGACTCCCGTTGCCATATCGTCCGCCCTGGCGCGTATAGGCTGAGGTATTCAGCGAGTCGCTGTTAATGCCCGACGCGCTGAGGCCGTACTCATTTTCGCCGCGGGCATCGGCATACCAGTTATGCGCCACGTTGTAGCTCATCTGGTTTTTTTCACGTTGCTGGTGCTGCCATGTCGCGCCCAGAGAGGTGTAGCTTGACGCATCGCCCTGGCGGTTATGCGCCATGGACAGGCTCACGCTCAGGTAGCCGCCTTTATCCCTGCCTTCCCGGGCGTCATCGTTACGCATGAACAGGTTAATGCTGCTGTTAATATTCAGGCCATGGGTGCTGAAGGCATTGCTCAGGCCAGCCTGCCAGGCCCGCGTGCGCGAGCGGGTCATATAGACCGATTCCCACGGCAAACCCGCATCGTGGCGATCGTCACTGTCCGGCAGCTCCCGGCGTGAAACGTACCGGCCTTCGTTGCGGTTATCCGAATACCCCAGGCTCGCATACCAGGCGCCGACCGGGACGGAGAACATCACCGAGAGGGTGCGATAACAGCCGTTCACGGCGTCAAATCCCGCGCTTTGGGTGTTGCAGTTTTCAGCGGATAACGCGTTGCGATAGACGCTCAAAGAAAAACCGTCGTTGTAGCTGATTTGCTGAATATTGCCGCGCTGGCCTTCGCTGCCGTAGAGGTAGCTAAACCGGGTACTCAGCACGCCATCGATCGGGCCCGCGTTGAAGCCCCGGCTCCAGTCGATCGCATTTTCCAGGAAACGCTGGTTTTTCTTGAACGTTGCGCCGCTGGTCAGCGCCAGCGTCGGGGTGACGGGCAGGCGTACGCCCGCCTGCGCAACCGCGCGGCGTTCTTCGTTCTGATCGCTATTATCGGTTTCGCCCGCCTGCAGGAACCACTCGACGCGGTCGAATGGCGTAATGCCGGTTCGGGTAAACGGCACCTGCTCGGTGCGCGTCAGCCGGTTATTTTCATAGATGGAGAGCGTCACGGTGTAGCTCCCGTCCGGGAACGAACGCGTGTCCAGGGTTTGCGCCCCGGCATTCAGATAGAAGCTCGCCAGCAGCTGATTGCCCCGGCGGGCGTCGATACGCGCGTCATGGGAAAGCAGTACGGTAACAGGGGTTCCCTTCGACTGCTGAACCGGGTTTATCCACGCCCGTGTTGAACCCGTGCGCAGGCCGCGAATTTTGCCCAGCGGCAGCTGGCTGAGGGTGATATTTCCGCCAGCGTTACTGAACAGATCGCGGGTATCCATCTCGCCTGCCTGGACGTAGTACTGACGCAGGATATCCTGGCGGAACCAGGCGTTGTTGACGGTGACCTCCTGCTGCTGCTGGTGCCGTGAACGCTGCCCCAGCCAGGTCCAGTCGAGATTCACATAGCCGTCCTGGGTGAGCGCCAGCGCGCCGTTGCCCTGCACGGTGGCCGACTGATAATCCCTGTCGGCAACGAAGTTAATGTTCTGCTGATGGATCAGCGCATTTTCGGTGCCGTGCGTGGGCTGATACCATGCATTCTCTGCCGTCTGCTTAGGCAGAAATTTCTTGTCCAGGAACAGGTTAATGCGGGCGTTATTCTCGTCATAAATAATGGCCGCGCGATCGGTATCGATGTAATCGCAGCCCGCTGCGGAGCCGTTGCTGCTGCAGGCCAGGTTGCCGTTACGGGCAAGCGGAACGGCCAGTGCGGCAGAGACGGTGGCAACGAGGGATGGGGCGTCATTAAACCGGCGTTTGATGGCCGCTACCACGTTCTCAGATGCGACAAAGCTCACCGTTTCAAGCGTGATATCCGTTTCAAAAAGGCCCAGCGATTCGCCGTAGAGGTTCACCTCTGTCCACACGCGCTGCGTCTTTGCCAGATCTTCAAAACCTGGTGGGACGGCCAGCCCGGCGCAGGCGAGTTGGATGGAAGCGGGTAACAAAGCAACAAAGAGGAGAGTATTTCTGTGAAACGCCATGAACGAGCCTCGACATCATCCTGACGTCAGAGGGTGGGCACCCTCTGACGTTATTCCTTAGGTGCTGTGGTGTTACGCACCGCCTTCCGTGGTCGTCGCCTGCGTCAGCATCAGGCTAACAACGCCGCTGTACTGACCGGTTTTCAGAATGCCTTTGGTGGTCTGGGAAATGGTCAGCGGCAGTACCGCAGAACCGTTTTCAATGCTCCCCGGGAACAGTTCGGTACCGGTGTATTCAACATCTGCGCTAGAGAGGGTTTTATCGCCCAGCTTCACCGTCATAGGGATGGTTTCAGCACCGTCGGCATTCGCCAGCTTCGCGGCGCTCACCAGACGGACTTTCACGTTGCTGGTGGCGGAGTTAGACCACACCTTGGTATTCAGACGGTAGCTTTCCAGACCGCGGCCAGGCAGGTACTGCATATCGATGCTTGCCGGCAGCGGCGTGTTATCGGCCTGAGTCATATCCAGCTGTGAATCAACGCTGGCGTTGACGGTAATATCTTTTTGAATCGCCAGCGCGCTAACGGACGTGGTCATCGCGGCAACAATCATCAGAGGTTTAAAGTACTTACGCATTGATATCTCCATATTTACAAATGAGCACCCTGGCTCTTTAATCAAACCCTGTGGGGTTTTTACGGTGACGTCGTGTTATTGCACGACGGGTAAATCAGCTTCTTCAGCGCTTTTATTCAGCCAGTTGAAGTAGCGGAATTTATATTTCTGGCCTTGTACCTTCGTGAGCGTTTTTAATTTACGTTCGGTGTCCGGATAAATCGTCGCGTCTTCTTTAATCCATCTACACGATGAATCCGCATCACAAACACCGATCTCCCTGAGCGGCACGCGCAACGTGCCGTTGTTTTTTAACGTTCCTCTGAGAGGGTCAATCGTCAGTGAAACCACGCTTTTTTCCGGTGCGAGATGGATCAGGGCGCCCCAGATCACATTGACGCCCAGTCTTGCCGTCGCCGCAGGGCTTTCTGCCTTGGCCGGAATAATGCTGTCAGGCTGCTTTACGCCTTCAAAATAGACGCGCCAGGTCGTCTCTTTTTCCGGTGGTGCAAGCGATACCAGGCGAACCACGCGCATTGCGCCTGCCGCAAGGGCGAATTTTTCCGGTGTGACAACCACGCCACCTTCTTTCCACGAGGCCACATCAATCTCTTTTTCCAGGGGCGTGCCGGGATTAAGAATTTTCTTTTGCCTCACCCGAATGAACTGAATATCATCCGTTTTTGACGCCACCTTAATTTGCGCCGCACCGGACTTATCCACGTTAAGTTCCATGGGATACACGCTCATATTGGCCAGTGCCATTTCTGAGAAAAATGGCAATGACAGCGCGGCGATATAAAAGGCAGTTGTCTTATTCACACTATTTTTCTGTTTCACTTTCTGTCCGCCTGCGTTGAGTTCATTCCCGGCGCATTCACAACGGGACACCCTCTGCTAACGTATTGCTTCAGGGCAGGGAAACTTTAACCAGAACAGCGGTTTGTGAAAATTTGTATTAATTAACTCGTTATATACAGTTTTTTATCCTGCTTTCCTGGCTTTAAGGTTGTATAGTTAAGCGAAAATACCGCGACCCAGGATGGGGAGAAAACTCCTTCTGATGAAAAAACAATCAGTTCAGGAGGCGATTTTCTTGTCGTTGTATCAGGGATTAAAAAGCATGCGGTAACAGCCGAGAATAAAAGATGTTTTTTATATGCAATAATTCGTTGTTATTCGATCCTGAAGCACATGCAATAAGTATTGTTGGGCAACCCGAGTCTGTATTAACGCTTTCGGCTCCGGCCGTTCGTCTTTTACAGGAGTTTATTCGTCATAAAGGGCGCGACCTGAGCCGGGAAGAGTTGATCACTCGCGTGTGGGAGGAGTTCGGCTTTACGCCGTCGGGAAATAACCTCAATAAGGCGGTAAGTGAATTACGCAAAAGCTTCCACGCCCTGGGCGACAGCCACGACTATATCGTGACCGTGCCCCGGTTTGGATTCCGCTTTGACGCCGACGTTATTTTTAAGCCCGCAGAGAGCGTTACGCCCGAAGTATCTCAGCCGTCCGTTGAGCAGCCGTCAGGATATAAGCGTTTATCCAAAAAGTGGTGGCTGGTTTTAGCGGTATTAACGACGTCAGTCGTGGGGTTTAGCCTGTTTTTTAGCCGACAGCTTGAGATAACCGTACCCGCAACACTCAAACCCGTTAAGGAAAAAATAGCTGGCTGTCGGCTCTGGGTGATCAACGATCATGGCCGACCGCTGGTGTTATCAAAATTGGCCGAGCTGCTGAAGAAAAATAACGTCGCGTGCGAGCGCGAGGAGTACAACATTTATTATTTCAGCGCCCGCTTTTCGCTTGCCGCCGCCGATGAGGTTTTCATCGGCGCCTGCCCGGTGAGTGAAGCCAGCCTGTGTAAAACTATTCGCTATAAAAGCGGGGCGGAAGAATGAAAAACAGACTTCTGTTCGGACTGGGTGGCGCAGTCGTTGGCGGGGCGTTTGCGCTCTTTATCTACACCGGCGGAGCCTATAAGCGCGATGCGCTGGCCTGCAGCACCGAGTTTAATTTTACGCGCAATCAAGGAAAGGCAAATGAAGTGAAGGTCAATGCCGTTGCCCAGTTCTATTTTCATCGTAACGGCACCGGCCTGACCACCTACAAAGGCGCTGCAAAGGCTGAAGGTAAGAGCCTGATCGTTGACAGGGACGTGGATTTTACGTGGGAGCGACGGGACGATGATAAGGTAATTGTCCTGAGCTACACCAAGACCTGGCGTCGACACAATGACAACACCCCTGATGCCCAGTGGGGAAGCTTTGCCAGCCCGACCGCACGCTACTATCTCACGATCTCTGAACTCTCGCCTTCCGTATGGCTGATTCAGGACCGGCGTTACCCCACCTATATTTGCCGGGGTGATTAAGGCATAAAAAAAGGAGAATGCCGGGGGCATTCTCCTTTTTGTTTCAGCAGGTCAGCTTAATCGCGGCTGGCGAAGCCCAGGATGCTCAGCAGGCTGACGAAGATGTTGTACAGCGACACATACAGGCTCACGGTGGCGCGAATATAGTTCGTTTCACCGCCGCGAATGATGTTGCTGGTTTCAAACAGGATCGCGCCGGAAGAGATCAGAATAAATACGGCGCTGATCGCCAGGTGCAGGGCAGGCAGCTGCAGGAAGATGTTGGCCACCATACCCACCAGCACCACCACAACACCCGCCATCAGCATGCCGCCGAGGAAGGACATGTCCTTACGCGTGGTCAGCACGTAGGCCGAGCAGCAGAAGAACACCAGCGCGGTGCCGCCCAGCGCCATACCAATCACGTCACCCATTCCGGCGGACAGATACGCGTTCAGGATTGGCCCCAGGATGTAGCCCAGGAAGCCGGTGAAGGCAAACGCGGACAGAATACCGACCGGTTTGTCAGCGGTTTTGTAGGTCAGGAACATCAAACCATACATACCCACCAGGGTCAGGATCAGCCCCGGAGACGGCAGCATCAGCATGGTGCTGGCGGTGGCGGTGATCGCCGAAAACGCCAGCGTCAGGCTGAGCATGAAATAGGTATTGCGCAGCACCTTGTGGGTGCTGAGTAGCGATGTGCGGTCGCGTGAGGAAGTAATTATACGATCCATGAGTCACTCTCTTATGACAGATGTAATTAACGGAAAGAATAGGAAACGGCGCGTCACTCTCAAAGTGGCTTTACCCATCTTTACTCAGCAGGTTAGCGCGGGACCTGGTTTTTTCTTCTGCATAAATACGTTTCACCAGTATGAACAGCGGTTTGACGCGATTAATCAGATCAACCTCTTATAGGTTACTGAAAATTATTGCGTTATTACCATAAGGCCGCTAAGAGTTATTTCCGGATCGTCACAAAAACAGACAATAAGGCGAAGGACATGAAACCACAAACACGCACGCGCTTTACGCTCTCTTTACTTACCGCCGGGATCCTGTGCGCCAGCACGGCGACCTGGGCGGCTAACGTGCCGGCAGGAACCGCGCTGGCCGATAAACAGGAACTGGTCAGGAATAATGGCAGTGAACCGGCTTCGCTCGACCCGCATAAAGTCGAAAGCGACGTCGAATTCAATATTATCAGTGATTTATTCGAAGGTCTGGTGAGCGTTTCCCCGTCGGGTGACGTCCAGCCCCGGCTGGCGGAAAAATGGGAGAACAAGGACAACACCGTCTGGACGTTCCATCTGCGTCCGGGCATCACCTGGAGCGACGGCACGGCGATTACCGCAGAGGATGTGGTCTGGAGCTGGCAGCGCCTGATTGACCCGAAAACGGCGTCACCATACGCGAGCTATCCGGGCAACATGCATATCGCCAACGCGGCCGATATCGCTCAGGGGAAAAAATCCCCCGACACGCTGGGCGTGAAAGCCATTAACGACACCACGCTGGAAGTGACGCTCACCCAGCCAAACGCGGCGTTCCTCGCCATGCTGGCGCACCCGTCGCTTGTGCCGGTGGATAAAGTGCTGATTGGCCGTTTCGGCGAAAAGTGGACCAAGCCTGAGCACTTCGTCAGCAGCGGGGCGTATAAGCTGTCGCAGTGGGTGGTCAACGAACGCATTGTGGCGGAGCGCAACCCGCGCTACTGGGATAACGCGCACACCGTGATTAACAAGGTGACCTACCTGCCCATCACGTCCGAGGCCTCGGATGTGAACCGCTATAAAGCGGGCGAAATTGATATTGTCTACACGGTGCCGATCAACCAGTTTGCCCAGCTCAAGAAAACCCTGGGCAGCCAGCTGGATGTTTCTCCGCAGCTGGCGACCTATTACTACGAATTCAATACCACCCGGCCGCCGTTCAACGACGCCCGCGTGCGCAAGGCGCTGAACATGGCGCTCGATAAAGACATCATTGCCGGAAAAGTATTAGGGCAGGGGCAGCGCCCGGCGTGGCTCATCAGCCAGCCGGACATCGGCGGCGTAAAGCTCCAGAACCCGGATTACGCCAGCTGGCCGCTGGACAAGCGCATCGCCGAGGCGAAAAAACTGCTGAACGAGGCCGGATATAACGAAAGCCATCCCCTGAGCTTCAACCTGCTCTATAACACTTCTGAATCGCACCAGCGCATCGCGATTGCCGCCAGCTCTATGTGGAAGAAAAACCTCGGCGTGGACGCGAAGCTGCAAAATCAGGAGTGGAAAACCATGCTGGATACCATGCACACCCACAACTTTGACGCGGTGCGTTACGCCTGGATTGCCGACTACGACGACGCGGCGACGTTCCTGAACAACTTCCGCACCGGCGACAGCGAAAACACCAGCCAGTACAGCAATCCGGAATACGACCAGGCGCTGGTGAATGCCGCAAAAGCCAAAACAACGGAAGAGCGAGGTAAGTTCTACCAGCAGGCGGAAGATCTGCTGGGACGCGATGTGCCGGCCATTCCGGTGTATCACTACGTCCGTACGCACCTGGTGAAACCGTGGGTGGGCGGATTTACGCCGGATAAGCTGGGGTACTATTACACGAAAGACATGTACATCAAAAAACACTAGGCCTGTGCTGATAAAATCGTCGATGTGTTGTCAGTTCAACCGATTAAACACGTTTTGACTATTTTTACAGCGAACGATTGCTGGCACTCTTTACAGCACGCGGTGAGGTGTTTATAGTTCGCCTCACTCAGGAAGTGTGGCCGAGCGGTTGAAGGCACCGGTCTTGAAAACCGGCGACCCGAAAGGGTTCCAGAGTTCGAATCTCTGCGCTTCCGCCATTTTTATGGCAAAATCAATAAATTACAGAATGTTTTTGATTCTGTCATGCATAAAGTAATGCATTAAAAGCCCGTGTAGAACGGGCTTTTTTTGTATCTAAAATCCGTGTTTTTCATCAAGAATTTATCCAGTCTTAAGCCCTTCCAGTCTAACTAAATCCTTTAAAAGCAGTAATCTGATAACAGAAAACCTGCAGTCCATTTTGTAATACTCACCAATCTTAAGAACCTACCTGCATGAGATGCTTAGCTGCATTACGTGAATACTGGACAACCTATTGTTCTGTCAGTTAAAACAACTAAAAATGGTAAAAACGGATAGCACAGTAATGAAACGAAGCGAACTCAGGAAAGTATTGGAAGAATGGTTTGATGTTGAACGATATGAAGCGATAAAGGAACTCACCCTACAGCAATTCTATGTTGAGGTTGAGCGGCGTATCTTGGCCTACAATATGCTGATGCGTCGGGACACGTTACCACCTCTGAGCAGACTTTTATTGGATGATTACCGAAATAAGATCCTCAGAGGCGAAATTTTGTTTAGCGGCGACACATCCACGCAGGGACATGGGCTTTCCAGAACCTATGCAGTGGTCCCCGTTACCCGGAGCAACGCACAATTATATGCGAAAAGTTTAACGCTGATTGGAACCCATCCTGAAACATCCAAAATAAGCCAGTCTGAATACATGTCGGAGTATCTGAAGGAATCCGGTATCAAAAGTCTGGCTTCAATTACCGTCGATATCTTCCTGCAAGAGGCTTCAACCGAAGACATCATCGAACACCTGAAAGTGCTCATTCCGCAATGGAAGAAACAGCTAAAAATGAACGATCCGTCTGTTAGGAAGTATCGCTTTGGCAAAAGCACGTTGCGAAAAATCATCGACTACCGACTCATCCCGATGATGGATCTCATTTTTTGGGGGGCAGATAATGATGATACCAAAATCTCACTTTCACTGATGTCATCGCTGCTGCATGAGAACAGCGAGAAGGATAGGGATGAGGGAATGCTTAAGGTGACTGACTATCCGCTGGCTATGGCGTTGCTGACAGATGAGAATTATCTGAAATCGTTTGAAGATTACATGATGGAAAACAATGTCTTAAAAGACACGAAGATTGTAGATCACGTCAAAGACGAGAAGAAGAAAGAAGACAAGTAAAAAAGGGTTACGTTCGCCCTGAGCGAACGTGATCACATCCATCCTCAACCAGTTTTTTCCTGTTCACATCCCCCCATTTTTTTCGAAAAACTCTTTTGCCAACATCCCTAAAACGCCATAAGCGAATTCGCTATTATTGTCCTCGTTGAAACAACAGAGGAAAAACAAATGAGAAATGAAATCGCAGGTAAAAGATTAATCCGTGTTCCTGAAGTTCTGAGAAGAGTCGGATTTAGTCGAACCACAATGTATGAGCTTATCAAGGAAGGACGATTCCCGGATAAGGTAATCATAGGGGCAAGATCTGTAGCCTTTGTGGAAAGTGAGATTGATGCATGGATTGAAAATACTATTTTCGATTCACGCAGAAATAATAAATAACATTAAAGAGGAAGCGAAAATGAAAGTGAAAAAAATAGAAATAAATGTTAGTAATGATGATACAAAATACTTTGTTCTGAAAAGTGGCGAAGACTATGACTACTATTTGCGATGTATGCATGAGTATATGGGGGAAAGGTTCTATCATAACCTTGAAGACGATGGTTATATGGAAGGTGTTTTAAAATCAATAATAGAGAATGGTAAGAAAGATTTTAATGAGTTCTTGAAAAAACATAAATATAAAGCATCGATTAAAAACGTATATTTTGATGAAGTGCTTGTCAACCTGAGGCAGATACATCATGTGATGAGTCACTATATTTTACATACATAATCGCTGGCGTCATCTATTGGGCCCCGCAAGGGGCTAATATAAAACGAAATGAATAAAATAAGCATTTAATTATGAGGATATAAGTATGTCTAAAGAAACTGTTATTGAAAATAAATCAACAGAGCTGTTTTATGATCTAGCTTGTAGATCGTTTTCCGCAAGCTGGAATATGTTTATGGAAGTTAATGGCGATGGAGATGTCAATGATTATTTGGATGATCCTGATTTTATGAGTCCATTTATTATTTATGTGATTGACCATATTCAGAATAACTTTGAGAGATTTACCACGCAAGAAGGAAACTGCGGTGATATTAATCAGGTCAACTTTGAACAAGTGGCAGCCCTGCTGGTAGGGTATTCAGAAAACTTTAGAAAGTAAGAACTAATCTTGCCCCGGAAGGGGCCAACTATAAACAATAAGGATAAACAGATGAAGAATGATATGACAGTAATCGTAAGTATGTTATGTGAAAAAACACCTGAAGTGATGAGTCTTATCCGAGAAAGCTTGGATATTTTTATCGCATTAAGAGGTAGCTCGGTCGAAGAAATCATGAATGATAAGACCTTGTTAGATGATTTAAATCGTTATGTAAATGAGACACTGTATGATGAGATGGATCTGGAATATGGTTCTGTAATCATCAAAATAGTATCTAATAAATAGTATTAATACCTTCTAGATATTTATCAAATATTTAACTTAATAAAAGGAATCAGTATGAAAGAGATTATTTTAAATGAAAGTAATAAAATAGCGGTAAATCTTATCACAAATGTATTACAGGGATATTGCGAAACGATTTATAGCATCTCTGAAAAACAGCTTGAAACAGCAATGAATATTTTAACAGGGGAAATGTTATCAGAGATACTTTATGATGTTTTGATTGCCTGTGAAGTTGAAGACTATGTTAAAAGTGGAAGAGGCAAAGATGTATCTGAGATCAATATGGATGAGTTAAAGGAAACGATTTTATACTGGCATAAAGAGCATATCATTGAACTTGTACTGAAAAACATAAAACCGGATGATGCTGATCAGCGTATTTACTGGAAGTTAAAAATGACTGTTAATCAGTTTTGAAAAATGGCAATATTCCCTCGTGCAGAGGGAAATAATCCTGTAATGAAACGGAGATAACCAATATGATTGATGAATTCCATGTTATGTATATGTATAAAAAAATCCAAGCTGAAGCTGCGATGACAGATATGAAAACGCTGGAACAGCTTTTGAAGAAGTTCCGCCAAGTTGTCGCGGAGCGCCGGGAAGAATACTATCAGGAGATTGGTGAGAAAAAGGCTCAGAAATTGAGAGCCAAGAGATTACAACAGTTGCTTGAGAAAATGGGGCGTGATCGTGTATCACCGGAGGATCTTATAGGTCAATGACACTTTACAAGATCGTGTGTGTTTTATTTTTAATGCTAAAGTTTTATCTGTGATTGCCGATATTTATCCTGATTATTATCTTTTCTGAGGTCATTATGGATTCTGACGATAAAAAATCAGGTAAATTTTCAGGTGCAACGGCCGCTTTTGGGGCATTAGGCAGCATCGGTAAGAAAGTTCTTGCAAAGAAAGACACCGCCAAAAGTGAGGATGGTGAAATCACTGAATCAAAAGTTATGCAGGTACTGGACTGGGCCTATGATAAAGCCTGTAATGGTGTTGTAGGTTTGGATTCGGCGCAAGAGCTTGCTGCACCATATTTGAATGATGAGGGAGAACTTGTTGATAAGGTTAATGCGTTAATACGATGGCAGAATACAAAAGCGGGAACATCAGGCTTTATCACCGGCCTTGGTGGGATAATAACGCTCCCGGTTGCCATTCCAGCTAACATTTCAAGCGTCATATTTATACAAGTTCGTATGATCGCAGCAATTGCACATATGGGAGGATATGATTTAAAAGATGACCGTGTTAAGACACTTGTATATACCTGTTTAACCGGAAATGCTGCGAAGGATATAGTGAAAAATATAGGTATAACAATTAGTACAAAAATGACAAATACCTTAATAAAAAATATTTCTGGTGAAACAATAAAAGCTATAAATAAAGCGGTAGGATTTAGGCTTATAACTAAGTTTGGGCAAAAAGGTGCTATTAATCTTGGTAAAGCAATACCACTAGTTGGTGGTGTCGTTGGTGCTACATTTGATAGTGTATCCACCAATACTATTGGGAATATATCCCGTAATATTTTCATTGAAGAAAAAATACCTGAATGATGTTTGTATGATGATAATTTTAGTTCTGGTTTTTAACTATTTTAAATAGGTCGTGAAATGAAATCTTTAGACCGAGATTTAGCAAAAAAATTAATAAGAGCTGTAGGTGCGGAATATGAGTATCAGGTATCTGGTAATCCTCAAGATGCAGTTTTTGATGTTTACTTTGCTAGAGAAAAGCACGGTATCGCATTTCAAATTAGACATTCAACACATCCGTCGGCACAAGATGGCGGATGGCTACAAGTGCACCACTATGAGGGAGAGCCTGCGGATTGGGGACCTGCATTACATTCACTGAGAACAATGGGTGATGTAGTTGCATTTTGCCAAACGTTGATAACGTTCTCTCAAATAAAATCCAAAAGGCAAGCGTAGATAAATTACACTGTTATTCATCTGGCATATATTAAGTTCATACTTGGTAAATGCCAGATTAATCCTGAACTAATGCATTTAAAAAGACATTTTTCTTCTACTTTTATTTGAGGACTCAAAATCTAATGAGATAGAAGAAAGCTGTTCAAGACTCAGCTCAACAGAGCGCTGGAACGCAAGTGCGGCCTCTGTACGTTGTTTTATCACCAGAGCAATGATTTCGGCATCACTTTTTTCTTCAATGGCTTTTCTATAAAGTATTCGTTCATTAATTAAATCAAAATTTCCTGATGATTTAGCAGCGGTGTTAGCTGCTGAGTAACTTATAGGATTAAGCTCACCAATAAAGCTATTCAAAAGAGATTGTCTTTTCTTATCCAGTCTGCGCAGTGTGGTATGTGCAGACCTATATTTGTTTATTTCATATGAAAATGCATCATCATCACGTAGCTTACGGTATCCAGTTCTATATTCCTCCATTGATGGATGATTTTTGAGTTCTTCAATCGTATTAAAATATGCTAATAAATCACTGTTGTCTAATTTTACTTTTCTCATATGTACTTCGTTAATACATAGTGGATATATTTATATGTTAAGGTATATAGAGAAGGTGTAAAACTATCATGAAGTGATGTTTGTTTTTTTATTTAATGTAAAAAAGAAAACGACATCACATAAGGATATGTAAGTATACTCTAACGACAAAATAACACGGTTAAGAAGATACTGCTAAAACTCATAGCCCCATAATAAAAGAGGCTATGAAGTTATTAATTAATGTCTTTATGTTGTAATACTATTTTTTCTTCGTGTTCACCTTTGAGTATCAATGGTGAACTTACATTGGAAATATGAAAACGTTCTAAGTGATTTTCGATAAATTTCTGACCTTGATTTGTAAGTCTGTCAATGCTTTCATTAAGATTAACAATATCTCTGTTCAGTTCCTCTAAAAAACGAGTCGATGTTGTAATAATATTTCCCATCTTGGTATCTACTGCTTTAATAAGAATATCTTTAGCTCGTTCATTATTACCGAATTTATCTTCAATTCTAAGTAAGTCGGTCATTGCTTCTTCGATTGCTTTATCCTGAAGCTCTTTATACTGAATGGTTTTTTCGTAAACTAGCTGTTGAGCGCGTTCTTTGAGTTCGAGTTGCATATGACCGATAGCATTAATAGTCTCGACATTCAATTTAGTGAGTTGTTCAAGATAAAGAGCGATTGCTGCAGTGGTTCGCTCCATACGCTCAAATTCTTTCTCTTTTTTCCATTCTTGAATTTCTGCGACAGCCATTTCAATTTCACGAACCCGGCGGACTTCAAGATCAATTTCAAGCACCTTTTCTTCAGTTCTTAGTTTGTGTTCAAGCTCAAGTTCTTGAGTTTTGAATTCATGCTCAGCTCTAGATTGAGCTGTTAATGTATCCATATTACGTTGGTGATCGGAGTTTTGACTTGATTCATGTCTCTCATATGCTCTTTCTTTAAGTGGTTCAGAAGCCCAGTCACACAAAACTTCAATTGGTTTACTGACACAACTAATCAGAGCATTGCCAAGATTACCTAACCAACCCATTATTATTCTCCCGATAATTCTTTGAATTTTCTTTCAAAAAGAACTTGCTCTTTTCTTCGTATGTAATTTATTTCTTCAACTCTATCTTTATCTTTCTCAAAGACTGAGAATAATTTTCCAATTTGATCTATTTTATCATTAAGATAGAAAACATCTAGGCTAGATGTTTTTTTAGATTGTCTGAAACTTACAAGTTCTTCAACTATATATTTCAACATTTTCTGTATATTCGCATTGTCAATATCAATAACATGCTTAGATATTTTTTCTAAGTTGTCATTTATGAAAATTGAATATTCCCTTTCAAAAGATAGAGTTAATAGGTTTTCATTTTGCTCATATTGGAAGAAACACGAATATAGTTGTGGGCTTTCGTTGATACTGCGCAAAACAAGGTCTTTCCTTGCTTCCCGTAAGGCCACTAAAAACTCTGTCAGCGGTTTTTTCATTGATTGTTGATTAATCGTACTTACGGCCAATTTTTGATTTATAACTAAATAAAAAGTGCTCAATAAGGATTTAAAAGCGCTATCATATAACTGATCTGTTAAAATTTTATGCTGCTTAATTAAGCATAAGGTATTAATTAACAGCCTTATTTGAACACTTTTTGACATTTTAATCTCCAGAAGATAAGGCTGGTTTATGTAGTTTAGCTTCTGAACGAATTTTCCCTATAGTATCAAGGGTGTTTTCTTCAATTAAACTACTGCTAAGGTCTAAACTTTTAGTGTAGCTTTCGACAAGTTCTTTTAACCATTTTGATGCAACTGAACCGTCAACTTGAGACTCGCTGAGAGTCTGTGAAACCTCTTTTAAAGTCTCAGAAAAGAATTTTGAACGTTCTTTACGCAAATCTTCTTGCAACGTGCTTGCAAACTTTATTTCTTCTTTGTAAGACTTAATAAGTTCAAGATAATTTTTCTCAAAGCTATATAATACTTCGAGCTTATTTTTAAGACTCTCGAGACTAATGTAGTCATTAAGCTCTTTTTGTAATGTTTCTGTCAGTTGTTTGGAAATGGTGTCATCCACACCTGATGCTTGTACAGCAGATGATATCAACTGAGCAACGCCGTTCATTTCTCTCATAGTTGTTCCTGTTTGTATTACTATCATGATTTCTCACATTATCATATTATAGAAGTGTTGTACTATTTATACAGGCATATGTGAAAAAAAATCAAAGAAAATATTGGCTTTCTCTCTTCTCGGATGTTAGGTTATCAGGATTTGGTTGGATTATACGTTCGAAAGCGGGGTATTGTTACCTTGACACAACTTGTTCGTCTCGATTTTTTTACAACTTGTATGTTGTTAATTTAGTTGTACTAAAAACATTGTGTTTACTTAACTCAAATTAGTAAGTGAGCTGTCCTATGTACTAGTCAGTCTTAGAACAGGCATCACACATTTAACATTCTGTTAATCAACGGATAGTTTTTCAGCACGGTATAAGCACATATCAACGTTAGCTAAAGCTACTCTTGCCGCTTCATTTTCTTTTGTTCTTTTATATACCTTTCGTGGCTTATCGATCTGGACACTGTTTTTAGCATTAGGAACAGCATTATTTTTCTTCTTCTTGCTAAAAACAAAGGCATCTGTATAGATCTCTTTATTTTCAGTTTCCAAAGATAAGTTTCGTCTTTCTTTCTGTGAAAGATCTGCATAATACTCTGGATATTGTTCAATATCAGCATTGAGGCTTTTTGCATTACTCAAATGCTCTTTACGTTTTTCATCAAGTTGATGACTCATACCCTTGGCAAAAATATTAGAGTTGATATACAGGTGTCCATGATGTTCAACGAGAATACCTTTTTGTTTTAGCTTTTTGAATATGTTTGACATATTACCGGATGCGATACTCAACGCTTTACAGAGTGATGACTGTGAGAGGTTGATTAGGTTTCCAAACTCCATATATTCTAAGATATAAGTCAACACGCGGAATTCATTCTTAGATATATCCAGATCAGAAAAAACACGAAAGTTTGAAGTAAAAGCAAAAACATAAGGCTGTGCAAATGAGATCGCTTTATCTTCTTCTGTTGCAATAACGGTGGTTGATTTTATATCTTTGTTTTGTAGCAAGTGTCTTGCGATATCAATCTTTTGCTCTGTGGTTAATGTTTCAAATAAGCGAAGTAGTTCAGTGTCATTAGTATTCATATTATTCTCTCTTATAGTTTTTATTATGCCTATTTAATACTATGCAGAAAAATGAAAGTCAATAGTTAAACTATAAATAAAATAGAACTTTTATTATTATGATGTTGCTATATGTTAAAAAAACTATGTTTAAACATAGATTCCGCTATGTTTAAACATAGGAGATTTCTATGTTTAAACATAGGTATCTGCTATGTTTAAACATAGGAAAAAAAGGTGTGAAGCCCCGATTTTATTGGGCTGGGATAGTGCTTATAATTAAATAATTAGTAAGAAGTTAAGAGAGTCTAGTTTTCCTTTTATCTTATGTGCAGAGCGTTTTACGTAAAAACATATGGTTTTCTTGGGGTGTATTTTCAGCGAAGTGATTGTATGAAACAATCACGCAGCGCTGCTGATGTTTTATGAATACTATAATTGTTTTACTTTTAATTTAATGGCGGCTACGCCGCAATTCTTTATGGATAAATCCATCATTAACAGGGATGAACCCTGTTTCAGCAATGTGATTGTCTTGAACAATCACTAAGTGCTGCTTCTATGAATATAGATTTCCTATGCGTTTAAGAGCAAATGCTATATGTTTTAGTGCTAATACTGTTATGAAATATAGGATCAAAAATATTTAATCATGAATAAAAGAATAGATGTTGATCCTTTTGGCTTTCCCCTAAAACATAGAAAAGACCATTGTTAAATCGTTAAATATATTTTACAGCGTTAGGGCGTAGCCGTGCGTCAGCACATGAGCTTTAGCTCATAAGAGAAATATCTTTTCAAAAGAATAAGAAAAAACAGGTAAAACGTTTATTAAATGAGTTAAGTTTGATTTTTACCGATTCGATATGGTATTAAATAATAAAAAAGAAGGAAAATAAAGAATGAACAACATTAAGATTATTACGCTCTTTCATACAAATAAAAAAATACCATTTATGACTTGTATTGTTAAAGATGTTGAAGAAAATGAACAAGGAATAAAACTCACTTTGCAAAATGGTGATAATATCCATGTCAAAGATTATGACTATTTCTTCTTATCAGAATCAGCACATGAGTGTGATCAGGAACGAATGATTGATACATACAGAAGATTGATTTCTGAACTGAGCCAAGTTAGCGAAGAAACAATAGAGTCCTTAGTTCCGAAGATATCGAATAATATGAAAACCAATTTCCCGGCAAGCGGTGTGAGTGCTTTGGAAGATGATTGAAAAATCTGAATGGTAGCAACCATTCCATATGAAACAGCATATTAAAACATGCGTTGCATACAGATTTTTGCAACACCATATCTGAAGATGGCTACGTTACCTGAGATCTAACAATCCCTGTCTGCGTAATGGTCGACAGGGTATTACCTGTTCCGACCTATACCTTTCTATCTCCATCCATGTGCAAACAGCTACTGACATGGCTCTTCGTGCACATTACACCACTTATTGATCGATATTAAAGATCAATATATTACATTTGATAGGTTCCAGCTATCGAATGGGCATCAATTGATCGGTATTTTAATTGCTTATATCGATCAATTGTGTATTTATGATAGTTTTAATCTATCATATGATTTGAATTCGATCGATACAAACGATATGACGAACAGAAAAATAAATTGAATCCTATCAATTGATTAATGCTTTTTTTCAGCCCAGAGAGACCAACCTATGGGTAGGGCTGTCTTTGACATAAAGTTTCCACACATTGGGGATAGATATGAAATTACGGATAGTGATGCCACTGGTGCTGTCTGCTGCCGCACTAACAGGATGCCAGCAACTCAACGATGGCGTGAATACAGTTAATGGAGCAATCAATTCTTCGTTGTCATCAGTAAACAAAGCACTGGGGGCAACCGCCACCACTCAAAGCCTTGGCCCGGTATCCTCTGTATCTGGCCTTGGTGCTGTTTGCAAAGACTATGAAGAAAATGCAATGGCAGCAGAAAAGAAATGGACTGGCAAAAGGATCGCTATCACCAATGCCACTGTTCTGGAAGTTACGAAGGGGAGAAGTGCCAGCGACATGATGACGGGAATGCCTAAGTCAGCCCCTAACTATTACCTCTTATTTAAAACCTCTGATACCAGCTACTGCGGCGGGATGGTCTGGCTGGATTACTACTCTGGTATTGATGATGCCGTTCTTACTTACAAGAAAGGCCAGAAAGTCAGCGTTACCGGAACGATAAATAATTTCGAAGTCCGTGGGTTCGCTACCGTCAACAACGCCGATATGCCAGTTCGTCTTGTTGTTCTGAGATACGGCACAATCAATCATTAATTCTGGGATAACACTATGCGTAAAATTTTACTCGTGGCGGGTCTTGCTGTTCTTGTATCGGGATGCGGTGAAAAAGGCGATTTTAAGAAAGCGATCAACGCGAAACTATCACAATCAAAGCTGTGCTACTCCCTGCAGGACAACGACATTGTATTCAATAAAGGTTTTCCGATTAAGGTTAACCGTGGCTACCGTTCTGCCGGATACAGTGCTAGTGATGAAATCCTTAAGGGACTTGTTGAACAAGGGCTGCTCACTGTTTCACAACAGGCAAATGGCTTTAGCAGTGTTGATGTTCTGGAAGTAACAGACAAGGGCCAAGAAGTTGAGTTTTGGGACCGTGAGAAAGGTGCTTGTGTAGGTCATCGGGCTGTTGCTGAGATAAAGGAATGGACCGAACCGGGAAACGGAAATCAGAAAGTTGTTCGCGTGTCTTATATATGGAAGTTGGCGGATGTTCCTTCATGGGTGGACAAAAAAGCGTTCTCCAGCGTCAAGGGCATGAATGAACTTGAAGATGGCATGATTAATCTTGTTAAAACCAGCAATGGCTGGAAAGCGATTTAAGGGGGCTATTATGGAAAACAATACAATCCAGTGTCCGTTTTGCCTGAAAGAGAGCCAGCGCGGTGTGCATGTTTGTACTGGCTGCATGGCGACTGTTTTATATGGAGCTTACCCCAGCTGGTATGCTGCTATTGCTATCTTATTGTCCTTCGGCTTGTCTGTACTGATTGGTATGTCTACAGGCATGGCAGGGGCTGCTATCAGCCTACCGATAATTGCAGCTGTTGGGTTTGTCGCTGGCAAGGCGATCTTCTCTGATAATGTTGTGTTCAGGAGGAGGATGTAAAACCCCCCTTACTGTAAGTGCAAAAAAACCATGTCTGCGGATGTAGATGTGGTTTTTTATTGCATAATAAATAATTTTATATTCCAAAATGATATATGTGATATGTTGCCTGTCAGGCAACACTTGGCTATTATCAAATCATGGACGAACGAACTCGTTTGTCTTTGCTCTTTAAAAAACCTCTAGGATCGGTAAAGGACTGAGTGAAATTTTCAGTCAACCATTTCTCCAATACGAGACGTGGCCCATGTCCCTCTTCATTGTGATCGTAACTTTATGCGAAATGTATGTAGCAATCGTATATCTACGATACGGCATTGTTTAATGCTGAAATGGCGGGGTATCCAATCAGTTGTGTTGGATGGGTGTTGGCTGGCTTTGTCTACGGTGTGCAACACGATCCACAGGACATTTTGGCGGGGATGCAAGTTGCATCGTGTTGTTAAAATGAGAGGTTTTTATGAAAGATGTTTTAGACACTTTGCGCCGAGTGCGTGAGAAGAGCAAACACACTGTAGACAATAGCTCTTTGAAAGAACTGGATGATGCAATACAAGCCCTTGAAGAGAGAATCAGGGAAAATTCAAAAGGCTGGTCTGCCTTAGATTATCTTCCCTATGTTGCTAGGATCTTGGCTGTAGTTAAGTTTCTACACGGTGATTCTGATATTCATTGATTTCTACCTACTAAGGAGATTTGTTATGTATCCATCTTCATTTTTTGAACGAGCAGCCAGCCATGTCAATCCCATTATCTGAGGTACATTATGTTAGATATTGGTTCAACCATTAAACTATGCCGTGAAGCACGTAAACTCACACTACAAGAACTATCCGATAGAACGGATTTAACTAAATCTTATTTATCTCGTATAGAAAACAATCAAAGAGATCCTACTATTACAGCGTTAGAAAAAATATCATTAGCGCTACACATTCCACTAAATATCATTATCCTTCTTTCTGAAAGTGAAGAGGCAAATGATGAGTTTTCTGATATCAATAATATGCTCAAAAAAACTATAATGGATACATTAGTTAATGCATAAAAATTGGAGTTATTCAAATAGGCCACTTGCTAATATAGAGTCTCTATTCAAAATGCTAGAAACAAACGAAGAGAGGCTCGCTTATGTTTTAAAAAACAAAAAGAGTTATTTCAAAACGGTACCAGTAATAAGGAAAGGAAAAAAAAGAACGACGTATAAAGTAGTTGGTGAGTTATTAAGAATACATGAGATTATTAAACAGCGTGTTTTTTCGAAGATATCACTCCCGGAGTATATTACCGGAGGCAGGAAAGGAGTCAGCTATTTAGATGATTGTATATCCCATTGTAATAAGTCAATTATCATTCAAGAAGATATGAAGGATTTCTTTCCTTCTATAAAAGAAGAACTAATAGCTAAAGCATTTCAATATTACATGAACTTCTCTCCTGAAATTTCATCATTAATAGCCAAGCTATCAACACTTGAAGGTTCACTTGTTCAAGGAACTAAGTTAAGTACTGACATCGCCAACTTGATATTTTTAGAAGAAGAGACTCTTATAAGTGCTGAAGTCGGAAAATTAGGTGGAAACTACACGAGATATGTCGATGATATAACTATTAGCTTCGAATCAGAAGTTAATAATGAAGATATTTCAAAAATAAAGACAATGATTTTGTCAATGGCGCTCAAAAGTGGGGTTAGATTAAATAGACAGAAATCAAAAATTTTAAGGGATAGTCATTCCAAAATCGTACATGGTGTAAAAGTAATCAAAGAGCTTAGGCCAACACAAAAAAGAAAAGATAGTATAAGAATGTATCTTTTCAATTTGAAGAAAAAAGTAATTGAAAAAGAAAACATTATGGATATTCTTGCATTGTATTTTAAAATTAGAGGATTAATAAATACATTAAAGCAGCAAGGCGATAAAAATCATGCAGAGTATATAAAACAAGCTAATCTGCTAGTTGCTGCTGTTGATAAAAAGGATGCAATAAAATCAATCAGGGAGATGAGAAAAGTTAAGGATATCAGGAAATTAAGAACATTATATTCAAAGTTAAAACCATTAGGTAATTCATCTAAAAGTGTATCTGCCATTTTGGATGTTGAATATAAAACCTGCAAATGTAAGCTAAATAGCTAACTGATCGATAAGTTATGGTAAATTAGATTATTTATTAACACGATAACAGTATGGTCTCAATCGTGATGAATTACAAATATTGCTCATTTTTCGTCATTTACGGGCGAACTATAGATCCAGTTCGCTTAATAAAAGATGTGGTTTTTATCTACATGTTTATCATGTTCAATGCCAGTGGTATAATGTTTCATTAACCGAGGTTTTTATGGTGAATAAAAATGAATAACAGACTTAATCAACTATATATCAAAAATAATGATGTTCTTAATGAATATAGTAAAAAACATTCAGATAAAAATCTACATGGACCACTTCTTTTAAAGATCAGTAAGTATTCATCTCAGAAAATAAAGTTGATGGTTATTGGGCAAGAGACGTTCGGCTGGAATAAATCTCCCTCTATAGTAGATCAGCAAGCTACTTATCAAAAATTCAATTTTGGAGAATCATACTACAGCAGTGCTTTTTGGAATGTAATTAGGAAAGTGGAAAGAGCACTAAGTATTGAGCCATATGCTATTGCGTGGTCAAATCTTAATAGATTTGATGTTGATTGCGGCTCACCAGATCGGACAGAACTTGCACAGGATATTGCTTCGCTAGACTATCTCGTTAAGGAAGAGATTAGTATTCTTAAGCCCGATGTATGTATATTTTTTACAAATCACAAGTATGATAAAAGACTGAAAGATTTATACCAAGATCTGGTTTTCAATAATATTGATAGAATGCCAAAGAAACATTTTTCAAGATTACATCATCCAGATCTTCCGAAGTATACGCTTAGAGCGCCGCATCCTAGAACAATCAGAACGCAGCGATGGGAAGATGATTTTATTATGGCTGTTTCACAATTTAAAAATGGTTGATTAGCAATTTATTATTTTAATAACACATGCCATGAAAAAAGGAGATATTGGATGTAATTATTATCTCTTTTTTCTTGTTATCTATGATTTGGCGGTTTTAAACGCGGTATATATTTTCTTTTGCTTTCAGACTGTATGGGAGTAATTAGATCTAGACTAATATTATGTTCTGTCTGATCGAGTTTAGGACGACTTGGAAAACGCCTGACCTCATCAGGTGTTGGTTTATAGTCATCCTTGTTAAATCTGGCACGCCTTTCATACTCAGCGCGTGGCACATAGATGCCCTGAACCTCATCGAAGACATAGTTTTCAGCGATACGTTTATCATGTTCGGCATCCACTGAAACAGGGGTCGGTTTCTTTCTGGCCCAGATGTATTTCTCTTTTATATATCCAACTACCAACAGTGTGAAACGTTTGAAAATCCCGTCCTGACGAGGTTCAACATTCTTCCTCTTAGCTTTAAAAGGAGCGCGTTTAATCGCTCTTGTTGTTGAAGAGGATGGGTTTTTCAGTGTAGTGCGTGTATGAAGTGCTGGGGCAACCAGAACAGGTTTTTTCGAGTCTGAAGATGAAGCTCTCCCGGTATTATCCGGGATAACAATTTCTTCAGGTTCAGCCAGTGCATGCACTGTAAAGCTGGCAACATCAACCACAATGTCTAATGGTAAATCCTTAAAGGCAAAGTAGGCTTCATCAGCTTCTTTTTTCTGCTCATCACGTATGGCTTTCTCTGCAGCACGTTGTTCCTGAGCGGCTACAGTACCCCAGCGATCACGAGGGATATGAAGTATTGGATCACGATTCGTTTCAATAGCTTTAGCAAGCCAGATAGCTTTTTCTTCGTTTGTAGCAGCAGCCGTAGCCTGTTCAAGAGCTTCTTCATACTGAACCCTGATAGAACGGTGATCAACGCGTTCATCATGACCATACAGCTCAAGGAACCCATTACAGATGTTCTGCCAGCCTTTACGCCAGCTATCAAGGGTTTCAGGCTTATCCCACTCACGGACCTTTTTACCAAAGCCGGTAGAAAGAATCTCACGGGTTGTTCCCATGATATGGATATGCGGGTTATGACCATTAATATCGTGGATAACAACATCTGCGATGATGCCTTGCTTGGTAAAGTGCTCAAGAACAAAAGCTGCTGTGAGTTCAATGTTCTGTTCTGGTGTTAGCTCGGCAGGGAGGGCGATTTTAAACTCTTTGGCAAGACGGGCATCTTTTCTCTTCTCTGAGGCTTCAACAGCATTCCAGAGTGTTTCACTGTCAACAATCAGGTCAGGTGGCGTGTTGTCAGGAGCAAAAATCTGCGCAAAGGCAAGGTCCTTTTTATGTGCTGTTTTGCGGCCACACACTTCACCCGTTCTGTTATCGAAGAAAACTTTACGGTGACGATATGCAGCAGAGTTAACCGAAGACTGACCTTCGCCTCTGCTGATGTTCTCCATTTTAAAACTGTATATCGCCATCCAAATATTCCTCAATGCCAAATGCTGCTTTTCGTTTTACGTAAGGAAAACGCTGGGGTTGACGTTGACCTTGATTTTGTTTCCGAAGGAAACGGTTTTAGCCTGCGGCAGGCAACCGTCGGTAGACCCCACGGCATTAGAGCGAAGCGATAATGCGTAAGTGGGCATTGCTTTATTTTTTATCGCCATAAATGGCTCAAAAATAACGGCAATGTATAAGGCTTTCCTTTATCAATTAATACTAAATATATGAATGATTGTAAAACTAACCGCCGAATTAAGCGGCGCTATCTGGATGAAAGGGCGAAGTATTCCGCAATATTACCGAGATGGGGTTTAGATTGTGTCCGAAGGACAAAAAGAGTGTTAATTTATCCCGCCGTAAGGCGGGAAAAGACTAAACCACATGGAATAGATTGGTTTATTGATAGTTCTCCCTGTTGCACAATTCACAGGTTACGATATGAAATTAGAGTAAAAAATCGGAAGGTGAAATGAAAACCACTAACAAACAAAAATAAGTAACGCGGAGAGGATGGGGTATTAAGTGGAGGGTTGTTATGTATGCGCTGTTTGTATATTTTATTTTCTCTCCAGCGCATTAATATGCTTACTTATCAGTCTGGGTTTATTATTGTTTCAATTTTTTTAACTTGAATTTTATAGGGCTTAATTCAAACTCATTCATGAGTTGTTTCAAACTGTACTCCTGTACTGTATCTACTTGAGTATTGGAAATAAAAGTAACAAACTTTAGCAATGAATTGGATTCATTTTCTTGAAAGAATTTAACTTGTCGTGAAGAAATGTAAATGTTGCTTTCATTCATACTCCGACTTGATTTTACCTCAATGAAATATTCTTGTTTACCATTCGGTGTTATACGAACTGATTTTATATCATATGGTGATTGCGGATCGGATTGTGATACCCATTCAACTTCACTTACCGGAATGCCATTTTTAATGGCATAAGAAACTTCCTGTTCATATATGAATTTCTCTCCTAAAAAGCCAACTTCTTTATCTGGAGGGATATTATTCCATCCAGAGTTTGAATTAGCATGTTTTTTTTGTTGAGAGTTAATTTTTGATGAAGGAAGGGAATATCTTCTTTGTATAGCGTCCAGAACAGATATTTCGCGCTCTAAGATAATTGATTCTGAAACAGTTGACACTGATAATCGATTTTTCGCACCTAAAAGAGCTGCTTCTATGATATTGGCTGCATGCTCTTCAGTTATGTAGCGTAATCCATAACCCCAAGATGAGTATTCAGGAGTATAAATGCCATCCTTGAAATCGTATTTTATGGTAGGGGTAATTAATGTGGTAAACTCACTTGGAGCTTCAGCATGATAATGGAACTGTTCAGCACCTTCAATTTTTTCTATATCATTACGAGCAATTGAGTCTTTTCCATTAGAGACGAGTCGTGCTGCGGCATGAACACCAATTATGCTTGATGGCATTTCTTTATCATATTTATAAGTAAAAGAAAAAAATACAATCTCTTCATCTAAATATTTATCACTGGGTATGCAAGTTGGTGGTAAATATATTTTTGTCGGTGCATTACTACGGACTGAAAAGTTTAAACACTCGTGAAAACCGGCTCCTCCGATACCTTCTTCATGGAATAAATCCAGATACTCCATATATTCTTCAGGTGTTGGTGCTTTCGAGTATTTTAAGTATGGTGCAAGTGATTTTCTATGATCATAATGAATCTTAATGGCAACGAATTTTGTCATTGATAACCTCACATATTATACATTGTTTTGAAAATTTATCAGTATTAACAGATTCAATAAGGTATTGGTCATTGTAACTCCCAATGTTACATTAACTCAAGCATGATTTGCCAAAATAAATAATTTAATATATAAGAAGATAAGGACGTGAAATAAAAGAGGTGAATATGAATATCGGTGAGTTGTGTGAGTCAGAAATAATACTGATCTGTGTCAATGCTGCATTATGGACTATTAACATTGGTTTTATAAGTATTTGGGTTGTCAGATAAAATATAACACCTTACTTATTGATTTATCTGTAAATTATGTTAGTACATAATCAGGAAATCAATAGAGGGAGGTTTTATGTATAAAAATAACGATGAAGCCATCGATCTTGAAGCAAAACGATTACTTGATAATGGAATCTATACCGATTTGGAAAAAGCGTATAGTGAAGCAGAAAAGATTATCACAGAAATAAGAGTTGAATTTAAAAAGAAACAGGAAAAGAAAGAATTCCGTTCCCGTATTAAATCAATCAAACGAGCACTTTCAGATGATGAGTTCAGAAATAATGTTCCTTATAATCATAGAAATCAATGGAGTAAATAATGAGTGATGATGAAATACAAAATACCTATCTAACAGGTAAAGCTTTTCAGGGTGATAAAAGCAGAGTAGAAATAAAGAAAACACTTGAGCAAAAAATTGCGGGAGCACAAAATAAGCTCAATTATCTTAAAGCAAAAGAAAAGAGAGATAACAAAAAAGAAAATACCCGACAAAAAATAATTCTCGGTGCAGAGGTTGCCAAGGTTTTAGACTGTGATATAAGTGAGGTAGATAAACAATTACTCTTTGGTATACTGTTAGAAGTTCCATCCTTACATACACACGATATCGAACGGTATAAAGTAAATGGACAAATCTATATTGAAAGAGTCCTCAAAAAATTCAGGCCATAAAATCATTTCACGTCCGAACAGCTCTTCAGCTTAAAACTTGTTTTAGGCTGGGGAGCTGTTGAGCAAGCCCCAGAGGGCGCGGTAGCCAATTTTTACTGCCATCCGTGGCAATAAATCACAACCACACTCAGATGGCAAAGTCTTCAAGAGCTTTACCACCTTCCAGTGCAGCAGCAATCGCTTTTGGTGTACGACCCTGACCTGTCCACGTCTTTTCATCGCCATTTTCATCAATGTATTTGTATTTAGCAGGACGAGGAGCACGAACAGCAGCCGGACGGGAAGATTTAGGACTAGCCAGCAGTTCTGATGGGTCAATACCATCTCCAAGCAGTTGTGCACGCAGCGCTTCAATTTTGGCCTGACGTTCAGCATTTTGTTGCAGTGCAATTGATTCTTCTTGGCGTCGGTCTTCAACAATAGCAGTTAATTTTTCCAGCATCTCTTCCAGAGTAGCCAGACCTGTTTCTCGTGCCTGTGCGCGAAGGGTACGAATGTTATTAAGTGTTTTAATAGCGTCAGTCATTATCTTTTATCCTGAATGTTTAAGATCATAAGCAGGATAACATACAAAGGACGATAATGGATAAAATTACGCCTCCTAATTTTTATTGTTAACGGTTTTTTATGGATTACATCTTAACCAACCTTGACCTCTTTTTTATTTTTGTTAATTGATACGTACGTGAAATAAAAAAGGACGATGAAAATGAAAAAACAAAATAAAAAAGGGTTCTCTTTGCTGGAACTTGTTTTGGTGCTGGGTGTGGGTAGTATGATGGCGTTTATGCGCTTTCAGGATATGAAGAATGAGCAAGACACGGTGATTGCTAAGGCTGTTGGACAACAAATGAAACAGATGGGGGAGGCGGTCAATGGTTATATCAATATCCGCTATGACAAGCTTTCTACGCTGACGGCGAGCAGCAGCCAGTCAAGTGATCCGGGTCCAAGAACGTGTGATAGTTCTGGTTGTGAAATCACTTACCAGACACTTATTAATGAAGGATTATTGCCAGTATCATATACCGGGGTAAATGCCCAAAAATCATCTTATAAGATACTGCTAAAACGTACAGGAACCACACCTAACTATGTTATCAATGGACTTATTACAACGACTTTACCTTGGAGTGAGGGTGGTAAATATCGCTACGACTTATTAGGGAAGGCTATGCAGGAAGCCGGTATTGATAGCGGAATGACACAATCAGCAACTGTGGCATCAGGGCTGCAGGGGGCGTGGAAAGAAACATCAACAGATTACAGTAATATCAACAGTGCAGGTCTTATGGCCTATCGTGTTGGATATGATTCAGCGATGTATTCTGTTTACTTGCGTCGTGATGGGACACTCCCTATGACAGGTGATCTGAATATGGGTGGGAATGACATTAATAATGCGAAAGATATCACCGCAACAGGAACTACGACTTCTGGCATATTACATTCAACAGGTGATACTAATGTTGGTGCAAATCTGAATGTTTCAGGAAATACTCAGGTAAATGGCACAATAAACTCAAACAATACGGTATCAGGTGCAACAATCACTTCCCGTGGGGAAACTTACACTCAGAACTGGTTCAGAACATTGGGTGATACAGGCTGGTACAGCCAAAAATGGGGTGGTGGCTGGTATATGAGTGACAGCTCATGGATCAGAGCATACAGTAACAAAAATGTGTATACAGGTGGACAAATCAGAGGTGGTTCTGTTCAAGCAGATGGAAGACTCACAGTTGGTGAATTTGCCCAACTAAATGGAGTAGCTAATGCCGGGGCTAGTTGTTCCCCTAATGGCTTACAAGGTAGAACGGCAGCAGGACAAATCTTATCATGTGTTAATGGTGTGTGGGCCTCATCTGGCGGTAAACCGAGAAAATCGTTTTATTATTATTCAAACTATAATAACTCATACAATTATTCCTATATTGGTCAGCATGATGTCTGTGTATCTATTTATGGAAATGAAAATGATCAAGACGATACTTGGAGAGGGGTTGAGCAATACGCGACTGATTTGTGGAGAATAACAGTCAAAAATGGTAGTGAAATGGCGCTGTGCTTAGATTGGTAATTTTTATATATTCATATCTGTTTGTTTTATTTATCATTCAAAAACCAATGCTATATTGATTTATTGTTTACTATAAGGCAGGGGGAATAAATTACATCTTGTAAAAAATAAATAAAACATATTTTGAATGGGAGCCATTTTTCCTAAGTATGAGGTTCTGTATTCACTCCAGTGGAGTGTTCCCTTAGAGGGAACGCAAAGGGCCTTTCGACCCTTTGTTATATTCTAGCTATTGCTCATAACTTCATTTAAATTTGTGGCTCGCATATATCTTGCTGGATTAACTTTTAGCTCTTCAAGTGCATCAAAATGAGCAGTGCCACAAGCTATTTTTGCATCCTCTTCATTGCTAAGTCCGATATGCTTACTTTTTGTTTCGACGACAAAGTAAATATGTTCTTCGCCATTGTCCTCAATAACTAAGGCCCAGTCGGGATTATAAGTTCCTAACGGTGTTGGGATTTTAAACCAGCCGGGAAGCTTCACATAAAGCTTAACTTCATCCTGTTCTTCGAGTTCCTGAGCGAAACGATTTTCAACATCAGAATCTTTAGGAACATATTCGTAAACTGATTTAGATGAGGTTTCAAATAGATTTCGAGCATATCCTGTAAGTTCTTTATCTATAAACAGGCTTTGTGCATATACTTCACCTTTCAGTGGATAGTATTTAATACCATCAACAATCGACAGGCGTTTGCAGTAGTTGATGCGGCCTATGGCTTCACTGATAAATTGCTGCGGATTTTTAGCAAAATCAGCGAGTCTTCCACTTTCTTTCAGGATGGCACTTAAACTGCGTCTTGTCAGTCCTGTTTTTTCCTGCAGCACACCAAGAATATCAGGCAGCGGTTGTTCAGCAACATCAATAACAGCGCTTGTTGTCCCATTCGACTGAGCTTTGACATCAAGGCCAGATTGACTTTGTTTGATTGTAGCCTTGCTAAAACTAACCATCGCTTTTGCTACAGGCGGCATCTCAGAAAGTGATTTCGTACAGGATGTAAGCAGTACATCTTCATCAAAGGCCAGACGGTAAAGTGTTTTTTGACAGATTCGTTGCCATAAGGCCTCAAACTCAGGGCTGTTTATGACTTCCTTACGGTATTTTATTATTTCACGATCATCAGCATTATTAATATTCAGGCGTCCTGCTGATTTACGAAGGATCGCTTCAATTTGTTCCTGCAGTGATGCGAACTTGTCGGTTATAGCAAAAGAACCTTCGAAAAGGGCTTCTTTCAGGAACTTGGTTATTTTTCCTGATGTTTCCAGATGTCCTTCTGTCTGCAGACTTGACCAGATTTCATGTGAACCAGTGATACCTACTGGCTTTGCCGTAACTGAAAAAATCAAATGTGCAAACGCTTCTTTTTCGATGATACCGAAACGGATACCTGTTTCATTCTCAATTTCAGTCTGTAATCGTTCAGCGTAGGATTCATATTTTTCGCTGGCAATAACAGTCAGAATGTTAATATTATCATCACGAACACGCTCACCTTCTTGGTTAACGCACAGGCGAAGACCACGGCCTAATGTCTGACGGCGTTCACGTTCACTACCCATTTCACGCAGGCTACAGATCTGGAATACATTGGGATTATCCCAGCCTTCTTTTAATGCGGAGTGTGAAAAAATAAATCTAACCGGATTGGAGAAACTCAAGAGCTTCTCTTTATTTTTCATGATGAGATTATAACCACGCTCAGCATTTTCACGACCTGCATTATTGCTTTCGCTTGTTTCAGCCCATGCACCTTTTTTATCGATGGAGAAATAACCATCATGAACGTCTTTCGCATGTTCTGGGTGAGAAGGGATCAAATCTTTATATGCAGGGCTTTTAATAGCTTTGAGGTATTCTTCTTCAAAAATACGAGCATATTCACCCGGTTCACGCTGTCCTTCTTCATTGAACTGGCGGTAGAAATCAACCTTATCAATGAAAAACAGAGTAAGGACCTTGATTTGCTGATTGTTGAGACGCAGTTCTTTATCCAGATGTTCACGGATTGTACGTCTAATCATATGACGCTGGATGAGCATAGGGTCAATATCACCAACAACATCACCAACGTTCATATAGTAGGTGTTTGATGGTGTTTCGAGTGTAAGATAACCCTCTTTACCCGTACGGATCTCACTGATTCGGTAACCTTGGTAAATATCCCGTCCCGTTTCATCGTCGAGCGTTGTGCCATCATAAACTGTAATTTCTGTCCGGTTCACCACGCCTTTTTTATCAGCGACATCAACAAGAACAGTAGCATTGATGGCGTTTTTCTTACTGTTGATGCTTAGCAGCTTAACATAAGGGCTGTTACTCGCATTCTGGACTTCAAGCCCGGCAACTTCGATCTGTTTGACCAGCTTTTGATTGTAGGCATCAATAGCGTCGAGGCGATAAACCATATGATGTTTATGCACATGTGTTGCTGAATAGCGCAAGGTAAACATTGGATGCATGGAGTCAAGGGCGGTTTTACCCGCACCGTTTAATCCACCATCAACACTTTGAGGCTCATCGACGATGATTATCGGACGTGTAGCCCGGATAAGATCGATAGGTTTATCCAGATCGTCAACGGTCGTTTTTTCACTGGACTGATAAAGTTTGTTAACTTCTTTTTTGTTAATTGCACCAACAGTCATCACCATGATCTGCATAACAGAACTGGTCGCAAAATTACGGACATCGGCAGGTTTCGCAGAATCATACAGGTAGTATTCGTATGGAATACCCGCATACAGGCTTTTGAAATGTTCTTCAGTGATCTGTAGCGTTTTATAGACGCCTTCCTTAATAGCAACGGAAGGAACCACAATAATGAATTTACTCATGCCATAGCGCTTGTTCAGCTCCAGCATAGTGCGGAGGTAAACATACGTTTTACCTGTCCCTGTTTCCATCTCGACAGTAAAATCATGACTGTCGAGAGTTGGTGAGGGGGGTAGCTGGTTTCTTAACTGAACATTGTTCAGGTTTTTCAGCAGAACATCATTTTCAGGAATTTTGGGGTTCACAGGCATTGAACCTGTTGCACCTTCAAATGAGAGTGCACCCTGTGCCGGGGCCAGCACAGTCATTTCGCTTTCCCATTTTTCCTGACCTTCAAACAGATCGCAGACTGATGTTATAGCATTGTGTTGATATTTAAGGTCAGATTCAAAATGTAGTTTCATCTCAATCCCTTAAAGGCTATGCAGGTTAGTCAGGCCCTGCTGTTCCAGAATGGCGCAAAGATTTGTTTTAGCAACGTTATTTTCAAATGCATCATCAAGGAAATAGCAGACAGTATCCTTGCCAGCCTTTAAACTCTTATGCCAGTCGATGATCCCCTTGGTCAGTTCTTCGACTGAAGATGCAGGGATTTGCTTAGCAAAGCAGGTAAACAATTTGCCACCGTCAACACAAGAAACGGTTAATCCATCAAACTGCTGGGTTTCAACGTTAACACTCAGATCAATGCCACGCTTAAGTATTAATTCAGCAAGTAGGTCTTCTTCACTACGGCCTTCAATAATTGGGCTTATATAGGCATCAAGTTGTAGTGAAAGGCTTTCCGCTGTTGCTTCCCAAGGCCGAATATTGGATGTGTCAAGTTTAAATACACGGAACCCAATGTCACCATTCCAGTCTGGATTATCTTCACTAACCTTTTTACCTGCACGGCGTAGGCGCTCTTTTGTGATTTCAGCAATATTTTTGGGTGTGCCCATACGCTCACAAAAATTATAAGCTATTTCTTGTTCTTTATTTTTATGATTAAAAGGTTCCGGTAGTTGAACTAAAATAAATCGGCGATTAACATGATCTTTTGCATTTTGCAAAAAAACTGAATGCCCAGATGTGCCTGAGCCAGCAAAAAAATCAACAATTAAATCATCTGTATTACTTAAATAAGCAATTAAAGATTTAATGTCATTTACAGGTTTAGGGTGAGAGAAAACTCTTTCACCATCAAATAATGTCGAAAATTCATTGGCAGCAGTTTGAGCATAACTATAATGAACAGAAGTCATTACTTGATTACTATTTTCAAACAGATTGGTCCGAATTCTCGGGACTGTTTTTTCATCATCTCCAAATACAATCTTACCTTTTTCGTACTCTTCCCAAAAGCGAGCTTCTGTTGGGTATCTCCAACCACTGGTTGGTAATTTACATGGTTTTCCGGTTGTAGGATGAACTATCTCATACGTTGGACCATTTCCACCGGGCCAGTTAATATTACCATCATCTCTATATGGACCTTTTTCATCTATTTTAGTAAACCTTTTAAGTGGTGCTCTCGGGTCATCTTTAGAAATTGATTTATAGTAATCAAAAACATCTTCCTTAATTAGATCCCAATTGTCACCATGTTTTAATTTTGATTTATTAAATAAATCTTGGAGATAGTCAACACCTTCTTTTGCGCCCCTAAAGATAATTTCGCTGTCCGTTAAATAAGACTCATTCCGGGCATAAACCAACATGTATTCATGTCCGACGGAAAAATATTTTGCGTCGTTTTTTCTATTTCTATCCCAAACTAATGTAGCTAGGTAATTCTCTCCTCCAAATATTTCATCAAGAGTGATTTTGATATTGCTTAGTTCTGAGTCATCAATGCTTATTATAATTACCCCATCATTCCTAAGTAAATTTTTAGCAAGTTTTAATCTGGGGTAAATCATATTTAACCAGTCAGTATGATAACGCCCACTGGTTTCTGTATTTGTGCTTAGACGTGCCCCGTCTTCTGTTTGTCCAGTAAGTTCGAGATAATTTCTCATATTATCTTGGAAGTTATCAGGATAAACAAAGTCTTTTCCGGTGTTATACGGTGGGTCGATATAAATAAGCTTTACTTTTCCAGCATAGCTTTTTTGAAGGAGTTTTAACACTTCAAGGTTATCGCCCTCAATCATAAGATTTTTGGTATTATCCCAATCAACACTTTCATCTTTACATGGGCGTAAGGTGCCGCGAGAAGGGGTGAGAGCAAGCTGGCGAGCCTGACGTTTACCATGCCAGTTCAGGCCATAGCGCTCTTCTTTTTCGTCTACATTTTCACCCAAAAGCTGCTTTAAAACATCAAAATCAATGTTTCCTTCATTAAATGCTTCAGGAAACAATGATTTAAGCTTGCTGATATTATCTTCAGTGATATTCATTGATTGTAGTTCTGCCATATCAGAAGTTATTTTGATCATAAAAGTTTTCCGGCATCTGCTCGCAGTGAGCTTTCATTCAAATTTGACCAATATTCTACGGGATGAATGAGTGGTCATCAACCATAGATGGTTTTTATTCATATAAAAAACAATAAGTTGCATACTTTCAATGTGAGGTTAATCAATTAGTTAGCATTTGTGCTTGAACAATACCCCGCCCACTCATCCATCAACGCCACCCGCTTAGGCCACAAAGTTCCCCGCTGATAAGCAGCCTCTGCTTTATCTGCCAACTGGTGAGCTAACGCATGTTCAATAACTTCACGTTGATGATCGGTTGTTTCACCAGCCCAGTCACGAAAAGTGGAGCGGAAGCCGTGTTGGGTTAAGCCTGTATGGTTCATACGCTTTAAGACTGCCAGCAATGACATATCTGATAACTGTCCACCGCGTGGGGCAGGGAATACAAGGTTATTGTCCTTAAAGCGGGGTAAAGCCTTTAACAACGCTACTGCAGCATCAGACAGCGGCACACGATGTTCTTTACTGGCTTTCATTCTGCTGGCGGGAATGGTCCACGTTTTGTTCTTAAGATCAATTTCTGACCATTCAGCACCCCGGACTTCACCAGAACGGGCAACGGTCAGGATTGAAAACTCAAGTGCTCGTGCTGAAATGCCTGCTCGCTTCTGCAGTTCGGTGATAAAAGGTTTGATCTCACTATAGGGAAGTGCTGCATGATGTTTTTGTTGCTGAACCTTACTTGGCATTGGCAGCAGGGGCTTAAGCATACCTTTCCATGAAGCAGGGTTATCGCCTTCAAAATATTCTTTCGCCTTGGCGTAATCAATAATGGCCTCAATACGACCACGGAGACGACTGGCGGTTTCGTTTTTTGTTAGCCAGATTGGTTCAAGTATTGCCAGTACATCAACTTTCGTAATTGCGCTGATGGGCTTTTCACCTACAACAGGGTAAGCATAGGCTTCAAGTGTTGAACGCCATTGTGCAATGTGTTTCTGGTTTTTAAGTTCCTTGGCCTTAATTTCGATAACGTCTTCAGCGCATTCGGCAAAAGATTTTTTCTTATGAGCCAGTTTTTCTTGTTCTGCTCTGGCGGCGTGTTTTTCTTCAAGTGGATTAACACCATTACGGACTTGTTTACGCAGCTCACGAGCCTTATCACGGGCGTCGGCTAAGGAGACTTCAGGGTAGGCACCAAGTCCCATATTTAAACGTCTGGGGACTGTTCTGCCCAATCCGTTTACTCTGACTCCCATTGCAATACAAAGTATCCACGAACGGGACTGACCCCGGACCCGGAGATATAAACCGTCAACCCCTCCAACCGCATAAGAGCCTTCAGTTTTTAGCTTGGCAACAGCCAGTCCGGTGAGTTCTTTGGCTTTCTTTGGCATATGTTAAATCCTGTCATACAACCCGCCATGCATAAGGTACTGCATAAAATGTCAGATTTTTTCGGATGGTGCAAGACGTCCTCGAACAATCGATTTTGACAACATATTGTTTATTAATGGTAAAAACGGACGATTTCTGACATTTTCGGACATTAATTTGGCGGACTGCGCTTCCGCCAGATATAAACCCCAGGTTACTTGTGAACCTGGGGTTTTTCTTTTGGATTAGCCGATCCGGCTCACATTTTTAAGACCCGGTTATTTCCCTGTAAAACCCCGGCGTTATCATTCACCCCGTAAATACCTTTTCATCGCTTACCGAGGCTTTGATGCTGGAGAATGTTGTCATCAGATAATCAGCTTCCCGCCCTTTTCAGGACGGACTGGTTATCGCTGCGCTTAAACCTTACGCACGCACCTGCGGGTGTGGGCTCGTTTTTACGCATGATGATTACACAGGTTTTCCAGTATGAATTTATCCCGTCAGGAACAACGTACCTTACACGTTCTCGCCAAAGGTGGACGTATTGTGCACGTCCGCGACAGTTCTGGCCGCGTCACGTCCGTTGAGTGCTACACCCGTGAAGGGCTGGTGCTGAGCGACTGCACGCTGAACGTCTTCAAAAAACTCCGCGCCAAAAAGCTGATCCGATCCGTGAACGGGCAGCCTTACCGCATCAACACCACCGGGCTGAACAACGTTCGCGCCCAGCTGGATAATCGCTAAGCGGAATAAACAACGCCACCCTCGGGTGGCGTTCATGCATTGAGCGGGATATCGTGGCGTAGGCCGGGTAAGCGCAGCGCCACCCGGCAATAAAAGCGGCGTTATGAGCGAATAAAGGCCAGTATGTCCGCGTTGATAGTATCCGCATGGGTGGTATGCATCCCGTGCGGGAAGCCCGGATAAATTTTCAGCACGCTGTTCGCCAGCAGCTTGTCCTGGAGAAGGGCGGCATTTTTATACGGCACAACCTGATCGTCATCGCCCTGCAGCACCAGAACGGGAACGGTGATGGTTTTCAAATCTTCCGTCTGGTCGGTCTCTGAAAACGCCTTAATCCCCTCATAGTGGGCTTTGGCGCTTCCGATCATACCCTGACGCCACCAGTTCTGGATCGTACCCTGCGAAACGTCGGCACCATCGCGATTAAAACCGTAGAAAGGACCGCTGGCAACGTCGAGATAAAACTGGGCGCGGTTAGTCGCCAGCGCTTTGCGGAAGCCGTCGAAAACCTCGATCGGCGTTCCGCCGGGATTCGTCTCCGTTTTGACCATCAGAGGCGGGACGGCGCTGACGAGCACCGCTTTGGCGACGCGCCCCTGTGGTTGTCCATACCGCGCAACATAGCGGGCGACCTGTCCGCCGCCGGTGGAGTGACCGACGTGCACGGCATTGTGCAGATCAAGGCTTTCAACCACGGCTGACGCATCGGCCGCATAATGATCCATATCGTGGCCTTCACTCACCTGGTCCGATCGTCCATGTCCGCGGCGATCGATAGCGATAACGCGATAGCCTTCTGCCAGGAAGAAGAGCATCTGGTTATCCCAGTCATCGGCACTCAACGGCCAGCCGTGGTGGAAGACAATGGGCTGAGCCTCTTTCGGACCCCAGTCTTTGTAGTAAATGTTGACGCCGTCTTTCGTGGTTACGAATGCCATACCGCAGACTCCTCTGTTAAGAACAACACGACCCCTAAAGTGTAGGAGAAATCACAAAAGCGGTTGGTTTAATTCCGGTGAAGGATATTCATTTTGCGTCTGGGCTCTGGCGCGATGCGCCAGAGCCTTCAGGGCAGGATTAACAGCAGGGGCGTTTAGCGGTTTTCTTCAATATAGCGGGCCAGGTCCGCCGGGGTTTTCAGCACCGTCGCCACGTCTGTCGGCGGGATCATGCAGCCGTAAACGTCCTGCACTTCCAGCACCATATCGACCGCCAGGATGGAGTCGAGAATGTCGGATTCAATCAGCTCATCGTGAAAGCCCACCTTACGGGATAACACTTTTTCGAACAGGGCGAGAATTTCTTGTTCCATAATTTTTCCTGGAGTCATTAATTTGTGCGGGCGTAAGCGTCCAGCAGCTTGCGGTCAATTTTGCCGTTAGGATTCAGCGGCAAAGCGTCTTTTACGATAATTTGTGACGGCACCATGTAGTGGGGGACTACCTTCGAGAGCGAGGTTTTGATGGTATCCGGCGCCAGCTCCGTCACGCAGAACGCGGCAATGCGCAGCACGCTGCCGCAGGGTTTCATCAGTGGCATTACCACCGCTTCGTTAATCCCGGACATCGCCAGCAGGCGGTTTTCAATTTCGTTGATTTCAATACGGTAGCCATTCAGTTTGACCTGGCTGTCGTTGCGTCCCTGGCAGTAGATAAGCCCCGCTTCATAGCCCAGATCGCCGGTCCGGTAGCCGCGAAACGCCTCGTTTTCCCGATGAAGTAATTTTTCTGCGTTCTCCTGCGGCAGGCCGAGGTAGCCGCGCATGACGTTTTTACCCCAGATAATCAGCTCGCCCTCGGCGGAAATTTCCATTTTGCTCTCAGGCATCATGACCCCCACCGGCAGCACGGCGCTGTCGCTGTTCATGATCGCATCCGTGATCTCGACCACGGTGGTCGCGATGGTCGCTTCCGTTGGGCCATAGGAGTTGATGATTTTGGCCTGCGGGAAGCGGCGGCGAAGCTGTTTAACCAGCGCTTTATTCAACACTTCACCAATGAAGATAAAGACGTTGAGTTCAGGTAAATACTCGCTGTTGAACTGCGGGGAAAGCAGCTGCTGGTAAGCAAAAGAGGGGGTGGAAACCCAGGCGGAGACGGCGTTGCTTTTCAGTCGCTCCAGCCAGTTCGCTTTCTGAATATCGTCTTTGGCGTTCAGCACGATGTGTCCACCCATCGCCAGATTCGCCAGTAAAGGGATCAGGGAGAGGTCAAAGCTGAACACCGCGTGGTTCATCAGGACCGGTTTTTCCGGCAGCGAAAAGTCCTGGCTGACCCATTTCATGAAGTGCCACACGCTTTCACGCCCAATCTGCACCCCTTTAGGCTTGCCGGTGCTGCCGGAGGTAAACATGATGTAGGCCAGATCCTGCTCCTCCAGCACCTTGCCCGGTTCACCCGTGGCGATGAACTGCCGGGTCGCGACGTCGTAATAGTAAGGGGCGCTGGCCAGGTGGCAGATCTCCCGCAGGCGCTCCTGCGGGTAAATGCAGTCCACCGGAATGTACGGAATGTTGTGCAGCAGGCAGCTATAAATCGCCACGGCGAACTCGGCCTGCTGGTGTCCGTACAAGACGACCGGCGTACCGGCAACAGGCTGGCTACGCTGATAGCGCTGCGCCCAGTCCGTCACGGCAGCGGAAAGCTGCAGCCAGCTTAAGGCTTCGTCGCTGCCGCTGATGGCCATCTGCTGCGGGGAGGCGGGATCGCATAATGCTGCACGCAAGAAATCCTGCAGTTCCTGAAGATCGGAGAGATTTTTCATAGAGGTGACATTCCACTAAAGATGTAAAGGGCGCCCGCGGCGCTTCCCAGCGTCAGAATGCGCCCTAAAAACGCAACAGCCGGATACTGCAACCCGCGGTGCAACGCCGGGCTGCGTTTGGCTGACCACAGCAGCATGTTGTGAGCGACAGAAATGGCGCCAAACAGCGCGCCGCTGATGACGTAATGGCGTTCCAGGCCATTCCATGCCCCCATGCAAAACAGGGTGCAGAAAATACCGATATTTTGCGCCAGCGTTTTGTTCTGACGGAAAAAGTTAAACTTCATCAGGTTCATATAAACGGGCATAAAGACCACATCGCGCAGCCATTCAGACAGGCTAATGTGGAAGCGGCGCCAGAAGTCCTGCGGGTTCTTTGCCAGAAGCGGCATATTGAAGTTTGCCGGAATGTTCAACCCAAACAGGCGGCCCGCACCGATGGCCATATTGCTGTAGCCCGCAAAATCAAAATAGAGGTAGGCGCTGTAGGCTATCGACATCACCACGCCCACGGTCAGCGTAAACGGCTTATGGCTCCAGGGCTGCACGACAAGTGAATCAACCAGCATGGCAAACAGGAACTTCTGGATAATGCCGGTAATGATTTGCTCCAGCGCCACTAAAAACTGTTCGCGGTTAAGGGCAAAGACGGGCTTGCTGACGTCGTTCATCCATGTCCGCCAGCGGTACATTGGGCCTGCCAGAATAATAAAGGGCATAAACAGATAGCAGAAATAGTGCACGAAATTCTGCCCTTCTTTTTTACTGCGATAGAGCAGCACGTCCACCGCGCGGAATGTCATAAAAGAGAGGCCGATCATGCCGAGATGATGATTAAGGTGCAATTTCACCAAAAATAAAGGAAGCAGCGTTAACACAATCGCCTGCCAGGTTTTTAACCATCCTTTTTCTTTTAACGCGGCGACTAGATAAAAACTGATAAAAACGACCGCGGGAACACGGTAATCACCCTGAAAAATATAGCCCCAGCCTAATGCGGCCATGACGGATAATGCCGATAAATACGTCAGGCGATGGCGTAATAGGCGATTGACCAGCGCAAACGCTAGGGCGGATGAAAACAAACAGACAAAAAACATTCCTGAGCTATACATTATTCGGCCTCAGAACTTTTGATATTCAAAATGCAGCTGCATACTCATACTGTCATCGACAGAGGTCCACGCGACGATGGTGATCGCCAGCAGGAGATAAAGGAAAAAAAGACGGATTGCGATTTTCATTATTTAAAGCTCTGTGCAATAAAGCGAATCATAGGAACCCAGGCCAGTTCGGAAGGGTGCAAACGATCCCAGTTCCAGCCATTCTGATAAGGCATGGCGTACATATCTAAATACGGGATCTGGTTCTTTTCCAGAATGGTTTTAATTTGCTTATCCACCGGGCGGAAGGTATCGGTGTTGTAAAGCGCCCAGGGGTTAACCGGGTCGACGATAGCAATCACCTGCACGTGGTGTTCTTTAAGCAGCTGGACGGTTTTACTGAAGGCGGCGATTTGCGCAGGCACGACAGGCGTGTCATCCCACTGCTGCCGCGTACCGTCCTCCTCGTAAATCGTTTTGTCCATCCACAGGGTGGCCGCGCTCTGCTGGCGTTTTTTATTTAACTCGCGGGCATTCGCCAGCTCTTTATCCCAGTCAGGGGCAATGTGGGTGGTCGGCTGTGGCGGCCACGGCTGTTCCGTCCGGGGCGTGACGTGAAGCAGCGCCAGCCAGTCGTTTTTTATCAGGGTGCAGACGTTGGCAAACTGGAAACTCACCTCGTCCCATATCAGATCGGGGTGCCAGCCAAAGACACGCATTTGGCCAAAGGTTAAATGGCTTATTTCTTTACTCTCAATATGTTTTAAATAATTAACCAATATTGGGCGTGCCTGCGGATCCTTCATCAAAGGATTAAAAACAGAACCCGGGAAATTATCGGCATAGATAGCGGGAGGCAGGCCTTTTGAGTAAAAGCTGTCAGGTGCCAGCAGCAAAACAACTTTACTGTTTGCGTTAAGGCTATTTTTAAAACGTGAGAACAGTAAAAACTGCGTTTCGTCATCGACAAACGCATCGCCATACGCCACGACGGGTTTGTGCAATTGCTTATTAAAGTAATTATAGACAGCGTAATGTTCATCTTCTGACGTCGCCACCTCAGACGCACCAATGAAGAATATCGCATTCCCTTCTAAGGCATGAGAAATAGTGGCAATTTTTTCCGCCTGTTCTTTAGGCGTGCCCGCCATTGATTTAATCAGCGGCTGGAAGGTAAGCGGCGGATCGAAGCTCGCCACCAGCGGGTGAAGACAAAGAAACAAAATGGCCAGAAACGCCATCAGAAAATGTAAGCAAAGCGTATTTTTGATTTTCATCATCAACCAGTAACACTGCATGGCAGTAATGTCTTAAATCTGCGGAAATTCAGATTAATAACAATTACACAACAAATGGCCGTCTATTTTTGTGGCATTCTATACCAGAGCGATTTAAAAAGATGAGCGTTGCTGTGTTACGGTATGTACAAGGTCGCGGAGAGTGAGGGGGATGTCAGCGTTTGGGTGACTTTCTGCGCAGTCAAACGCCCGTGGGGAAAAATCGAAAAATTCCTGCTTTACAAGGCGCTAATAGATGTTTATAGTGCGCCTCACTTTGGAAGCGTGGCCGAGCGGTTGAAGGCACCGGTCTTGAAAACCGGCGACCCGAAAGGGTTCTAGAGTTCGAATCTCTACGCTTCCGCCAAATTTGAAAACCCTGCGATAGCAATATCGCAGGGTTTTTTCGTTTTACAGCCCAATCACCAGCTCCCCGGAATAGCTTCGCGAACAGCACAGCGCCACCTGCTGGTCCATCGCGCCTTTTTCCGCCTCCGACTGCACGCTATCCCGGTGATCCACCACGCCGTCAATCACCGGCGTCAGGCAGGCGCCGCAGATCCCCATCTCACAGGAAAGCGGGACCGCCACGCCATTTTCCTGCAGCACCTGGGCGATGGTTTTATCCGCAGGCACCGGCCAGCGCTCCCCGGTTGAGGCCAGTTTGACCGTGAAGATCTCCCCGGTTTCACCGCCTGCGGCGGGCGCAACGGGCTGAAACGCCTCGCTGTGAAGATGGGCGTCATCCCATCCCTTTGCCGCCGCCACCTCACGCACTTTTTCCATAAAACCCGCTGGACCACAGACCCAGGCGTGAAGGCCCGATTCGGCCGCGGGGAGATGTGCCGCCAGCGCTGTGCGCGGGCTGGTGGTATGAATGAGGCACTCACCGAGCCGGGAGAGTTCGCGCGTAAACGCCGCGCTTTCCCGGTTCCTGACGTAGTAGTGCAGCGTGAACGGCGTTCCGGTCGCCTTCAGCTGCAGGGCCATCGCATACAGCGGCGTAATGCCAATTCCCGCCGCCAGCAGCAAAACCCGCTCTGCCTGCTGCAGCGGAAACAGGTTGCGCGGGGCCGATATCATCAGCTTCTGCCCGGGACGCAGCGTCTCGTGAACGTAGCGCGACCCGCCGCGCGAGGCGGTTTCCCGTCCCACGCAGATCAGGTAGCTCTCGTCCCCACATGCTCCGGTCAGGGAATACGGGCGCACCACGCCGCAGGGCAGGTGGACATCAACGTGCGCCCCGGGCTGCCACGGCGGCAGCGCTTCGCCGTTATCAGCCACCAGCCTGACGGCGAGGCTTTTGTCGCCCTCGCGCCACAGCCCGTCAACAATTACGCTCAGCATATTGGCCTCCGTCATACCAGGAAAAACTCGCCAAAGCCCATTTTCTTCAGCCCCCGACGGTAGGCAATCGAGCTTTTATCGGCGGGGATATGCGCTTCCAGCGTCAGGTCCAGCGGCAGGCTTTCCGGGCGCTGGGTTTCCACCATCAGGCGATCCTCTTCAAAAATCCGCAGGTTAAAGGCATGCACATCTTCCACCGGAATATGCAGGTCAAAGTTGCGGGCAATAGGGGCGAACATGCGGGTCACGCGCGATGACACCGGCGACGCGGCGTTCATGATCACCAGTCTCGATTCACCCGGAAAATGAATCGTCAGGGTGGCGGTGAACGGCAGGTGCATTTCAAAATGGCGCAGCCACTGGAACCCTTCCGGAGCCTGCACGTCCGAACTGGCGGGATAGTTGCTCACGGCGCTCCAGTAATCCGCCACGAAGCCGAACGGCGTCTCCTGTGGCTGATAGTGGGGCACCAGCGGATTATTCGGGTCCGCAAAGGTATCGGTGTGGATCCAGGCAAAGTGCGCCACGTCCAGAAAACCTTCCACCTGACGTCCGGCAAAGCCGTTCACCTCAAACGCCGGGCAGTTAATCTGCTGAAATCCGTCGTCATCCCAGTGCGGCATGGTGGGCAGCGGCGCGGGGTTTTCCGGATCATAGGCCAGGCAGGCCCAGATCAGCCCGAACCGCTCTTTGACCGCGTAGTTAATCAGGTTCAGCTTCGCCGGAACGGGCTGGTCGGGGCTGGAGGGAATACGGTTGCAGCGCCCGTCCTCGCCAAAGCGTAAGCCATGATAGGGGCAGATAATCCCGTGCTCGTCGTGAAAGCCGAGCGTCAGCGGCACGCCGCGGTGCGGGCACACGTCACGGGCGACCACGACCTGATCGTTAATGCGGTAAATCACCAGCTGTTCATCCAGCAGCGTCGCTTTGACCGGCGCCGGACCGACGTCGCAGGCGCGCGCGACCGGATGCCAGCATTTCGCCAGACGCAGCCAGTCCTCTGGCTCAAACGTACAGTGGGCGGGTGGGGTCGGTTCTCTTTTCATCGTTGTCCCTCTTGCGTTCAGCCTAACGGGCCGCCCTGAATAGTCTCGCACAGACCGTTGATGATGCGCTCTCCGGTCTCCTCTTTGAGCTCCTGATACCAGGCCTGCGTCAACGCCATATCTTTGCCGTGGGTGACGTCGCAGCGCTTGCGCGCCTTCAGCACCAGGTCGCGTACGCGGTCGCAGCGCAGCGCCTCGTACTGCCGCAGCGCCAGCGTGATGTTGCGGTTTTCACGCAGGCATTCCCCCAGCACCACGGCGTCTTCCATCGCCGCGCAGCCGCCCTGGCCGATATCCGGCGTGGTGCTGTGCCCGGCATCGCCCAGCAGCGCGACGTTGCCGCGCACCAGGCTGTCGAACGGCTCAATGTCGTGGATTTCAATCCGGTTGGTCGTTTCAGGATCCAGCGCGGCGATTAGCTTCTGCACCGGCGGCGCCCAGCCGCGGAAGTAGCCCGTGAGATCGGCGCGCAGGGTGGTGCGATCCTCCGCCAGGCCTGCGGGCAGCGGCACGTCAAAAAAGAAATAGAAGCGTCCGCCGGAGACGGGCATCAGCGACACGCGTTTGCCTTCGCCAACGAAGGTGGTCCACTGGTGCGCCGGGGCGATCTCTTCGTCAATCTTCACCAGCCCGTTCCAGTTCACATAGCCCGCGTAGCGGCGCTCCGGCGTGTATCCCAGCACGTACGGGCGAACCGCCGAGTGGCTGCCGTCGGCGGCAATCAGGAAATCCCCGGCGGCGGTGGTGCCATCGGTGAAGGTCACGCTCACGCCCGCGTCGTCTTCATGGACGCCTTCGACGCGCTTGCCGAACTGCACCTTGTCGCGACCCCAGAAGTCCAGCATTTCGCGCTGAAGCTCAGCGCGCGAGACGGGGCAGGGGCGCCCGCCGGTACGCTCAACCAGCGGGGCAAGGCTAAAGCGGGTCAGGGTATCGCCGCGCCGGTAATCCTTGTAGGCCATAAAACGCATCGGCCCGCCCCAGGTCTCGATGATGTCGCCCATGCCGAGGTGCTGCATGCATTTCACGCCGTTAGGCCAGATGGAGATGGCCGCCCCGACGGGCCTGATCTCCTTTACGGCTTCAAACACGGTACAGTCGATGCCCGCTTTCTTCAGCGCGACGGCGGCGCTCAGGCCGCCAATACCCGCGCCAATAACGATTGCTTTCATGCTTCTCTCCTTTTGCAGGGTGTAAAGACAGTCAGCAATTTGCGTACCAGGCTGCAGCATGGCGAAAACGGCGTTGTAAGGGAGACGTTTGCACTGCTAAGGTGCGTAAACGCGGTGAGCGTGCCTTTTTATGAATCAAAAATTTCCTGGTCGACCTTGTGGAATCGACTGTTTCACGCCTGTGCTCAGGGTGGCGTGGTTTGTGCAATAGCCTGGAGAAGGACAATAAAGGAGACACTATGATCGCACTGCACGACTTCAATCATCTTCCCCATGAACAGGCGTTAGCGCTGATTCACCCCTGCGTGGCGCTTCCCCGCTGGGCCGATGCGCTGGTTCACGGGCGGCCTTACGCCAGCCGGGACGAATTGTTCAGTACGGCGAAATCGCTGATGCAAAACTGGAACGAAGCGGCGCTGGCGCAAGCCCTGAGCGCCCATCCGCGCATCGGGGAAAAACCAGCGGGTTCAGCGGCGGAGGCGGCGCTGTCGCGCCAGGAGCAGGGGGCGGTGAATGACCGCGATGCTGCTCTTGCCCGGGCGCTGCGTGAAGGCAACGCCCGCTACGAAGCCCGCTTTGGACGCGTCTTTCTGATCCGCGCGAAGGGCCGCAGCGGCGAGGAGATATTACAGGCCCTGCACGCGCGGCTGGAGAACAGCGACGCGCAGGAAATCCGTGCCGCGCTGGAACAGCTGCGGGAAATTACGCTGCTGCGCCTGGAAGGAGTCATCCACGAATGAGCACACTCAGCACCCATATTCTCGATATTTCGACGGGCAAGCCCGCTGAGGGCGTGACGGTTCATCTGCAACAGGACGGGAAGACGCTGGCCACGGGCGTGACCAACGCCCAGGGGCGCATCGCCGCGTTCGTTCCCTCTCTGCCCGCGGGCCGCTATCGGCTGGTGGCGGAGATCGGGGCGTGGTTTAGCGATACCGGCCGGAAGACGATCTATCCCTGCGCGCACATTGAGTTTGTCACGGGAGAAACGGCAGACGAACACTTCCATCTGCCGTTTGTGATTGCCCCCGGCGGGTGGTCAACCTACCGGGGCAGCTGACCATACCCGCTCGCCGTTGACCCAGGTCTCGCTGATGTTGCGCTCGTCGCCCAGGGTCATCAGCACGAAAAGCTGCTCGTAGATATCCTGACAGCGCCGATTGCGCAGGCGCTGCAGCGGCGTGACGTTGGGGTCGATAACCACAAAATCCGCCTCTTTGCCTGCCGCGAAGTTGCCAATCTTGTCATCCAGCCGGAGGGCGTGCGCGCCGCCCAGCGTGGCGTGGTAAAAGGCCTCGCTGGCACGCAGGCGGTAGCTTTGAAGCTGGCCGACCTTGTAGGCTTCGCCCAGCGTGCGCAGCATGCTGAAGGTGGTGCCCGCGCCGACGTCGGTGCCGATGCCCATCCGCACCCTGTGCTGCCAGCAGGCGGGCAGGCGAAACAGCCCGCTACCGAGAAACAGGTTCGAAGTGGGACAAAACGCCACCGCCGATCCGGTGTCATGCAGGCACTGCCACTCGCTGTGGTGCAAATGGATCGCGTGGGCAAACACGCTGCGCTCGCCGGTCAGGCCGTAGTGGTGATACACGTCCAGATAGCGCTCATGCTCCGGCCAGAGGTCGCTTACCCAGGCCACTTCGTTGGGGTTTTCGCTCAGGTGGGTCTGCAGCCAGGTGTCCGGGAACTCCTCTCTGAGCAGGCTGACCGCCGCAAGCAGCTCGGGTGATGAGGTCGGCGCAAAGCGCGGCGTAATGGCGTATCCCAACCGCCCACGGTGATGCCAGCGCTGGATCAGCGCCCGCGTCTGCCGGTAGCTCTGCTTTGCGTCTTCGCTCAGGTAGTCCGGCGCGTGCCTGTCCATCATCACCTTTCCGGCGATAAGGCGCATGTTCAGGCGCAGGGCCTCGGTAAACAGCGCTTCGACCGATTGCGGATGCAGCGTGCAAAACACCAGCGCGGTGGTGGTGCCGTTGCTCACCAGCTGCTGTATGAAAAATTCGGCGATCTCTTTCGCGTAGGCCTCATCGGCAAACTGGCTCTCCACCGGGAAGGTGTAGGTGGTCAGCCACTCCAGCAGCTGTTCGCCAAAGGCGCCGATCATCTCCGTTTGCGGGTAATGGACGTGGGTGTCGACAAAACCGGGCAGCAGCAGCCTGCCGCGCAGGTCGGTGTAGCCCTTGTGGGGGTCAAGATACTGCTCGCCCTCCTGCCACGGCATCTGTGCCAGAATTTTTCCGTTCCGGATAAACAGCAGGCCGTCCTCAAGGTAGCGCGCGTGCCGGGCAATGGCGTCTGCGCTGTCGCAGACCCGGGCAATATCAAAAAATGCACCGCGTATCGCAGTCTGGTATTCCATCATGGTTCCTGCCTTCGTGTGTGCGTAGCGGGGTGGGAAAGCTCAGCAAGAACGGTGCCAGAATGAACGGGCCGCAGATACGCTGCGGCCAGAGGGAAGGGATTACTCTTTTTGCGTCGCCACGCGGGAGCCAAACGACGTCGCGCCAGCCGTCTCGCGCTCTTCCCGCGCCAGCCAGCGGTAGGTGACGCCGCCGAGGAAGACGCCGATAAACCAGCTGAAGTTTGCCACCTCATGCAGGGCCGGGATAAAGCTGATGACCAGGCCCACGGCAACGGACGGGATCAGCGCGCCAATGGCTTTCGGGTTAAAGCCGTTGCGGTACCAGTATTTGCCCTTTGGCGTGTCGTCGAACAGATCGTCAACCGACACCTTGCCGCGCTTAATCAGGTAGAAATCGGCAATCAGAATGCCGAACAGCGGGCCGATAAACGCCCCGAGCACGTCCAGGGTGTAGTGGATAAGCTCCGGCGAGTTGAACAGGTTCCACGGGGTGAGCAGGATCGAACCGACGGCGGCGATCATGCCCCCGGTGCGGAAGCTGATTTTCTGCGGCGAGCAGTTAGAGAAATCAAACGCCGGGGAGACGAAGTTCGCGACGATGTTGATCCCGATGGTGGCAGTGATCATCGTCAGCAGGCCTATCGCCACGGCCAGATCGTTACCCACGCGGCTGACGGTTTCGATCGGATCGGTGATCATGCGGCCAAACAGCGACTGGGTGCCGGAGACAATCACCACGGTGACGATGGAGAACAGCAGGAAGTTAAACGGCAGCCCCCAGCGGTTGCCGCGGCGGATCTCACCCATGCTTTTGCCGTAGCGGGAGAAATCGCCAAAGTTGAGCAGCGGGCCGGAGAAGTAGGAGACCACCAGCGCGGTCGCGGTGATCATCTGCCAGGTCTGCTCGCCCGCGCTCAGGGATTTGCTGGCGAGGGTAAAGGAGATCCCGTCAAAACCGGTCTTGTATACAATCCAGCCGGCAAGGGCCAGCATTACCACATAGACCGCCGGACCGGCGATATCAATAAAGCGCTTGATGGCGCTCATGCCGTGCCAGAAGACCATCGCCTGCAGGACCCACATAATGGCAAAGCAGATCCAACCCAGATGCGACAGGCCCAGGAATGCGCCGGTAGTGAGTGAAGAGAGCGATGGCCAGAACTTCAGCGCCACCAGCATCAGGGCGTTGGCGGCGAGATAGGTCTGAATCCCGTACCACGCGAAGGCAATCAGCCCGCGGATCACCGCCGGGATATTGGCCCCGAACACGCCGAACGCCTGTCGACTGATCACCGCATAGGGCACGCCCGCCATCTGGCTCGGTTTGGCCACCAGGTTGGCGCACAGCTGCACGATGCAAATCCCCACCAGCAGGCAGAGCAGCACCTGCCAGCTTGCCAGCCCGAGCGTAAAGAAGCTCGCGGCGACCACATAACCCCCCATGCTGTGAACGTCCGACATCCAGAACGAAAAGATGTTGTACCAGCTCCAGTTCTGGTCACGCGTCGGTGCCAGATCCTCATTGCAAAGACGTGGGCTGTAAACCGCACCGGAATCAGCGGCCGTACCCTGCTGTGCGTTTTGACTGTTTGGCATGAAACCTGCTCCTGTGAATGAAAACCCGTTGAGTGGGAGTGCAAACGGTGTTGCAGGATCCAGGCCAAAATAATAAATCTTGTATGCAATATTTTATTTTTATGTATACGATTCGATAACGGAAAGTAAAATTCGGAGTGGTGAATGAACAACATTAACGCCCTGCAGACCGCGCCAGACCTGCATGACAAAGACGAAACCATCTTCCAGGCGCTGATGACCGCGATTGTCGAACACCAGCTGCTGCCGGGGAGCAAATTGCCGGAAGAGGCGCTGGCAGAGGTCTTTGGCGTGAGCCGCACGGGCATCCGCAAGGTGCTTCAACGACTCGCCGCTGTGCAAATGGTCACCCTGACGCCCAAGCGTGGTGCACACGTCGCCAGCCCGACGGTGGAAGAGGCGCGGCACATCTTCCGCACCCGCGCGCTGCTGGAGGTCGCCAACCTGCCGGACGTGCTGGCGCACTGTCAGCCGCCGCACCTTGCCGCGCTGGAGGCCATTATTCGCCAGGAGCAGCACGCGCACGAGGCCTATGACGGTCCGGCGGCAATTCGCCACTCCGCCAATTTCCACATTCAGCTGCAGGCTATCTCCGGCAACCAGGTGCTCACGGAGTTGGTGACCGGCCTGAGCCAGCGTTCTTCGCTGGTGATTGCCACCTGGGGCGCGCCGTGGCGTCAGGGCTGCCGCTGCAACGATCACGAACAGCTGGTGGATCTGCTGCGCCAGAAGGCGCTTGAGCCACTAAGCGATGCCCTCATGCACCATTTTGAACATATCGTCGCCAGCCTCTGCTTCGAGCGGGCGGGCGAGTGCCTGCCTGATTTTGCCCGGCTGTTTGCCGGCCACAAGGAGTCGTAATGTCTGTCTGTATACAAGTGATCAACCCCAACACCAGCCTCGCCATGACGGAAACCATCGGCGCGGCGGCCCGCGCGGTGGCGGCGCCGGGGACGGAGATCCTCGCGGTCTGTCCGAGCGCGGGCGTGCCGTCTATAGAAGGCCACTTCGATGAGGCCATCGCCGCCGTGGGCGTTCTTGAACAGGTCAAGCTCGGAAGAGAGCAGGGCGTGCACTGTCACGTCATCGCCTGCTTTGGCGATCCGGGCCTGCTGGCGGCGCGCGAGCTGGCGCAGGGGCCGGTAGTCGGCATTGCGGAAGCCGCCATGCATATGGCGACGCTGGTGGCGACGCGCTTTTCGGTGGTTACCACGCTGCCGCGCACGCTGATCATTGCCCGTCATCTGCTGCACCAGTATGGCTTTCAGGACCATTGCGCGGCGCTGCATGCTATCGATCTCCCGGTGCTGGCGCTGGAAGACGGCAGCGGTCTGGCGCAGGAGAAGGTGCGCGCGCGCTGTATACAGGCGCTGCAAGAGGATGGCTGCGGTGCCATCGTGCTGGGCTGCGGCGGCATGGCGACCCTGGCGCAGGAGCTGACCCGCGAACTGCGCGTGCCGGTGATCGACGGCGTCAGCGCGGCGGTAAAGATGGTGGAATCGCTGGTGGCGCTGGGGCTGTCGACCAGCAAGCACGGCGATCTGGCGTTCCCGGAGAACAAAGCGTTAAGCGGACAATTTCAGGCATTGAATCCATTTTAATTTTTGGGGGTGGCAATGGGGCTTTTCAAACAGGATTATCCGCGGGATCTGCGCGGCTACGCGGGCAACCCGCCGCACGCGCGGTGGCCGAATCAGGCGCGCATCGCCGTGCAGTTTGTGCTCAATTATGAAGAGGGGGCGGAAAACCACGTTCTGCACGGCGATGCCGGGTCCGAGCAGTTCCTGTCGGACATCATCGGCGCGGCCAGCTACCCGGACAAACACATGTCGATGGACTCCCTCTACGAATACGGCAGCCGCGCCGGGTTCTGGCGGATCCACAATGAATTTCAGAAACGCGGCCTGCCGCTGACGGTCTTCGGCGTGGCGATGGCGCTGGCGCGTCACCCGGAGATTGTTGAGGCGATCAAAGCCGCGGATTACGACGTGGTCAGCCACGGCTGGCGCTGGATCCACTATCAGAATATGGACATCAGCCAGGAGCGCGAACACCTGCACAAGGCGGTGCACGTTCTGACCGACCTGTTCGGCAAGCCGCCAGCGGGCTGGTACACCGGGCGCGACAGCCCCAACACGCGCCAGCTGGTGGTGGAGCATGGCGGTTTTGACTACGACAGCGACTACTACGGCGACGATTTGCCCTTCTGGACGGAAGTGGCCTGCAGCGACGGCACCCGCAAACCGCACCTGATTGTGCCCTACACGCTGGATGCAAACGACATGCGCTTCGCCACCGCTCAGGGGTTTAATACCGCCGAGCAGTTTTATACGTATCTGAAGGACAGTTTTGACGTGCTGTACGAAGAGGGGGAAAGCGCGCCGAAGATGATGTCCATCGGCATGCACTGCCGCCTGCTCGGGCGACCGGGGCGTTTTCGCGCGCTGCAGCGGTTCCTGGATTACGTTGAGCAGCACGAGCGGGTGTGGGTCTGTACCCGCCAGCAGATTGCCGACCACTGGCGGGAGGTGCATCCGTTTCAGAAGTAAGTGTGCGATGTTTTGCCGGGTGGCGGCTGCGCCTTACCCGGCCTACAGGGCCCACAGGGCATACGGAACATCGTAGGCCCGGTAAGCGCAGCGCCACCGGGCAGGTTTTTCAGCGTTACACCATCAAACTCACCTGCGCCGCCACAATGCGCCACCCGTAGGCAAACCGCACCCACGTCTGCTGCTGGCGGCCAATGCGTTCCGTGCTCTCGCGGGTAAATTCGGTGCTGCATACGGCATAATCCTCCCCGAAGGTGGTGATGACGGTGTGCCGCAGCGTCCGCTGCAGCCCGGCGGCGGGGCGCGCCGCACGAAAGGCGCGGATTTCATCGATCCCGTAGAGATTTTCACCTGCCCCCAGCCGCACCGTGTTTTTGTCGTGCCAGAACAGCTCGTCCAGCACCGCAACGTTGTTGCTCACCAGCGCGTCCTCATAGCGGTAAAACGCGGCCGTCACCTCGGCAACCACCCACGGGAGGTTAATGTCATCGTGATTCATCATGCTGCTATCTCCGCCGGGCGGGCATCGGTGATGCCGCTCTCTTCCAGAACCCGCGCGACGCGCAGGCAGGCCTGCTCGTTAAACGGCGCGGCAATCAGCTGCAGGCCAATGGGCGCGCCCTGCGCGGTGCGCAGCGGAACGGTGGTCACGGGCAGGCCTAAAAACGAAATCGGCTGGGTCAGCATCCCCATGCTGGCGCGGATGGGAAGCGGCTGACCGTTAATCTCCATGGTTTGCTCGCCGATCCGCGTGGCGCTGCGCGGCGTTGCCGGGGCAATCAGCACGTCGGCCCGTGCAAACAGCGCGTGAAACGCCTGCCGTGCCTGCGCGCGAAACCGCTGGGCCTGAATGTACCAGGCGGAAGGGATCATCGCCCCGGCCAGCAGGCGTTCGCAGGAGTGCGGCTCAAAACGCTCGGGCTCCCGGCGAAGCGCAGGCAGGTACTGATTTCCCCCTTCGGAGGCGCTGATGATAAACGCCGCGGAACGCGCCAGCTCGGCGTCAGGAAACTGAAGCTCATCCTGCACGTCGAGCGCCTTCGCCACCCGCGCCACGGCGTCTCTGGCGTCCGCGTCGCACCAGGTGGTGAAGTAGCCGCCGAGCACCGCGCAGCGCAGGCCGTCAAGCCCGCGGTCAAGCAGGGGGCGCGTCTGTTCCCGCGAGCTCTCTGCCTGAAAACCGTCGCTGGTGTCCCGGCCCTGCAGCGCGTCGTACACGGACGCCAGGTCGCATACGCGGCGCGCAAAGGGCCCGATATGATCCAGGCTCGCGACAAACGGATGGCTGCCGGATCGCGACAGGCGGCCAAAGGTGGGCTTCAGGCCGTAGATGCCGCACAGTGAGGCCGGAACGCGAATCGAGCCGTTGGTGTCGGTGCCGAGCGAAAAGTGCACCAGCCCGGCGGCCACCGCGGCGGCTGAACCGCCGGACGACCCGCCCGCAATGCGCGTCAGATCGTGCGGGTTACGCGTCGCGCCGTAGTGGCTGTTCTCGGTGGTAAAGCCGTAGGCGTAGGCGTCCATATTGACCATCCCGGTCAGCAGCCCGCCCGCGCTGCGCAGCTGGCGCACGGCGAAGCTGTCGGCGGCGGCAGCGGGGCGCTGGCTGAACAGCTCGGCCCCGGCGAGGGTGGTGTGACCGGCAACGTCGAACAGGTTTTTTACCGCGTAGGGCACGCCCGCCAGCGGCGGCAGGGGGCGCTTTTCCCGTCGCAGGGTATCGATATTGTCGGCCTCGGCGAGCATGCGTGCTTCCGTCACGGCGGTCCAGGCGCCGATCTGCGGATTCACGCGCGCAATCGCCTCCAGCGTCTGGCGGGCAATCTCGCGAGCGCTCAGCTCGCCTGCGCTCAGCGCCTGCTGGATCGCGCTGATACTCATCTCGTGTAGCGTCATGCTTTATACACTCCTGCGATCTCCAGACGGTCGTCGAGCGGCAGCGCCATCAGCGGGGCGGCCATGCTGGCTATGCGGCTAAACTGCAGCTGCAGTTCGGCCCGGCGGGCGTCATCCAGCGTCACGCCGAGTACGGTTTCCATCTGCGCCAGGTACGCCTGCCAGTCGGGTTGGTGTGTCGTCATTATTTTCTCCTCAGAATCCGGCGGCCGCGCCGTTGCTGCGCGGGTCAAATGCCCCTTCAAACAGCCCGTTGGGGTGGCGAACAATGGCGCCCGCGTGGCCCATGGCTTCACTAAAGTCAGGGAATAGCTCCACCTCGTGACCGAGTGCCCGCAGGCGCGCGACCGTCTCGGATGAAAAACGCCCTTCAAGCTTTAAGGTGTCTGAGGTTTGCCCCCAGGTGCGCCCCAGCAGCCAGCGTGGGCGGGTGATGCTCTCCTGCAGAGGGACGCCCTGGACAACGTAGCGGGTAAAGAGCGCGGCCTGGGTTTGCGGCTGGCCGTCGCCGCCCATCGATCCGTAAACCATCACGCGCCCGTCCTTCAGACGCGCCGCCGCCGGGTTCAGGGTGTGGAACGGCTGTTTGCCCGGCGCGAGGGCCAGAAGATGGGCGGGATCGAGGCTGAACGATGCGCCCCGGTTCTGCCAGACGATGCCGGTATCGGGCAGGACAACGCCGCTGCCGAACTCGTGATAAAGGCTTTGGATAAACGAGACGGCAAGCCCGCTGCTGTCCATCACCCCCATCCACACCGTATCGCCGGGGCCTTTTCCGGTGCCCCACGGCGCGGCGCGGCCGTCGTCAACCCTGTCGGCAAGCGCCTGCAGGGCGGCGGGATCCAGCAGTTTCTGAACATCGGTTTTCAGCGCGCGCGGGTCGGTGATGTGGGCATCGCGCAGGCCAAAGGCCAGCTTGGTGGCTTCCACGATGCGGTGCAGGGTATCGGCATCGTCGGCTTCCGCCATGTTCAGGCGGTCGGTGATGCCGAGTATCGCCAGCGAGACCAGCCCCTGCGTTGGCGGGGCGTGGTTAAAGATCTCTCCCTGCTGATGCTCCAGCTTCAGCGGCGTGGTGCGCCGGGCCGCGTGGGCGTTGAGATCGGCCAGCGTTACGGGGAGACCCAGCGTCTCCATGCCGTGCGCCAGGACTTCCGCCAGCGGGCCGCGATAAAAGCTGTCGAGACCCTCTTCCGCCATGCGCGTCAGGGTCGTGGCCATGGCGGGCTGGTAAAACCGGCTCCCGACCTGCGGCGGCTTACCGTCGACCAGCCAGGTTTCCGCGAAGCCGGGGATGGCCTTCAGCTCGTCGAACTTGCTGGCCGTGGCGTGGGCCTGAGAGGCCGTGACCGGGGTGCCGTTCTGCGCATAGTCAATGGCGTCGGCCAGCAGGCGGGCCAGCGGCAGCGTTTTGCCGGTCATTTCGCGCGAGACCTTCAGCGCCTCGTCCCAGCCGCTTACCGTGCCGGCGACGGTCAGCGCCGCCTGCGGTCCGCGATGGGGGATCTGCGTGAGCCCATCGTAGGCGGCCAGCGTGGCGCGCGAGCCCGCCGCGCCGCTGGCGTCAATGGCGATGGGGTCGCCTTCCGGCGGCACGATAAGCCAGAAGCCATCGCCGCCCAGCCCGTTCATATGCGGGTAAACCACGGCGATGGTGGCCGCTGCCGCGACCATCGCCTCTATCGCGCTGCCGCCTTCGCGCAGCACCGCCAGCGCGCTCTGGCTGGCAAGATGGTGGGGCGCAACGGCCATGCCGTGCGTGGAGACATTACTTTGCATGAAGCGTCCTCGTAACCCTGAAAGTCACAAGGTGCTGCAAAAGCTGTTCCAGTTCTGAAAGAAAAGTTTCAGTAAACTGGCACGTATAATGAATACATACAAAAAAGGTACAATGTAATGAAACAAAAGTTACAGAGGCGCTATGGAACAGTTAGATGAACGTCTGAAAGCACAATACCCGTCGCTGTCGCCGCAGGAGCAGCGGGTGGCGGATTTTATTTTCGATCATTTTGACGACCTCATTAGCTACAACAGCGCCGAGCTGGCGCAGCTGAGCGGGGTGTCGAAAGCCACGGTGAGCCGTCTGTTTAAGCGGCTGGGCTATGAGAAATATAAGGACATGCGCGACGAGCTGCGCACCCTGCGTCAGAGCGGAATGCCGCTCACCGACAATCGCGACGCGGTGCAGGGCAACACGCTGCTGGCGCGCCACTATAAGCAGGAGATGGCGAACCTGACCCAGTGGGTCAATGCCCTCGACGCGCAGCAGTTTGCCGACGCCATGGCCTGCATGGTCAAGGCGCGGCGCATCGTCATTATCGGCATGCGTAACGCCTATCCGGCGGCGCTGCACCTGCGCCAGCAGCTGCTGCAGGCGCGCGGTCAGGTGCTGGTCCTGCCGCAGCCGGGGCAGAGCCTGAGCGAGGAGCTGGTGGACTTAACGCCGGACGATCTGGTGGTGATGATGGCCTTTCGCCGTCGCCCGCGCATCATCCGCCCGCTGCTGCAGCAGCTTCAGAGCATCGGTATTCCGGTGCTGCTGATGTGCGAGCCGCAGGCCCACAGCCTGTTTCCGCTGGCGAGCTGGCAGCTCTGCACCCCGCTGGACAGCGTCTCCGCCTATGACAGCTATTCGTCGGTTAACAGCCTGATCAACCTGCTGGCGAACGCCTTCCTGCATGAGATCCTCGATAAAGGCCGTCCGCGCATTCACGAGATCGCCTCCCTCTACCAGCAGCTGGACGAACTCGAACAGCGATAATGGGGCATCAGGCTGGTGCTTTGCATTAAAATGGTGCATATGGCGGGTCGGGAAAACGCAGGTTTTTTCGACCCGTCCGCGTTTTATCAGGCTTTGAAAGAATATTCCTCGCTTCGCCTTATCTGGCACATTAGTTGCAAAATCACCTTCAAAGAATCTTTTGTTTCATGTTAACGTTACGGGGAAGCACCATGAAAAAACTGTTAATTGCACTGGCCGGGGCCGCATGCCTCTTCACACAGCTGCCGGCAAAGGCTGACCAGCTTCAGGATATCGAGAAGCGCGGCACTATCCGCATTGCCGTTCCGCAGGACTTCCCGCCGTTTGGCTCGGTGGGGACCGATCTGCAGCCGCAGGGCTATGACATCGACATGGCGCGCTATCTGGCCAAACAGATGAAGCTCAAGCTGCAGCTGGTGCCGGTGACCAGCGCCAACCGCGTGCCGTACCTGCAAACCGATAAGGTGGATCTGGTCATTTCAAGCCTCGGTAAAAACCCGGAGCGCGAGAAGGTAATCGACTTCAGCCGCGCCTACGCGCCGTTCTTCCTCGGCGTGTTTGGCCCGAAAGGGGCTGAACTGAAGGACGCCGCCGCGCTGAGCGGAAAAACCATCGGCGTGACGCGCGGGGCGGTGGAGGACATGGTGCTGACCGGCCTGGCGCCGAAAGACGCGGACGTGAAGCGCTACGAAGACAACAACACCACGCTGTCGGCATATCTGTCCGGCCAGGTCCAGTACGTGGCGACCGGCAATCTCGTGGTGGCGGCCATTTCGCGTCAGAATGCGGCGAAAGCACCGGTGCCGAGCTTTATGCTGAAAGATTCGCCGTGCTTTATCGGCCTGAAGAAAAACGAACCGGCCCTGAAGGCAAAAGTGGATGCGCTGATTGAGCAGGGCATCAAGGACGGCACGCTGAATGGCCTGTCCGAGCAGTGGCTGAAGGCCCCGCTGCCGGCAAACCTTGGCGCCTGAGCCGATGACGGAGCAACTTGATTTCTCCGCGCTCTGGCCGCACTGGCCGGCGCTGCTGGCGGGGCTGTGGGTCACCGTTCAGCTGACGGTGATGGCGACCGTCGGCGGGCTGGCAATCGGGATTGTCGGGGCGGCGATCCGCAGCGGACGCACCACCTGGTACAGCCGGATCTGGGGTGCGTACGTGGAAATCATCCGCAACACGCCGTTTGTGGTGCAGCTGTTTTTCATCGTCTTCGGCCTGCCGAATCTGGGCCTGAAGATGACGGCGGGGGAAGCGGCGCTATTGGCAATGGTGGTGAACCTGGGTGCGTACAGCACCGAAATTATCCGCGCGGGCATTCAGGTCACGCCGAAAGGGCAGTGGGAGGCCGGGCGCGTGCTGGGGCTGACCCGCCTGCAGACCTTTATCCGCGTGGTGCTGCCGCCCGCGCTGCAGCGCATTTACCCGGCGCTGGTGAGCCAGTGCATCATCGTGATGCTCGGCTCGTCGGTGGTGTCGCAGGTCTCCTATGAAGAGCTGACCTTCGCCGCCAACCTGATCCAGTCCAGAACGTTTTTAAGCTTCGAGGTTTATCTGGTGACCACCGGGATTTACCTGGCGCTGTCGATTACCCTGCGCCAGCTGATGATGGCGGCGGGACGCAAATGGCTGGGGGTGCAGGCATGATGACCACCTTTACCGACTGGGACATTATTCGCAACCTGCTGCTGGCCGGACGCTGGACGGTGCTGCTGTCGCTGGTGGCGTTTGTCGGCGGGGCGGCGGTGACGCTGCCGCTCCTGCTGCTGCGCCTCACCGGCGGGCGCACGGTGAAGCGCATCATCCGCGGCTATATTGAGCTGTTTCAGGGCACGCCGCTGCTGATGCAGCTGTTCCTGGCCTTCTTCGGCGTGGCGCTGTTCGGCATCGACGTTTCGCCGTGGACCGCCGCGTCGCTGGCGCTGACGTTTTACACCAGCGCGTTTCTGCTCGATATCTGGTACGGCAGCATTCGCGCGCTGCCGAAGGGGCAGTGGGAAGCGTCGCGCTGTCTGGGGCTGACCTTTGGCCAGACCCTGTTTCGCGTGGTCGCTCCGCAGGCGCTGCGCATCGGCATTGCGCCGACGGTCGGCTTTGCCGTGCAGGTGATCAAGGGGACCGCGCTGGCATCGATTATCGGCTTTGTCGAGCTGACCAAGGCCGGGACCATGCTGACCAACGTGACCTATCAGCCGTTTAAGGTCTTTGCGCTGGTGGCGCTGGGCTACTTTATTCTGTGTTATCCGCTGTCGCGCTACAGCCGCTATCTGGAGACGAAATTCAATGCCTCTCATCACCATTAATCAGGTGCAGAAGTACTACGGCGATAACCACGTGCTCAAGGGCGTCGATCTGGATATCGACATGGGCCAGGTGATCTCCATCATCGGGCGCAGCGGATCGGGCAAAAGCACGCTCCTGCGCTGCATCAACGGCCTGGAAGGCTATCAGGACGGCAGCATCAAGCTGGGCGGCATGACCATTACCGACCGGGATTCCCAGGCGCGCGAAATCAGCCGCTCGGTGGGGATGGTGTTCCAGAGCTTTAACCTGTTCCCGCACATGACGGCGCTGGAGAACGTGATGCTCGCCCCGCGTCGGGTGCTGAAGAAAAGCGCCGCCGAATGCCGCGAATTGGCCCAGCGCATGCTGGAGAAAGTGGGGCTTGGCGATCGTCTGGATTACTACCCGTCGAGCCTCTCCGGCGGCCAGCAGCAGCGCGTGGCGATTGCCCGCGCGCTGGCGATGTCGCCGAAAGTGTTACTCTGCGACGAGATCACCTCCGCCCTCGACCCGGAGCTGGTGGGCGAAGTGCTCAAGGTGCTGGAGCAGCTGGCAGCCGAGGGGATGACGCTCATACTGGTTACCCATGAAATGAATTTTGCCCGCGAAGTGGGCGACCGCGTGGTGTTTATGCACCAGGGGAAAGTCTGGGAGCAGGGCGACAGCAAAACGCTGTTCGCCAACCCGCAGACCACGGAACTGAAGCAGTTCATCTCCTCCGTGCGCGGCCTCAACTGATAAGGACTGAATAATGGATATCGCACGCTTTCCGCAAATCAACCCGCCCCAGCGCCTGCTGATGGGGCCGGGGCCGATCAACGCCGACCCGCGCGTGCTGCGCGCCATGTCGAGCCAGCTGATCGGCCAGTACGATCCGGCCATGACCCACTACATGAACGAGGTGATGGCGCTCTATCGCGGCGTGTTCCGCACCGAAAACCGCTGGACGATGCTGGTGGACGGCACCTCCCGCGCGGGGATTGAAGCCATTCTGGTCTCCGCCATTCGCCCGGGAGATAAGGTGCTGGTGCCGGTCTTTGGCCGCTTTGGACACCTGCTGTGCGAAATTGCCCGCCGCTGCCGCGCGGAGGTGCACACCATCGAGGTGCCGTGGGGCGAGGTGTTTACCCCGGACCAGGTGGAGGATGCGATTAAGCGTATTCGTCCGCGCCTGCTGCTGACCGTGCAGGGCGACACCTCCACCACCATGCTGCAGCCGCTCGCCGAGCTTGGCGCGATCTGCCGCCGCTACGGCGTGCTGTTTTACACCGATGCCACCGCGTCGCTCGGCGGTAACGCGCTGGAGACCGACGCCTGGGGGCTGGACGCCGTCTCGGCCGGGATGCAGAAGTGCCTCGGCGGCCCGTCGGGCACGTCGCCGATCACCCTGAGCGCGCGGATGGAAGAGGCAATCCGTCGCCGCAAGTGCGTGGAGGAGGGCATTCGCACCGACGCCCACCGCGACGGCGACGAGGAGATGATCTACTCCAACTACTTCGATCTCGGCATGGTGATGGACTACTGGGGGCCGGAGCGGCTGAACCACCACACCGAAGCGACCACCGCGCTGTTTGGCGCTCGCGAATGCGCGCGGCTGATCCTGCAGGAGGGGCTGGATAACGGCATCGCCCGCCACAGGCTGCACGGCGATGCGCTGCTGAAGGGCATTCAGGCGATGGGGCTGGAGACCTTCGGCGACCTGAAGCACAAGATGAACAACGTGCTGGGCGTGGTCATCCCGCAGGGGATCAACGGCGACCAGGTGCGTAAGCTGATGCTGGAGGATTTCGGGATTGAAATCGGCACCTCGTTTGGCCCGCTGCACGGCAGGGTGTGGCGCATTGGCACCATGGGCTACAACGCGCGCAAGGACTGCGTGATGACCACCCTGAGCGCGCTGGAGTCGGTGCTCAACTTCCTCAAATTCACCACCACCCAGGGGGCCGCCATGCAGGCCGCGTGGGACCACTATCGTCGCGAGACGCCGCAATGAGCCCGGCGGCAGAGCGGGTGATGGCGCGCGCCGACGCGCTGGCCGCCATCAGCGAAACCCCGGACGGCCTGACGCGGGTCTATCTCTCCACGCAGCATCTGCAGGCCAACCAGCTGGTTGGGGAGTGGATGCGCCAGGCGGGCATGACCGTCTGGCAGGACAGCGTGGGCAATATCTGTGGGCGCTACGAGGGCGCGCAGGAGGGGGCGCAGGCGGTGCTGCTCGGCTCGCATCTGGACACCGTACGCAACGCCGGGCGCTACGACGGCATGCTCGGGGTGCTCACCGCCATCGAAGTGGTGGACAGCCTGCACCAGCAGGGGCGGCATCTGGCGCAGGCCATCGAGATTGTCGGCTTTGGCGACGAAGAGGGGACCCGTTTTGGTATCACCCTGCTGGGCAGCCGTGGTCTGACGGGAACCTGGCCGCAGGGCTGGCTGGAGACGTGCGATGCCCAGGGCATCAGCGTGGCGCAGGCGATGGTGCAGGCGGGGCTCGATCCCGCCCGCGTGGCGCTCGCGGCACGCCATCAGGAGGATTTCAGCGCCTGTCTGGAACTTCATATCGAACAGGGACCGTGTCTGGAGCAGGAAGGGCTGGCGCTGGGCGTGGTGGAAGCCATCAACGGCGCGCGCCGCCTCAACTGCCGCTTCATCGGCGAGGCCGGGCACGCCGGTACCGTGCCGATGAACCATCGTAAGGATGCTCTGGCCGCCGCCGCCGAGTGGATGGTGCTGATTGAAAACACCACCCGGCAGCAGGGCGGCAACCGGGTGGCAACGGTCGGGGAACTGCGCTGCCTGCCCGGCGCGGTGAACGTCATCCCCGGCGAGGTTGCGCTCTCGCTGGATATTCGCGGCCCGCAGGATGCCCCGCTGGACGCGCTGCTCGCTGAACTGCTGGCGCAGGCGCAGGCGATCGCCGCCCGTCGCGGGCTGAGCTTCAGCGCCGAGGAGTTTTACCGGATCGCCGCCACGCCGTGCGATGCGCGTTTGCAGCGCCTGCTGGGCGACGCGGTTGAATCGGTGCAGGGGCGCTCGTTATCTCTGCCCAGCGGCGCCGGGCATGACACCATCGCCCTGGCGGAACGCTGGCCGGTGGGGATGCTGTTTGTGCGCTGTAAGGGCGGGATAAGCCATCACCCGGCGGAATCGGTGATGGCTGAGGATGTTGCCCTGGCGATTGAGGCATTTGGGCAGGCGGTGAGAGCGCTTGGCGCGATCTGATTGTTGCCCGGCGGCGCTGCGCTTGCACGGGCCTACGGGATGGGTAGGCCGGGTAAGCGGCAGCGCCACCCGGCAAGGAATCACATCACTCCAGCCCCAGCGTATATTGCGCGATCTTAAAGTAGATAATCAGCCCGGTACCGTCGATCAGCGTCGCGATAAACGGCGCGGAGACGACCGCCGGGTCAATGCCGCAGCGCTTGAGCACCATTGGAATGACGGACGAGACAATCGCGCTCCAGAGCGTAATGCACACCAGCGTCAGGCTGACGATGAGCGTAATCTCCAGCCCGATCCCCATCATCCAGGCGCGAATGCACCCGGCAATGCCGAGCGTCACGGCAATCATCAGCGAGGTGGTCATCTCTTTGCGCAGCACGCGGCCCACGTCGCGCAGATGAACTTCACCCAGCGCCATGGCGCGCACCAGCGTGGAGGTGATCTGCGTCCCGCTGTTGCCGCCCGTGCCGATCAGCAGCGGAATAAAGAACGCCAGCGCGATGGCGGACTCCAGCGCCTCTTCAAAATGCTGAATGACCGAGCTGGTGTAGGCTTCGGCGACAAACAGCAGCAGCAGCCAGACGGAGCGTTTCTTCCACAGGCTGAAGGCGCTGGTTTCCAGATAGGGCTTCTCCAGCGGCAGCGTCGCCCCCTGAAGCTGGGCATCTTCGGTGACGTCATCTTCCAGCAGATGGGCAATTTCGCGCTCGGTCAGGCAGCCGACGAGTTTGCCGTGGGTCACCACGGGCACGACATCTGCGTCGCCGTGCGCCAGCAGTCCTGCAACATCGGCTCGTTCATCTTCCGGTTTGACCTGCAAAAACTGCGAAATCATCAGGCTTTTAATTGGCTGTACGGTATCTGTGGTCTGTAGCAGCTTGCGCACGGCAACCATCCCCGCAAGGCGGCCATTGTCTTCAATAAAAATATGCGACGGAATATCATCGTCTTTTAATTTTTTGAAGAATTGCTCGCGCGCCAGCGCCACGCATAATGCAATATTGAGGACGATAAAATCGGTATTCATATATTGCGCGACCGCGCTGTCATTGAATGCCAGGTTTTGGTTGTGAATAGCGTAAGACATAGTGAATTCCCTTTGAATAATAACATCTCTCAGGGGCGAGCAAGACAGGGCATGTCGAAGAGGAGATCCCCACGTCCTGGGTTCAGCACTGTACACCGTATCCCGCAAGGGAAGTTATACTGACAAAGCCTTGATTCGACAGTGCCTGTTTTACCCTGTGCCGGTTCTCTCGAACCTACCAGAGCGATAACGTGTATTTGTACAGGAGCCTCGCCATAACGAGATCGTTGTAAAACGAGAGGGATAATACGCCTGTTTAAATTTAGCGCTCAGAAAATTAAATAATGTTTAAGAACGGTTTAGATAAATCTTATTAATAAAATGTTGAGGGTTTATTTAAGGTTATTCATTTTAAATGGAGAATTAAATAATTAACGGGGGAGAGGAAAATGGCGTGGCTTGATAATCTGCTGAATCATTTTGCGCTGTATCCGGCACATCTGTTCGCGCTGTTATTCGTGATGGCGCTGAGCAAGTCCACGGTGCTGATCTCCTCCGTGCTGCCGTCCGCGTCGGTGATGCTGCTGGCGGGCATCGGCGTCAGCCAGGGGAGCATGCATCCTGCCCTTGCGTGGCTGGCCGTGGTGATGGGGGCGACGGCAGGTTCGATGCTGAATTACCATATCGGCCAGCTGATGGGGCACACCCGGCTGGTCACGCGCTTCACGTCAAAGCATGCCGCTACATTTTTACGGGTCCAGCATCAGCTACAAAAGAACGGCGTCATCGCCTTGTTTACGTCGCGCTTTCTGGCGGTGTTGCGCTATGTCGTGCCGCTGGCGGCGGGTATGCTCAGGCTGAACGCCGTCAAAGTCTACGCCGTCAGCCTGCTTTCCGCCTGCGCGTGGGCGGCGCTGTATGTCGGCGCGGTCACCGGCATCAGCGCCTTTTGAATTACAGACTTCCCATGCCGCCGTCCACCAGCAGCTCCGTTCCCACCGTGTAGCTCGACTCGTCGGAGGCCAGATAGAGCGCGGCTTTTGCCAGCTCCGTCGTCGAGCCCATTCTGCCGAGCGGCACCAGCTTGATGATTTCCGCCATCATCGCGTTAAGCGCCTCGTCGCTTAAGCCCGTTTTCGTAAACGCCGGGGTCTCCACCGGACCGGGGCTCAGGCCGTTGACGCGGATCCCGCGCGGCAGCAGCTCCGCCGACAGCGTGCGCGCCAGCGACAGCAGGGCGGCCTTGCTCGCGGCATACACGCTGCTGGTGGGCAGGCCGATGCGCGCGCTCACGGAGCCGCAGAGGATTATCGAGGACGGGTTATTCAGCATCGGCAGCAGCGCCTGGATTAAAAAGAACGGCCCCTTCAGGTTGATGTTCATCAGACGGTCCCAGGCCTCTTCCTGCCAGGCTTCCAGCGGCGCGTGCGTCACGTCGCCGGCGTTGAGAAACACCGCGTCCAGGCGCGGCCAGCGGGCGGCGAGGGTTTCCGCCAGCGCTTTTTGCGAGGTGATATCGCCTGCATCGGTCGGGATCACCCAGGCCTTATCGCCCAGAATGCGCTCAGCTTCGGCGAGGGTGTCCGGGTTGCGTCCGGTCACGGCGACGCGGGCGCCTTCGGCGATAAACGCCTGCGCGGTGGCAAGACCGATGCCGCTGGTGCCGCCGGTAATCAACGTATACTTATCGGTTAAACGACCCATGTTCTTCTCCTGAAATGTCACTGGAGAAAGCACTATAGAAACGTTAGTATCGAAAGGAAACCAGGTACCAAATGGATACTAATGAGGCAAGAGGTGTGCTATGGCAGAAATGCTGGGTGAGTGCTGTGAAAAAAAATCTGAGGCCTATACCTGCCCGATGACGCAGTTTGTCAACCTGATATCCGGCAAATGGGCAATCCCGATCCTTTATCGTCTTATTGTGATTAACACGCCTGTCCGCTTTGGCGATTTGCTGCGGGCGGCTGCACCCATCACCCAGAAAGAGCTGACGAAGCAGCTGCGCCTGTTTGAACAGCGCGGGCTGGTGACGCGGACGGTCTACCCGGAGATCCCGCCGCGCGTGGAGTATCAGATTACCGGGCTGGGGTTAACCCTGCAGGATGCGCTCTCGCCGCTGGCCGCCTGGATGAGCGAGTACGGCGACCAGCTGGAGCGTTAGGCTACTGCTTTACGTAGCGCGGAGCCGGGATGCCGGTGCGCGCGCTGTTAAACAGCTCGAGGCGCGCCGCTTCGTAGCGGTCCCACAGGCTGACGTCATGCATCGGCGGGATGGTGATCGGTTCGCCCTGATCCAGACCCGCCAGCGACGCATCCACCATATCGTCGGTGGTCATCACCGATCCTTCCGGCAGATCGTCCACCGTGATGCCAGAATGGCTCCAGATCTCCGTCGCGGTCGCGGCGGGCAGCACGGCCTGAATGCGCACGTTGCTGTCGGCAAATTCTTCCTGCAGTCCGCGGGTAAAGCTCAGTACCCAGGCCTTGGTGGCGCTGTAGAGCGCGCTGCCCGCACGGACATGGAGCGATAACACCGAGGCGATATTGATCAGCGTGCCGCGATTGTTCCGCGCCAGTCGCGGGAGAATGGCGTAGGTCAGCCGCATCAGCGCCGTGGTGTTGAGGGTATTGATGGCCTGATGCTGCGCCACCTCGCCCGCGAGGAACGGCGCCATCTGCGCGGTGCCCGCGTTGTTAACCAGCGTATCAATGGCGGTATTGCTGCGCAGTTCGTCTTCCACCGCGCGGATCCCGGATTCATCGGTGAGATCGGCCACCAGAATATCGACGGCCACGCCGTAGCGCGCGCGCAGGTCGGCGGCGAGGGTTTTCAGGCGATCCTCGCGGCGGGCGACCAGGACCAGGTTGGCACCGCGCGCGGCAAGGCGATCGGCATAGACGGCACCGATCCCGGAAGAGGCACCCGTGATCAGGGCGGTGGTGATTTGCGTAGTCATAATGCATTACCTCAGGCAAAGTGGGTTATTTGGTTTCAATATGAAACTGAATTAACTCTCTGCCATTTGGTTTTATAATGCAACCACATTGGCGAGATTTTTTTGCTTTTGCCTGGCGGGTGGGCTCAGGAGGGGAGTTTGGCCACGATCTCTTCAGGCGTCAGTTCGCGCCCGTCGTCGGCGATAAGCATCAGTTTTCGCAGCGGTTTGCGCTGTTCGCTATCGACGAGAACGGTGCCGCATTCGTTTTCCGCGAACAAAAATTCATTGCCCCACTGGGACAAGGCAACCAGCACGGTTTGCAGGGCGCGTCCCTTGTCGGTCAGGACGTATTCCTGCCAGGCGCTGCCGTCGGAGGCGGGCTGAAGCCGGAGGATGCCTTCGTCCACCAGCAGCTTGAGCCGCGTGGTCAGCATGTTTTTCGCGATACCGAGGCTTTTCTGAAACTCGCCGAAGCGTTTAATTCCGCGAAGCGCGTCGCGAACGATCAGCAGCGACCACCAGTCGCCGATGATATCCAGCGAACGGGCGACGGGGCAGGTGCTCTCTTCAAGGCGGGTACGTTTCACAGCGAATTCTCCGGTGGGGTGTGGTTTTATTATAAAACTAATTGGCACACTCCGTAAGCGCGTTAATCATCAGTTTGAGAAATGCTTCCCGGAAAATTGTGACGAACCTGTCACACTGAACGCGACATTTTAAAACGAGTGAGGAATTAGGGATGAGAAAAGCACTACTCGCGCTGGCAGTCGCCGGTTCCATTTCAGCAACGTTTGGCGTACAGGCGCAAGAGACGCCGGAAGGGTATCAGCTGGAGCAAGTTTTAATCATGAGCCGTCACAACCTGCGCGCGCCGCTAGCCAATAACGGCAGCGTGCTGGAGCAGTCCACGCCGAAGCAGTGGCCGGAGTGGGAAGTGCCGGGCGGCCAGCTCACCACCAAAGGTGGCGTGCTGGAGGTGTATATGGGGCACTACATGCGCGAGTGGCTGGCGCAGCAGGGGATGGTGAAGACGGGAGAATGTCCACCGGCGGATAGCGTTTATGCTTACGCCAACAGCCTGCAGCGCACCGTCGCCACCGCGCAGTTCTTCATTACCGGCGCGTTCCCGGGCTGCGATGTGCCCGTGCACCATCAGGAAAAAATGGGCACCATGGACCCGACATTCAATCCGGTGATTACCGATAACTCGCCGGAATTCCGCGAAAAAGCGCTCAAGGCGATGGAGTCCGAGCGGCAGAAAATGCAGCTTGGTGAAAGCTACAAGCTGCTGGAGCAGATGACCAACTACGCCGACTCGCCGTCCTGCAAAGAGAAAAAGGTCTGCTCGCTGGCGGACGCGAAAGATACCTTCAGCGCCGACTATGAAAAAGAGCCTGGCGTATCCGGGCCGCTGAAGGTGGGCAACTCGCTGGTGGACGCGTTCACGCTGCAGTATTACGAAGGCTTCCCGGCCGACCAGGTGGCCTGGGGCGAAATCAAAACCGACCAGCAGTGGCGCGTGCTGTCGAAGCTGAAAAACGGCTATCAGGACTCGCTGTTTACCTCTACCGAGGTGGCGCAAAACGTGGCGAAACCGCTGGTGAAGTATATCGATAAAACGCTGGTCACCGAGCAGGCGAAAGCGCCTAAGATCACCCTGCTGGTGGGGCATGATTCGAACATTGCTTCCCTGCTCACCGCCCTCGATTTCAAACCGTACCAGCTGCACGACCAGCAGGAGCGCACCCCGATTGGCGGCAAGATTGTCTTCCAGCGCTGGCATGACAAAAATGCCAACCAGGAGCTGATGAAAATTGAGTATGTCTATCAGAGCTCAGAGCAGCTGCGCAACGCCAGCGTGCTGTCGCTGCAGTCTCCGGCGCAGCGCGTGACGCTGGAGCTGAAGGGCTGCCCGGTGGATGCGAACGGCTTCTGTCCTGTTGATAAATTCAATGCGGTGATGAATAACGCGGCGAAGTAAAGGAGAACCCCCCGCGTAATGGCGGGGGGAAACACTTAAACGTTTTTACGTTCGATGGTTTGCTCACCCCAGAAGAGCGAGTCTTTGTCCGTTTTTTCGAAGGCGCGCACCAGCACTTCATCGTTGCCTTCTTCCCAAATCTGCTCGGCCAGCTTTTCATCGTATTTCGCGACTTCAAAGATAGCTTCGGCAATCTCCGGAGAGGTGTTGCGTAAACTTGCCCATTCGCCCACGTGGTGAGCTTTGGATTCTTGAGTTGGCATGCTTGTCCTCCTGTTGGGTGTTAGCCGTTGAGTTTTTTGGCCAGACCCGCGACGTATTCACCCTGATAGCGGGCGATAGACAGTTCTTCATTGCTTGGCTGGCGTGAACCATCCCCACCGGCAATGGTGGTTGCACCGTACGGCGTACCGCCGCGCACCTGGGAAATATCAAACAGCTCCTGCGCGCCGTAGCCAATTGGCACAATCACCATCCCGTGATGAGCAAGGGTAGTCCAGGTTGAGGTAATCGTCTGCTCCTGACCGCCGCCGGTGCCGGTAGAGCTAAATACGCTGGCGAGTTTGCCGTAGAGCGCCCCGGATGCCCAAAGTCCGCCGGTTTGATCGAGGAAGGTGCGCATCTGGCCTGACATATTGCCGAAGCGGGTTGGGGTGCCGAAGATAATGGCATCATAATCCGCCAGCTCCTGCGGGGTGGCGACCGGGGCGTTTTGTGTTTTTCCCCCGGCTTTCGCGAAGGCTTCCGCCTGCATGGTTTCCGGTACGCGTTTCACCACAACCTCAACGCCGTCAACCCTGTTTGCACCTTCTGCTACCGCGTGAGCCATGGTTTCAATGTGTCCATACATGGAATAATAGAGCACCAGAACTTTTGCCATTTTGCTTCACTCCTCGTTGGTTTCTCTGACAGCGGATCGCTGCGCTCTTTTAAAGATATGTCATCACAGCCAGACTGCAAAAATGAACGCCATTTATTTGATTTATAACAACATGAGGAGAAAAATGGCTTTGTAGCAAAATGATACAACTTTCCCGGTGCGGATTTTTAAAATGATAAGAAAGGCTTATGAATTACCGCCGCGTCATCTCACCCGAAAGACTGAGATCATGTTGCAGGATATTACCTTCGGCTTGCCGGATAACCTCATTCCACTAAGCTTAGTTTCACGCGGCACAGATAAAGGCGTTGTCCTTGAGCCGCGAGGTGAAAGAATCCTCTTTTACTGAATGCAATATGATGTCTAATGTTTCACACTCTGGAGGTTAGAGATGGCAAACCATCGTGGTGGTTCAGGTAATTTCGCAGAAGACCGTGAAAGAGCATCAGAAGCAGGCCGTAAAGGTGGCCAGCATAGCGGGGGTAATTTTAAAAATGACCCTCAGCGCGCATCTGAGGCTGGCAAGAAAGGGGGGAAAAACAGCCATGGCGGTAATAAGTAATTCGCCGGGTTGACTCCCTGCCGCCGGGTTTCCCCCGGCGGTTTTTTTATTTCTGCAACATTGAACTGTAACCAAAGGCAACGCACACTACAGAATTGTTCTCATTTGCTGGTGCCGCATGTCTGTCTCACGCTTTAAATTCTCCGTAAAACCACAGGAAGCCATCCTCATTCTCATCACCATGTTTTGGGGCGGGACGTTTCTGGCCATTCAGTACGCGGTGACCCTCAGCGATCCGTTCTTCTTTGTCGGCCTTCGCTTTGCGACGGCGGCGTTAGCCGTGGGGCTAATATCCCTTAAAACGCTGCGGGGTCTGACGCTGAAAGAGCTTAAGGCGGGCGTGGCGATTGGGATAGCGATAGCCATGGGCTACAGCCTGCAGACGTGGGGATTGCAGACCATCTCCAGCAGCAAATCCGCGTTTATCACTGCCATGTATGTGCCGCTGGTGCCGCTACTGCAATGGCTGTGCCTGGGGCGGCTGCCGGGTCTGATGTCCTGTATTGGCATCGTGCTGGCGTTTATCGGCCTGATCTTACTGGCCGGGCCGGAAAACAATCTTCTGGCGCTGGGACAGGGTGAAATCATCACCCTGATTGGGGCGATTGCCATTGCGGCGGAGATTATTCTGATCAGCGCCTGGGCGGGCAAGGTCGACGTTAAGCGGGTGACGGTGGTGCAGCTCGCCACGGCCTCGCTGGTGGCCTTTGCGACGATGGTGCCGGCAGGGGAGTCTGTGCCGCCGATGTCTACCGGCCTGGTCGTGGTGGCGCTGGGGCTCGGTATCTTCAGCGCCATTATCCAGGTCACCATGAACTGGGCGCAGCGCAGCGTATCGCCAACGCGGGCAACGGTCATCTACACCGGCGAGCCGGTCTGGGCGGGCATTTTCGGGCGACTCGCCGGGGAACGTCTGCCGCTGCTGGCCCTTGTGGGCGCGGCGTTTATTGTCGCCGGGGTGCTGGTGAGCGAGTTGAAGCTCAGAAAGCGTCGGAACCCGGTGAGCGACATGACTGCTGAAGAAGGTTTAGATTGAAAAAACAGACGGGTTTATCTACGATGTGTACGGATAAATACCGTACACGGTGAAGTAAACCATGCCAGCACTGAAAAAACAGCGTATCGATCTTCGCTTAACGGACGAAGACAAAACAATGATTGAAGAAGCGGCAGCGATGACGAATCAAACGATCACCCAGTTTATGGTGAACAGTGCGTCAGAGCGGGCAGCGGAAGTCATCGAGCAGCACCGCCGTCTCGTATTAAACGAAGCATCCTGGAATGCGGTGATGGATGCCATCGACAATCCACCAGAGCCAAATGAACGCCTGAAGCGAGCGGCAAAACGTCTTCGAAACATGGAGTGAAGCGTCGTGGACAATCTCACGATCGAAATGTTTTCAGAGGGAAAAGACTATAATTTCAGGGACTTCGATTGTGGTGAACCCTCGCTAAATGTCTTCCTCACAGAACATCTGGTGCGTCAGCACAATGGGCGTATTTTGCGAGGCTATTTGCTTAAAGATCGCGATGGTCCGCGGGTCCTGGGCTATTACACGTTGTCTGGTAGTTGCTTTGAAAAAGCGATGCTGCCTTCTAAGACTCAGCAGCGTCGAATCCCTTATAGCAACGTACCGAGCGTAACGCTGGGGCGCCTGGCGATACATAAAGACTTACAGGGGCTGGAGTGGGGAACGACGCTCGTCACGCATGCCATGCGGGTTGTCTATCTGGCATCGCAGGCGGTGGGCGTACACGGAATATTTGTTGATGCACTCAACGACCAGGCAAAACACTTTTATCTGAAGCAGGGCTTTATTCCGCTGACGGTTGAAAACAGCCATTCTCTTTTCTTTCCTACAAAATCTATCGAACGACTGTTTGAGCAGGCGTGATTGCCTGACATAAAGGTGTTCTTAGCGAACATAAAGGTCGGGTAAGGCATCGCCGTCACCCGACATTCAGATTTCACGACTCCTGACGCACCACCTCGCCCTGCGGCGCAGCGGCCATCCGGCGGCTCAGCAGGGCGTTAAGCAGGATCGCGCCGAAGGTCGCCGTGCCAATCCCGCCGATCGTAAACCCGCCCAGCGTCAGGGCAAAATCGCCCGCGCCCAGCACCAGCGTAACGGCCACCATAATCAGGTTGCCGTTCTGGCTGAGATCGACCCGATGCTGCACCCAGATGCGCGCCCCGGCCACGGCGATCAGCCCAAACACCACGATTGATGCCCCGCCGATGACCGGTGACGGAATGGTATGGATCAGCGCGCCGAATTTCGGCGAGAAGCCGAGCAGCATCGCCATCACCGCCGCCGCCACGAAGACCAGCGTCGAATAGACTTTGGTCACCGCCATCACGCCGATATTCTCGGCATAGGTGGTAACGCCGCTGCCGCCCACGGAACCGGAGAGCATGGTCGCCAGCCCGTCGCCGACGAAGGCGCGGCCCATGTACGGGTCCATGCTGCGTCCGGTCATTCCCGCGACCGCCTTCAGGTGGCCCAGGTTTTCCGCCACCAGGATAACGGCGACGGGGGCGATAAGCATCATCGCCTGGGTGTTAAAGGTGGGGGAGGTGATCTGCGGCAGGCCGAACCAGGCGGCCTGATGCAGCAGCGTAAAATCAACCGGCTTGCCGAGACCAAAAACGTTCGCCAGCAGGGCATATACCAGACAGGCGACAATCAACCCGACCAGGATCAGCAGCCGCTGGATCATGCCCCGCGTAAATACCGCCACCAGACCGATGCACAGCACGGTCACGACGGCCATCCAGCTTTCAAAGGGCGAGCCGGAGACGCTTTTCACCGCAATCGGCGCAAGGTTCAGACCGATCGCCATTACTACCGCGCCGGTGACGACGGGGGGCATCATGCGTTCGATCCAGCGCGTGCCGATCTTCATCACCACCAGACCAATCAGGGTATACACCAGACCGCAGGCGATGATGCCGCCGAGGGCCACGCTCAGGTTGGGGTTGATTCCCTGGCCGTTAAACCCGGTGGTGGCGATGACCACCCCGACAAAGGCGGCGCTGGAGCCGAGATAGCTGGGCACGCGCCCGCCGGTGACAAAAAAGAACAGCAGGGTGCCGATACCCGACATCAGAATCGAGAGGTTGGGATCGAGTCCCATCAGCATCGGCATTAGCACCGTGGCGCCAAACATGGCGACCGCGTGCTGGACGCCCATCACCATCGTCTGCCCGAGCGGGAGGCGTTCATCCGGCGCGACCACGCCAGCTTCTGTGGAGGTCGATTTCAACTGCCAGTGGGGAAATCCGAACATGGTCTGTCTCCTTAGAGCGCCTTAACAGGCGGGTCGCATTAGCGCGTGGTAGCCGCGGTCAAACCACACCAGCCCTTGCGGCGCCGGGTGGCGAATAATCGAAACGATGTCGCAGAACAAAATGTCATGGGTGCCAACGCTCACCACCTGGCTGATGCGGCAGTCAAACGAGGCCAGCGCATCCTCCAGACGCGGACATCCGGTGTCGCCCGCCTGCCAGCGGGCGGCGGCGAAGCGTTCTTCCATTGGCGTTTTGCCGCCAAACAGGTTTGAGAGCGGCTCCTGTCCGGCGCTGAGGGTATTCACGCAAAGGGTGCGGTTTTCGCTGAACGTCGGCCAGACGGACGCGCCGCGGTTCAGGCACACCAGCAAGGTGGGGGGTGAATCCGTAACGCTGCACACCGCGCTGGCGGTGAAGCCTGCCAGCCCCGCCGGGCCGTCGGTGGTGATGATGTTCACCGCCGCGCCAACGCAGGCCATGGCGTCGCGAAAGGTTTGCTTATCCGGTGTCGTCATGATCGCTCCTTACGCCAGCCCGCAGGCATCGTCGAAGGTCAGGCGCGGCAGGCGCCCGTAAAGTTTGCCCGGGTCGCCGTAGCCAATGTTGATCAGAAGATTGCTTTTAAGCGTCGTGCCGGTGAAAAAGGCCTCGTCGACCTTTTGTCGGTCAAAGCCCGACATCGGGCCGGTGTCCAGCCCCAGCGCGCGACAGGCGAAAATCATGTACGCGGCCTGCAGCGAGCTGTTACGAAAGGCGGTTTCTTCCGCCAGCGCGGGGCTTGCGGTAAACCAGCTTCTGGCATCGCCGTGCGGGAACAGTTCAGGCAGGCGCTCGTAGAATTCACTGTCCCAGGCCACAATCGCCGTGACCGGGGCGGTGAGCGTTTTCTCCAGATTGCCGCTGGAGAGCGCCGGGCGGAGCTTCTCTTTTCCTTCCGCGCTTCGCACAAACACAATCCGTGCCGGGGAGCAGTTGGCCGAGGTTGGCCCCCATTTCATCAGGTCGTAGATTTCGCGCAGCGTCTCGTCGCTGACGGCAATATCCTGCCAGCCGTTATGGGTGCGGGCGCCGGTGAACAGGGTTTCCAGCGCGGCGGGGGTAATGGCTTCGCTCATTAAGGCTCCTTATAAAGCGTGTTCATGACTGTGCAGCAGGCTGGCAAGCCCGTTCAGCAGCAGGGTGTTGAAGGTGTCCGGCTCGGTGACGTTGCAGGCATGGCCACCCTGGCGCATCAACGCGCTGTGGCTGTGCGGGATGGCCGCCTGCAGCTCAGACGAGCAGACAGAGGGCACCAGCATGTCGTCGGCGGAACAGATGATCTGGACCGGGCAGCGGATGCGCGCGGCGTGGCGGCTGAAGTCGGCCTTTTTCAGGGCGCTGAGCCGGTGCAGCAGGTTGGCTTTTCCCTGAAAGTGGGCCAGCGCCAGCGCTTCTTCGGCCTCCAGACGGGGGGCGCGAGCGGCCATCCAGTCTGCCGGGTAGAGAAACAGCGGCTGCGCCTCAACCCACGCCTGCGGGCCGCCGTAATGCAGCAGGCGCTCGCGGATCTGAAAGCAGCGGCGGGTATGCGCGCTGAGGGTCAACCAGCCGTTGACGCACACCAGCGCGGTGAGGGCGTCGGGGCGGTCGAGGGCCAGCTGCAGGCCGACCAGTGCCCCCAGCGCATGGCCGACGACGCTGTAGCGGGCAATCCCGGCCTCAGCCAGCGCCTGGGCCAGTTCGTCCGCCATTTGTGCCAGGCTGTATCCTTCCGGCAGGGCGTCGGGGTTATTGCCCGTTCCGCGCTGGTCATAGCATACCACCTGATACTCCGGCTCCAGCGCGGCCAGCTGGGGCAGCCAGTAGCTGCCGCTGCCGCCGAGACCGGCAATAAGGACCACCACGGGCGCACCCTCATACGGGGGCGGTGAGACGGAGAGTTTCATGCCTGCCTCACTTCGCGATGTGCGCAACGGTGGCGATCTCAACCAGCGCGTCCGGCTTCACCAGCCCGCACTGAATGCAGAACCGGGCCGGCTTATCGCCGGGGAAGAACTCGGCGTAGATTTCGTTAATCGCGGCGTAGTTTTTCCAGTCGGTAATAAAGATGCTGTTGAAGGTCACGTCTTCCATCGTGCCACCCGCCGTTTCGATCACGGTTTTGATCGTCTCCAGCACGTGGCGGGTTTGCGCCTTTGGGTCGTTGATAAACACCACGTTGTTGTCTTTATCAAACGGCAGCGTGCCGGAGACATACACCACGCCGTCGGCAAGGGTGCCGGGGACAAACGGGGCGATGGGCGTGCTGGTGCCCGGCGGGATGATTACGGATTTCGGCATCGTGTGTCTCCTCAGGCGATACGGGCGAGCGGAGGAGTCAGGGCGTCGCAGAACTCCGCAACGTTACTGACCCAGCCAAAAAAGGTTTCGATATTGAACAGGGCCGCCTTCTGGGCGAATTCCGGCCCGGCCTGATGGGTCGCGTCTTCCAGCACCACGCCGAAATATTCGAGGAAAAAGCCGTCGCGCAGGGTCGACTCCACGCAGACGTTGGTGGCGATCCCGGTGAACACCAGATGGCGAATGCCCCGGCTGCGCAGCAGGCTGTCGAGCGGCGTGTTGAAAAAGCCGCTGTAGCGCGGTTTCGGCAGGACGATATCGTCCGCCTGCGGGACCAGCTCATCCACCAGCTGATAATCCCAGCCACCCTTCGCCAGCAGCTTGCCCTGCAGTTCGGGCCGTTTACGCATGGTTTTCAGGGCGTTCGACTTGTGGAAGTTCGGTGAACCGGGACCGCCGGCCTCAACGTACTGGTCATCCCAGCCGTTCTGGAACCAGATGATAAGCATGCCCGCGGCGCGCGCGGCGGCGACGGCGGTTTTGATATTCGCGATCACCGGCTGGGTGGTGGAGACGTCGAACCCCGCCAGATCCAGATAACCGCCCTGGCTGGCGTAGGCGTTTTGCATGTCCACCACGATCAGCGCGCTCTGCTGCGGCGCAAAGGTGATGGCTTCCGGGCGTGCGTTAAGGGTTGTCATTACGCTACCTCCTTCGTGACGGCAGGGATGTGGGCGCGGCACTGCATCAGCGGCTGGATGCGTTCGCCGAAGGTCTCCACGCCGGTGAGGAAATCGTCGAAGGTCAGCAGAACGCCTTCCGCACCGGGCACGGCTGCCACTTCGTCCAGCATCCTGGCGACGCTGGCGTACGAGCCGACCAGCGTGCCCATGTTGATATTGACCGCGGAGGTCGGGTCGGCCATCTGGCGAACGTTGGTATCCGCCCCGGAGCGGGTGTCCTTCTGGCTCTGCTCGGTGAGCCAGCTCAGGGCCTCCTCGTCGGCGCCCTCCTTATAGCGCTCCCATTTCGCGCGCGCGGCGTCGTCGGTTTCGTCGGCAATCACCATAAACAGCACGTAGGAGCCCACGTCGCGCCCGGTTTTGTCGGCGGCTTCTTTCATGCGCGCGGCGGTCGGGGCGAAGGCGGCAGGCGTGTTAACCCCTTTACCGAAGCAGAAGTTGAAGTCGGCGTATTTCGCAGAGAATTCCATCCCGGCGTCGCTCTGCCCGGCGCAAATCACCTTCATCGGCACCGAGGGCTGCGGGCTGACGCGACAGTCGTTCATGGTGAAGAAGTCGCCCTTGAAATCGCTTTTACCGGTACCCCACAGGTCGCGGAGGACCTGCACGTACTCGGTCAGGTAGTCGTAGCGGCGAGAGAAGTAATCGTCGCCCGGCCAGAGACCCATCTGCTCGTACTCCGGTTTTTGCCAGCCGGTGACCAGGTTGACGCCAAAGCGTCCGCCGGAGATGGAGTCGATGGTGGAGGCCATGCGCGCCACGATCGCCGGGGGCAGGGTGAGGGTGGCAGCGGTGGCGTAGATCTGGATCCGCGAGGTGACCGCGGCCAGCCCGGCCATCAGGGTGAAGGACTCCAGGTTGTGATCCCAGAATTCGGTTTTGCCGCCGAAGCCGCGCAGTTTGATCATCGAAAGCGCAAAGTCGAAATGGTAGTGCTCCGCTTTCTGCACGATGGCTTTATTCAGCTCAAAGGTCGGCATGTATTGCGGTGCAGTGGTCGAGATAAGCCAGCCGTTGTTGCCGATGGGTACAAATACGCCAATTTTCATCACGAACCTCTCTTCATTACGTCGCAGGTGTAACGGTGTTTTTGCAAAGGCAGTGCCAGTTTTAAAAATGGCAGTGTTATTAATGTGTTAATCATAGGTTGGGGGTTTGATGCGATTAAATGTGGACTAACTGGTCAAAAACATTGCACAGAAAACAGGCATTCATGCGCGATCGGGGTGCAGGATGTCGTGGCGAGACGGGGGTTTTGCTATGCTGAGGGCAACGCAGAATAAGGAGAGCGGGAATGACACAAGGCGCAGTGAAAACACCAGGTAAACGTTCGCAGGCGGTGAGCGCCAAGAAGCAGGCGATCCTCAGCGCGGCGCTGGAGACCTTTTCGCAGTTTGGCATTCACGGCACGCGCCTGGAGCAGGTGGCGGAGCAGTCCGGGGTATCCAAAACCAATCTGCTCTACTATTACCCGTCGAAAGAGGCGCTCTATGTCGCGGTGATGCAGCAGATCCTCGATATCTGGCTGGCGCCGCTGAAAGCGTTCCGCGAGGAGCTGGCCCCGCTGGTGGCGATCAAAGAGTACATACGCCTGAAGCTGGAGGTGTCGCGCGATTACCCGCAGGCATCAAGGCTGTTCTGCCTCGAGATGCTGCAGGGCGCGCCGCTATTGCAGGCGGAGCTGACCGGAGATTTAAAGCAGCTGGTGGACGATAAGTCGGCCATTATCGCCGGATGGGTGGCCAGCGGAAAACTGGCCCCGGTCGATCCGCATCATCTGATCTTTATGATTTGGGCCTCCACCCAGCATTACGCTGACTTTGCGGCCCAGGTCGAGGCGGTGACCGGAAAAACGCTCCAGGACGAAGCGTTTTTCCACAGCACCCTGGAGAACGTGCAGCGGATGATTATCGAAGGGATCCGCTTGCGCTAGTTCCCCGGTGGGAGAGGGCAGCTTAAGTCGCCCTCTTCACACTGCATCAGCGAGGCCAGAAACGCCTCGCGCTCCACGGTTTTCTCCGCCAGGCACTGATTCACGATCATCGGCTGAACGCTGCCGCCTTCCGTCCCCGAACCGATAAACGCACAGTCCGCGTCGCGCAGGGCAATCCAGGCCTGCTGCGCCTTTTTCAGCAGCTCGCGCTGAGGGGCTTCCGCACGTTTGACGGCGGCCTGATAGGTCTGGTTGAGCTTTTTGTCGGCAGCCTGGTACTGCTGCGCGCTACAGGTATTCAGTTCAACCTGGGTGGTCGCTTTGTCGCACTCGTCGGCCAGCGCGCTGGCGCTCAGCAGCAGCGCTGCGCCTGCGAGAAATACTCTTTTCATCATCTCCTCCGTGTAAAAAAGCCGGATGCGCTGCGCTTATCCGGCCTACGGTTGTTTTGTAGCCCCGGTAAGCGTAGCGCCACCGGGGAAAGTTTACACGATTAACCGATGGTCATCAGGCTGGCGTTACCGCCCGCTGCCGCGGTGTTGACGCTGAGCGAGCGCTCCACGTACAGACGCTCCAGCAGCAGGTTGGTTTCCCCGCGCGCGAAGCCCTGCACCGAAACAATTGCCCCGCTGCGGGCCGCAACCTGCTCGCACAGCTCGCGCAGCTGGTCAGAATCACCGTGGTAAATGACGGCATCGAACGGCTGCGTCAGGAGCGCATCGGCTTTCGCGAAGTGAATACGGGCCGAGACCGCTTTCGGCAGCTGTTTGGCCAGGTCGCGATGCAGCGCATCGTCCGGCCACAGCACTTCACACCCGGTGGCCATCGCAGCGGCCAGCTGTACCAGCGCGTCCTGCTCGTTATCCGCCACGCACAGAACGCGCTCGCGCGGCATCAGCGTCCAGGTATTGCGCTCGCCGGTCGGCCCCGGCAGCAGACGCTGCGTACCGGCCTGTGCCAGCTCGCCGTACTGCTGCGCAATCGCACGCAGCTCTGGACGATTATCAGCCCACTTAATCAGCGCGTCCAGCGGCTGGGTCAGCACGGTTTTCAGCTGCGCATCCACCGGATACTCCGCATCCTGACGCGCCAGGGTAACGCCCAGCGCGTTCTCAGGACGGTTCGCCAGCAGACGGTACAGGTAGAGCGGACCGCCCGCTTTCGGACCGGTGCCGGAGAGGCCTTCACCGCCGAACGGCTGCACGCCCACGACCGCGCCAACCATGTTGCGGTTAACGTACAGGTTGCCCACTTTGGCGCTGCCGGTCACCTGCGCGATGGTCTCGTCGATACGGGTATGCACGCCGAGCGTCAGGCCATAGCCGGAGGCGTTGATCTGCTCAATCAGCTCGTTGAGGTTGTTGCGGTTGTAGCGCACCACGTGCAGCACCGGACCGAAGACCTCTTTTTTCAGCTCGTCGAAGCTTGCCAGCTCGATAAGCGTAGGCGGCACAAAGGTGCCGGAACGCCACTCGCGGGCGTCTTCGCTGTTGTCTCGCACCGCCTGGAACACCGGACGGCCTTTCGCGCGCATGGCCTGAATGTGGTTTTCAATATTGGCTTTGGCTTCCGCGTCGATCACCGGCCCGATGTCGGTGGTGAGACGGCCCGGGTTGCCCATGCGGCATTCGGCCATCGCGCCGCGCAGCATCTTCAGCGTGTGGTCCGCCACGTCATCCTGCAGGCACAGCACGCGCAGGGCGGAGCAGCGCTGACCGGCGCTGTCGAAGGCAGAGGCCAGAACGTCAACCACCACCTGCTCGGTGAGGGCAGAGGAGTCGACGATCATGGCGTTCATGCCGCCGGTTTCCGCGATGAGCGGCGTAGGACGACCCTGCGCATCCAGACGGGTGGCAATATTGCGCTGCAGCAGCGAGGCCACTTCGGTCGAACCGGTAAACATCACGCCGCGCACGCGGTTATCGGAGGTCAGTTTGGCGCCCACGGTTTCACCGCGGCCCGGCAGCAGCTGGACCACGCCCGCCGGTACGCCTGCCTCCAGAAGAATGTTGATGCCCTGTGCGGCAATCAGCGGGGTCTGCTCCGCCGGTTTTGCCAGCACGCTGTTGCCTGCGGCCAGGGCAGCGGCAATCTGGCCGGTGAAGATCGCCAGCGGGAAGTTCCACGGGCTGATACAGACGACCGGGCCGAGCGGACGGTGGGTTTCGTTGTCGAAATCATCGCGCACCTGACCGGCGTAGTAGTGCAGGAAGTCGACCGCCTCGCGCACTTCGGCGATGGCGTTGCTGAAGGTTTTACCCGCTTCGCGCACCAGAATGCCGATGAGCGACTGCATCTGGTCTTCCATCAGCACCGCCGCGCGTTCCAGAATGGCGGCACGCTCCTGCGGCGGGGTGGCGAACCAGATAGGGGCGTTATTCACCGCGCTGTCCAGCGCCTGATCCACCTCCGCTTCAGTGGCTTCACGCACGTAGCCGACGATATCTTTTGGCTCCGCCGGGTTGATGACCGGCTGCATGTCGCCGTCAGCAACGGGCTGCTCCAGCATCGGTTTCGCCTGCCACTTCTGCAGCGCGCTGTTGAGCAGGGCAGAGGAGAGGGACGCCAGACGGTGTTCGTTGGCGAGATCCAGCCCCGCCGAGTTGACGCGACCCTGGCCGTACAGCTCGCGCGGCAGGGCAATCTTCGGATGCGGCAGGCCAATCTGGCCTTCCTGCGCCGCCATCTTCTCAACGGCCTGCACCGGATCGGCGACCAGCTCGTCGAGCGGCAGCGTGGTGTCGGCGATGCGGTTAACGAAGGAGGTGTTCGCGCCGTTTTCCAGCAGGCGACGCACCAGATATGCCAGCAGGGTTTCGTGGGTGCCCACCGGGGCGTAAATGCGGCACGGGCGGTTAAGCTTGCCGTCCGCCACTTTACCGGTCACCTGCTCGTACAGCGGTTCACCCATGCCGTGCAGGCACTGGAATTCGTACTGGCCCGGGTAGTAGTTCTGCCCGGCCAGGCTGTAAATGGCCGCCAGGGTGTGGGCGTTGTGGGTGGCGAACTGCGGATAAATCAGGTTCGGCACGCCGAGCAGCTTTTTCGCGCAGGCGAGGTAAGAGACGTCGGTATAGACCTTGCGGGTGTAGACCGGATAGCCTTCCAGCCCTTCCATCTGGGCGCGTTTGATTTCGCTGTCCCAGTAGGCCCCTTTCACCAGGCGGATCATCAGGCGACGGCGGCTGCGGCTGGCCAGGTCAATCAGGTAATCAATGACGAACGGGCAGCGCTTCTGGTAGGCCTGGATCACGAAGCCAATGCCGTTCCAGCCCGCCAGCTCCGGTTCGAAGCACAGTTTTTCCAGCAGATCGAGGGAGATCTCCAGACGGTCGGCCTCTTCGGCGTCGATGTTGATGCCGATATCATACTGGCGCGCCAGCAGGGTCAGGGACTTCAGGCGCGGGTAGAGCTCTTCCATTACCCGATCGTACTGCGCGCGGCTGTAGCGCGGGTGCAGGGCGGAGAGCTTAATGGAGATGCCCGGGCCTTCATAAATACCGCGACCGTTGGACGCTTTACCGATGGCGTGGATCGCCTGCTGGTAAGAAACCATGTAGGCCTGCGCGTCGGCGGCGGTCAGCGCCGCTTCGCCCAGCATGTCGTAGGAGTAGCGGAAACCTTTATCTTCCAGCTTGCGGGCGTTCGCCAGCGCTTCGGCAATGGTTTCCCCGGTGACGAACTGCTCGCCCATCAGGCGCATCGCCATGTCCACGCCCTTGCGGATCAGCGGCTCGCCGCTCTTGCCGATGATGCGGTTCAGGGAGCGGGACAGGTTGGCTTCGTTATGGGTCGAGACCAGTTTGCCGGTGAACAGCAGGCCCCAGGTCGCGGCGTTGACGAACAGCGACGGGCTGCGGCCAATGTGCGAATGCCAGTTGCCGTTGCTGATCTTGTCGCGGATCAGCGCATCGCGGGTGGCTTTATCCGGAATACGCAGCAGCGCTTCCGCCAGGCACATCAGCGCCACGCCTTCCTGTGAGGAGAGGGAAAACTCCTGCAGCAGACCCTGAACCATCCCGGCGCGGCCGGTGGCGGTTTTCTGGTTACGCAGTTTGTCAGCCAGCTGGTACGCCAGGCTGTGCGCCTGTGCGGCAATAGCTTCCGGCAGACGGGCCTGCTCCAGCAGCATCGGTACGGCGTCGGTTTCGGCGCGACGGTACGCACCGGTGATGGCGGCACGGCTGACGGACTGCGGCAGGATCTGCTCGGCGAATTCGAGGAACGGCTGATGGCTTTCATCGCCAGCGGCTGGCGCGTCCTCGCTTTCATTGGCGGCACCGGCGAGCAGGGCAGGCAGCTCCGGCAGGCCCTCGTCGCTCTCGAGTCTTTCGAGATAGTTAAAAATCGCCTGCTTAATTAACCAGTGCGGCGTGCGATCAATGCGGGTTGCTGCGGTCTTAATCCGTTCGCGGGTCGCGTCATCCAGCTTAACCCCCATGGTGGTCATACCCATGCCAAAGCTCCTGTTGTGCTTTCATCGTGTTTGGTCGTTAGCGTGAAATATCCACCATGTTGCAACTTTGTGCAACCATGTTAAATGTGACTTGGTTTGCAACCCAGAAAATGAATGGATTGTTAACGAATGGTTAGCTGGAAAAACGTGCTGGCTTTGTCGCGGAAAGCCTGGTTTTATGCGGGAGTTAACACTTTTCAAAGGTGCAACCCGTAAAAGCGTGAGCGAGTGCAACCTATAGGAAACTCGTATCAAACCGGGGATGAAATTGATGTAAATGCAGTGTTAAATCGTTTGTCAGCGGAGGGCGCATACGGCAGGATAGCGCGCCCAACCGAAACACAAGATACCGTCACCTCGTTCCGGTGATCATATAACAAGGCAACCCGGATGGTTGTCGCTCGACACTTTTGGAGAATTTGAATGGCAATTAGCACACCGATGCTGGTGACATTTCTCGTTTATATTTTTGGCATGATCCTGATAGGGTTTTTGGCGTGGCGTTCCACGAAAAACTTTGACGACTACATTCTGGGCGGACGCAGTTTAGGCCCGATGGTGACCGCACTCTCCGCGGGCGCATCGGACATGAGCGGATGGCTGCTGATGGGTCTGCCGGGTGCGATTTTTATCTCCGGCATCTCGGAAAGCTGGATCGCCATCGGTCTGACCGTGGGCGCGTGGATCAACTGGAAGCTGGTGGCGGGCCGTCTGCGCGTGCATACCGAGGCTAACAACAATGCCCTGACGCTGCCGGACTACTTCACCGGACGCTTTGAAGATAACAGCCGCATTCTGCGCATTATCTCTGCCGTGGTTATCCTCCTGTTCTTTACCATCTACTGTGCCTCCGGCATCGTGGCGGGCGCGCGCCTGTTCGAAAGCACCTTCGGCATGAGCTACGAAACCGCCCTGTGGGCCGGTGCGGCGGCGACCATCCTCTATACCTTCGTGGGCGGGTTCCTGGCGGTAAGCTGGACCGACACCGTGCAGGCGAGCCTGATGATCTTTGCCCTGATCCTGACCCCGGTGATTGTGATTTTCACCGTTGGCGGCTTTGGCGAATCGCTGGAAGTGATCAAGCAGAAGAGCATTGAAAACGTCGACATGCTGAAAGGGCTGAACTTTGTCGCCATCGTCTCCCTGATGGGCTGGGGTCTGGGCTACTTCGGTCAGCCGCACATTCTGGCGCGCTTTATGGCGGCGGATTCTCATCACACCATCGTTCATGCGCGTCGCATCAGCATGACGTGGATGATTTTGTGTCTGGCGGGCGCGTGTGCGGTCGGTTTCTTCGGTATCGCCTACTTTAATAACAACCCGGCGCAGGCGGGCGCGGTGAACCAGAACGCCGAGCGCGTGTTCATCGAACTGGCGCAGATTCTGTTTAACCCGTGGATTGCCGGTATTCTGCTCTCTGCGATCCTGGCGGCGGTGATGTCCACCCTGAGCTGTCAGCTGCTGGTCTGCTCCAGTGCAATCACTGAAGATCTCTATAAGGCCTTCCTGCGTAAAAACGCGAGCCAGAAAGAGCTGGTGTGGGTAGGGCGCTTTATGGTGCTGCTGGTGGCGCTGGTGGCGATTGCGCTGGCGGCCAACCCGGAAAACCGCGTGCTGGGTCTCGTGAGCTACGCGTGGGCGGGCTTCGGTGCGGCGTTTGGTCCGGTCGTCCTGTTCTCCGTCATGTGGTCCCGTATGACCCGTAACGGCGCGCTGGCGGGGATGATTATCGGTGCGGTGACCGTTATCGTCTGGAAACAGTTCGCCTGGCTGGGCCTGTACGAAATCATTCCTGGCTTCATCTTCGGCAGCATCGGTATCGTGGTCTTCAGCCTGCTGGGTAAAGCACCGTCTGCCTCCATGCAGAAACGCTTTGCGGAAGCCGACGCGCATTACCACTCCGCGCCGCCGTCTAAGCTGCAGCCGGAATAATTTTTCCCACGGAAAACCGTAGGCCGGGTAAGCGCAAGCGCACCCGGCTTTTTTCTTGCCAAAATCCGTCTTTTCCTGTGATATCCCTGTGCTTATAACAATGAGGATAGCGAAGCATGACAATCAAAACAGGGTTAATGGCGGCGGCATTATTGATGCTGGCGGGCTGCAGCGCGCCATCGCAACACGCGGCGGTGGAGACCTGCAAAGCGGATAGCCAGATGCAGCAAACCACGCTCTATTTCGGCTTGAACCGTCCTGCCGGGGCGCAGATTACCCCCAACGAGTGGCAGCAGTTTGTTGACCAGGACGTGACGCCGCGCTTTCGCGATGGCTTAACGGTGTTTGATGCCCGCGGGCAGTGGCTGGGGAACGACGGAAAAGTGGCGCGCGAGCCGAGCAAGGCGCTGATGCTGATCCACGGTAAAGATGCGCAGAGCGAGAAGAACATCGAAGCGTTACGCGGGATTTATAAGTCTCGCTTCGCGCAGGAGTCGGTGATGCGTGTCGATCAGCCGGTGTGCGTGCAGTTTTAATGAAAACGGCGGG